>JBAUUG010000320.1:0-2685 GCA_049582585.1 Bryobacteraceae bacterium | reverse complement strand
GAGCACACGAACTCCGCGGAAGGGCACTTTCTGCTCGGATTGATCCTGTTTCGGCAGGCGAACGCGAAGGCATCGCTCGCAGAGTTTACCGAGGGCGCCAAATATCACGCGCCTAGCGCATTCGATCTAAAGGTGGTCGCGTGCGACTATGTTTTGCTGAACGATTACAGGGATGCAGACAAATGGTTTACGCGATCGGTGGAATGGAATCCGAAAGACGCGCAGGGCTGGTATTACCTGGGACGCACCAAGTATAACGAGAACAGGTTTGAAGAGGCGATCAGCGCGTTCAAGGAGTGCCTGAAGCTGGAACCGAAGAATGTCAAAGCGGAAGATAACCTTGGATTGTCGTACGCGGGGCTCGCTCGTAATGACGAGGCGAAAGCGGCATATCTGAACGCAATCGCGTGGCAGAAGGAGAGCGGGGCGAGCGACGCGGGCCCGTTTATCGATATGGGCAGCCTGCTGATGGACGACAATCGAGTGGAGGAAGCGGTTCCCTACCTGCTTCAGGCGATCCGAATCGCCCCTGAAGAGCTGAGAGCGCGGCGGGAACTGGGGAAGGCCTACTTACATCTAAATGAGCCGGGGAAAGCGCAAGAGGAACTGGAGAAGGCGGTTGAATTGAGGCCCAAGGACGCATCGCTGCATTACATGTTGGCCCAGGTATACCGGAAGGAAGGGCTGAGCGATAAGGCCAAAGTTGAATTTGAGCGATATGCCGCGATGGCGGGGACGAGTTCAACGCGTTAGCGGGCGGTGTCTTTGTTTTTGATTGCCTGCTCTGCTTGTTGCGCGCTTGCGGCGCGGGCGTCGGCGTCCAGCTTGGCAAAGATCTGCATTTCCTGCTGGGCCTGCTGGGTTTGACCGAGTGCGCGATAAGCCTGAGCGAGCGAAAAGTGAAGCGTCGGTTCGGCAGGAGCAGCTTTTGCGGCCGCTTGCAAATCGGCGATGGCCTCCTGGTCGCGATGGAGCTTCAGCAATAGACGTCCGCGGTCGCCTCGAGCCTCGATCAAGTTGGGGCACATGGCCAATGCCTTGTCCACATCGGCCAACGCCTCTTCAAGATTTGTGCTTTGCTGCAGAAGCACATCGCCCAGCTTCCATTCCGCCATGCAGTTTCCGGGATCGATGGCGAGCTCGGCTTGAAATTGTTGTGTCGCGTTGTCCCATTGCGAGAGGCTCCAATATAGATCGCCGAGTTTGAAATGAACGCCGGGCTGCCGCGGCGCGATTTCTACCGCCTTCTTGTACTCGATGAGTGCTCCGTCATAGTTCTTCATGCCGTCCATGATTTCCCCCGATATTTCGTGAGCCCACACCGAGTTCGGGTCGATTGCGTTCATCTTGGCGAGCGACTGCTGGGCAAGCTGCGTGTAGACTTTTCCGAGGAGGTACCAGACATGCTGATCCTGCGGCTCCAATTTGGCGAGATGTTGAAGATGCTCCGCTGCCGCTTCGAATTCACCAAGCTTAGTTAGATCGTTGACCAGCATCAACTCGGCGTTTCTATCATTTGGATTCGAGCGCAGCACCTGCTCGAGCCGGGGACGCGCTTCGGCATATTTCCCCATTTGGAAAAGGGACATTCCCAGCAATGCGGAAGCAGACGCCATGGCGGGATCCACTTTCAAGCCTTTTTCGAGGACCGCGGCGGCCTTGGGATAGTCGCGCAGTTTGAAATACAGAGCTCCCAAATTGTTGTACGCCGGGCCAAGCCGAGGGGATAAGCGCAGGATGGACTCATACTTGGAAATTGCAGACGATAAGTCTCCACGAGCTTCCGCAGCCTGTGCTTCGTCGTGCAGCGCCTCTACGCGCACGTCGGAGGCAGTCGATCCCGACTGCGCAAAGAGAAGAAATAGCGCGGTGAGCGCTAGCGCCATGGTCGTAAATTAGCATAAAGTTCGCGATGTTATATCTAGACCAGAAGCTATGTTCGTAAGCCGCATGGCCGGCGCGCTGGCGCTCGCGGCGTTTCCTATTGCCGTGCTTCTCTGCCTGCCCGGCGACAAGCCGGCAATCCAATTCGCAGAAGTAGCCCGTGAGGCGGGAATCCGCGCAGACATGCATTGCGGAGGACCCGAGAAGCGATGGATTCCGGAAGCGAATGGAAGCGGGGCGGCTTGGCTCGACTACAACAATGACGGGCTGATGGACCTGCTGATCGTGAACGGCTCGAGCATGGACGATCTACGGAAACTAGTTGCCGGAGAAGAGCCGGCGCCTTCGCGAAATGGAGTTTACCTTTTCAAGAATCTGGGCAACGGGCATTTCGAGGACGTGACGCAAAAGGCCGGCCTATCGAACATCTATTGGGGCACCGGCGCGAACGCAGCGGATTACAACAACGACGGCTACACGGACATCCTGATCACGACAATCGGCCGCGATCTGCTGTATAAGAACAATGGCGATGGGACATTTTCCGAGGTAGGGAAAGCCGCCGGTTTGAGCCAGAACATTGCCTGGCACACGGGGAGCGCTTTCGGCGACTTCGATGCAGATGGCTACCTGGATCTGTTTGTGACTGGCTACGTCGACATCCATTCTCTTTCTCTGAAGGAGCCCGCGCCTGTCTGCGACTATCAGGGACTAAAAGTCTTTTGCGGTCCGATCGGCTTGAAGGGCGAACACGGCACGCTTTATCACAACAATGGAGATGGCACTTTCACCGATGTGACC
>JBAUUG010000319.1:0-1976 GCA_049582585.1 Bryobacteraceae bacterium | reverse complement strand
TCTGAGGCGTGTCGGCGTTACTCGGAGGGCGAGGTCTCATGACTGCCCTGAATTAGGCGTAACCAAAAGAAAATGCTCATTCTCGCGAATGAGCATTTTCCCGCCTCTGGCGCACCAGAGGTTACGTTTGATGGGAGAATCAGATCCGACGGTATCGCAACCGTAGAAACCTGTTTGTGATTGGAGTTTAGGGCCAGTGGGGGGTGAAGTCAAGGGCATTTTTGCGCGATCGGATTAATCACCCTAAGTGATGCAGAGCAAACCGTTTACGATGAAAGATGTTTTACCCGGTTCTGTGAGAAAACCGTGTTTTTCTTGTGGAAAACGGGTGTCGCGCAGCGCTAAATAACTGCTTTATGTTCTGCTTACGGGCAGTTGCGAACCTGATCTCAGGTCAAGTGCAAAGTCGTCATGGCCTCGTCCGCCTCGAGCGTGCCATACCTTCGACGATAGATTCTCATGCCCGCGTAGATCAGGCCGGCAAGGAGGCAAATCGCTGAAAGTACAATGCTCAAGTACATGATATTAAGCAGCAATCGATAGAGCGGCTTGATCGGGCTGGGCGGGGGAATGTCGCTCAAGGTAATTTTAGCTTCGTACTCTATGCGGCTGAGAATCGTATCGGCTTGATCGTCCGTCGCCGACCCGAAGACCACCGCTACAAGGCTGGCCGACCGCTTTACGTGAGTACCCGCGATGGCTTTCAACTCGGCCGAGTGGAGCCGAGCCATTTCGGGAGTGGGATAGTAGAAAATTGCTAAATGGACCGGGGTAGCGCTGTTGCCGGCCTTGTACTCAGCTGTTTGAGCTTCCGCACCCTGATCAAAACCCGGTTTCGCCGCGCCCAGCTCAGGCGCAAACGCCTTGAGCGACACAGGCCCTAGCACGTATCTTGCCGAATCCGGAATTAGACCTTGTCTCGGCAAAAAGGTCAGAATCGCTGGAAGCGAGCTGTCCCGCTTATTGGTCAATCCCTGAAGCAATGCGTCTAATTGAGCCTTGCTCGGGATCGCCCCCTGGAACTTCAAAACGAAGTTGGCTTCAGAGATCACCGTTTGATCTCCATCTATGGTGCAAAATGAAGCCAAATCGCAGATGCGCCCTTTGTCGGAACGCAGCCATTCCCAGGCGGCGAGCGCGCCCGTGACATCTTTCATCTGGTACTTCGTAACTGTAGTCTTGCCCAGCTCGCTCGATTCCGAATGGACCAGCCCGTATTCACGCCACAGCGCCTGATCATCGGCAAAGACGAGTCCGGCAAAGAGTAAGCAGCCGAGGATCAGGCCGCAGCGCCGTGGCATTTCTTGTACTTCCTTCCGCTGCCGCATGGGCACAGCTCATTGCGGCCGACTTTGGCGGCCTTGTTAACAGGCTTCGGTTGATTGCCATTGCCATCCGCGCCGGTGAACTGGAGATCCGCCAATTCCTTGTCTTTCTTTCGCTGAATATTTCTTGTCAGATCAAGCACGGATTGCTGCGCTTCACGCTGCTGAGCTTCCAACTGCGCAGCGGAAATCTCCGGCTTGCTCTCTTCCTCATCCTCCTCGTCCTCTTCCTGTGCTTCCGGATACGGCAACGGCATATTTCCGCTCTCGATGCGCATGAAGTACAGGTACTTGATGGTCTCGTCTTCGATTCGATCCATCATGTCCTGGAACATGGTGAAAGATTCTTTCTTGTACTCGATCAACGGATCTTTCTGACCATATCCGCGTAGACCGATGCCTTCCTTCAGGTGGTCCATCGACAACAGGTGGTCTTTCCACTGGTTGTCGACTACGTTGAGCATGATGATGCGCTCGGCCTGCCGCAGGTTATCCGGGCCGATCATGCGCTCTTTTTCGTCGTACCGCTCGAGCAACAGATCGTTGACCTTCTCTTCAATGTCGCGACGGCTCAATCCATTCAGCTCACCCGCATCGAGCTTGGTCCCGAACTGGTTCAGAATCGCGGTTTGCAGGCCGACCAGATCATAT
>JBAUUG010000318.1:0-2150 GCA_049582585.1 Bryobacteraceae bacterium | reverse complement strand
TCGTGGAATCGCGCGAAGCTGCGATGCGCGAATCCGGCGAAATCATTCAATCCGGCGCAGCAATCTATGCCGAATTAGGTGAGATACTCGCCGGCACGAAGCCGAAGCCGCAAAGCCGCATCACGATCTACAAATCGCTCGGCGTAGCAGTGGAGGATATCGCCGCGGCGAAACTGGTTTATGAAAGAGCAACAAAGCAGCATCTCTTTTGATCTGCAACCCACTTTGAAAGGCGAGCTTCTCGAGCTCAGACCCCTTCGACCTGAGGATTTCGACGATCTTTACGCGGTGGCCGCGGACCCGCTCATCTGGGAACAACATCCCCATAGCGATCGCTACAAAGAAGAGGTTTTCCGCGAATTTTTTCGCGGTGCGTTGGAATCGGGTGGAGCGTTTCTCGTTATTGACTTGAAAAATGGCCGGGTGATCGGGTCATCGCGATACTACCGATACGAGAAAGAAAGGAGCGAAATCGAAATCGGCTGGACGTTCTTGGCTAGGTCCCATTGGGGCGGCGCCTACAACAGGGAAATGAAACATCTCATGCTGAGGCACGCCTTCCAGTTCGTGAACAGCGTTTTCTTAGCCGTTGGACCAGGGAATTTGCGGTCGCAGAAGGCGATCGAAAAAATAGGGGGCGTTCGCGTCGGATCGAGGCTCGACGACAGTGGTGTGGGAGAGAATTTTGTCTATCGGATCACTGCTGCCGGTTTCGCCCGCGAAGGACGTATGTGAAGGGGCAACCTGCGAAGGCTATGCTGTGAAAGGGGAGTAAGGGCCAATAGAGCGCGCTATTCCTGCCGCAGTGTCTGAGCAGGTTCCAGGGCGGATGCGCGGAGAGCCGGGATGCCTACCGCAACCAATGCCGCCGCAAGCAGAATCCCTAGAGCCAGTGTGATGGATGCAGGTTCCAGTGGCTTCATATCGAACAAGATTTTCTTTATGTATCGGGCGCCAAGCCATACAACGGGTATTGCTATCAGCATTCCGAATACGGTGAGGCCCAGCCCTTCGCGCAGTATCATCGAAATTACGTCCCGCGGCATCGCGCCGAGCGCGAGACGCACGCCGATCTCACCGCGCCGCCGCGATGTGCTGTAGGCGATTACACCATAGAGTCCCACCACAGAAAGCACCAGCGCCAAAACCCCGAATCCCGTGCACAGCGTCGCAAACATCCGCTCACGCAGCAGACCTTTTGCAATCTGTTCTTCCATGGTTACTACATCCACCAGCGGAAGGTTGCGATCGACTTCGCTCATCGTCTGACGAATGGCAGGCAAAACAATCTGCGGCCGCCGCCCCGTCCGTAACACAACGGTGAGTTCCGGGCGGTCTTTGTCAATCGGCAGCCACACCGCAAACGGCCTCACCTTCATCGACGTGGCGGCAATCACGGGTGCGATTCCCACGATTTCGAACTGCTGCGGTTTCACGCCGGGAGCAACATCGGAAAATTCGATAATCCTTCCCAGAACACTTGGTCCTCCGAGTCTGCGCGCCAAATCTTCGCTCAATACCGCCACCTTCGCTCCGCTGTCGATATCCGCGCGAGTGATGTTCCGCCCAGCCACCATGCGTGGAACGAAGAGCGGCAAATATCCAGGCGTGACACCGTTGATCGAGACGTTGCTCAGCGCACTCTGGCCTGGCAGCCGTACATCCTCCCACCAGCCTCCGACGTTCATGGGCCGTATAGACGCCATGCCGGCCCCCGTCACGCCGGGGGTGGCGGCCAGCCGCTGTTCCAGATTCCGGTAGAACGATGCCAGCCGCGCCTTGTCGTAACCCGAGGTCCCGGGCCGAATTCCGAACAGGATCAGGTTGCGCCGGTCAAAACCAGGATCGACCGATTGAATCGATAACAGGTTCCGCGTGAAAATGACCGCCGTCATCACCAGCACGACCGACATTGCCATCTGCGCTATCACCAGCACGCGCCCGGCGCTCCATTTGTGTCCCTGCGAGTGACCCAATCCGCCCGCCCCTGGCCTGCTCCAGGTCGCTGCCGACATTCTTGACCCCTGAAGAGCCGGGAAGATTCCGAAGAGAAGCAGCGCGATCATGGTAATCGCCCCCGCCATAGCCAGGATTCGGAAATCGAGCATTACTGTAATCGGCCGACCGTCGTTCTTCACGAGGAATTGCCC
>JBAUUG010000317.1:0-5661 GCA_049582585.1 Bryobacteraceae bacterium | reverse complement strand
CCAATCAAAAAAACCACCGGAAGCGACAATGCGAGGCCGACCTGGAGCTTCGATGTTCCTAACCGGGGATACTATGCAGCGGTTAACTGGACGCATACCTTCTCCCCGACTCTAATCAACGAGACGGGCATCGGGATGACTTACGATACGGCTTACTTCGAGTGCAAGACGTGCGAAGTTCCTCCTATCGGAATCTCCGGCATGGCTGGTTTCGGCGAGGGCTTCGCTCCGACTGTCTTCGCCCAAGCGGATTTTCACTGGCATGATGTGGTGTCCCTGGTGCATGGCAACCACACTCTGAAAGGCGGCGCTGAGATTTTCTATAACCAGGATTTTGCGCCATTTACGCCGACTGACGCGGGCCGGCCGAATTATACGTTCCAGAGCGTGTTCGATTTTGCCGCGGACACGCCGCAATTTGAAAATGGGTTCGACTACAATCCGCAAACGGGAGGCCAGGCGAATGTAGATAGATATTGGGTGGATACCTACTATGCGGGATTCGCCCAGGATGACTGGAAAATTAAGCCGAACCTCACGTTGAGCGTGGGTCTACGAGGAGAATACCTGGCTAATCCGAGCGAACGAAACGGAAATCGGGCGGACCTTTTCCTTGGCGCGGGGTCGAACTTTGTGGATGAAATAGCGGGCGCGTACGTGAAACAGGACAAATACGCGTTCAATAGCGGAACCGGGCGGATTGCTCCGAGAATCGGCTTCGCGTGGCAGCCGGCGGGACACCCGGATTGGTCGATTCGGGGAGGATTTGGAATTTTTATCGATCGAGGCGGCAATACTACCTGGAGCGATACGGCATTCAGCAATCCGCCGCTAGTCGCTTCGGTTAACTTGAGCGTCTTCACTCCGGGTCCACAACCCGTATTCGGGCTCTGCGCCAGCGCCACCTTTCCGTTCAACTGCGCCGTCCCTCCCTTGCCTGTAGGCTTGAATGCCCGGGGTGGTCCGGCGGGTGTGACGGTCAACGTAGGCGGGGCTAGCCTGGGTCTTCAACTGGCATACGCAATGAACCGGTTCTTAGGCATCCAGCATAGTTTTGGAAGTAAGTGGGTGGTGGAAGTGGATTACACCGGGTCGAGAGGAGTCGATCTGTACTCGATCATCGATCGAAACCGCTACGTAGGAGAGCGGCTTGTAAACAATGGCGCAATCATCGGGCCGAACCCCTATTTTGGGTCCATCGACTACGCCGATAACAGCGACTCTTCGGATTACGAGGGCCTGGCGTTCGCTGTTACGAAACGGCTGAGCCACGGATTGCTTTTCAAAACGGCCTTTACCTGGTCAAAGACGATTGATCTAATGAGCGGAGTACCCGGACAAGCCAAGGGTTCCGAGAACGCCGCTGTGATAAACGCATACGACATCAATGCCCAGCGCGGGATATCCTCGCAAGACATTCCGAGACAATTGACATTCGATTTTGTCTACCAGGTACCCACTCCGAGAAATTGGGGCGCAATTGGTAAGCTTCTCCTCGGAGGGTGGGAAGCAAGCGGCATCGGAACATTCGCCGCCGGCCTTCCTGCAACCGTGTTCACGTCGACGGCCGATTACAACGCCGACGGCTTTTTCTATGACGTGCCCAACGCGCCGCTTACGAATATTCCGTCAAGTGGTTACAGCCGCTCGCAGTATTTGAACGGCGTGTTTACGGCAGCCGATTTTCCTTCCCCGTGTCCGACTGCGGCGCCCTGCGGAGTGGAAGGGAATCTGGGACGCAACACATACAGAGGGCCCGGATTCGCTCAGGTGGACGCCGGCTTCACGAAGAACAACCATATTCCCTGGTTCACCCATGAGGGCGCCGACCTCCAGATTCGAGCGGAAATCGCAAATTTGTTCAACCGAGTCAATCTGACAGGATTCGATACGAACCTTGCCGACGGGAGCTTTGGAAGAGCTACTGGCGTTAATATAGCCCGGACTCCGCAGTTCAGTATTCGGGTACATTTTTAAGAAGAGGCAGGGCCCGTCCAAAGCCCTAGTTGCCTGTCGCGGCGGTATGGTTAGCATGTGCAGGGACAGACGGCTCCGTCCACGCGCGATGAGAATTGCGTTGCAACTGGGCACTGCGGCGCTTGGGACGGAGTCGTCAGTCCCGAGCGCTGCGATCGAATGCTAACGGATTCAATGCGACAGGACACTAGTGGCAGAAGAAAGCGTATGCGTGCCGCTCCCTCACGGTCGCGGTTTTGAAAGTTGCGCGGGCGAATGTTGAAACAGCTGATTTTGCTTGCCGCGCTTAGTGTTTCAGCTTTGGCAGCGGCGAACTATCAGCAGGCTGAAGCCGCCGTGATGCGAGGCGCGTGGGATGACGCGCTGGGTATGGTTCGGCAGCTTCTGGAAACGAATCCGCGTGATTTGAAGGCGCTGAATTTGATGGGGCTCGCGCTCACCGGCAAGGGCAGCACGGCGGAGGCGAACCGGACGTTCGAGAAGGCGCTCGAAATCGACCCGAACTTTTATCCGGCGAGAAAGAATCTCGCCATAAACGAACTGCGCCTCAAGCAATTGGCTGAGTCGGAGCGGGATTTTGCGACCGTTCTCGCTGCAATGCCCAATGACCCTGTCGTGAATATGTACATGGGGGAACTGGCGTTTGCCCGCAAAGACTACGCGGGCGCAATCGAGCATCTGAAATTAGCCGGGCCGTGGCTGGAGAAAGATGGCCGGCTGGATGTCATGGCGGCAGAGTGCGAGTTTCAGCTCGGGAACATAGAAGCGGGGACGCGCGAGCTCAAGAGGTTGACGGTGGACAAACTTGAGCCGGCATGGCAATTCCGCGCGGGATACCTGCTTGCGGAGCATGAGCAATTTGCCGATGCAATCAAGTTCTTCGAGGCAGTCAGGGTCCGCTCCCCCGGCGCTTACGATATCGGTTTCAACCTAGCTTTGTGCGATGTCCACACCAAGCGATTCGCGGACGCGATTGCGCTGCTCAGCGATTTCCGGGCGCACGGGCATAAGACATCGGAAGTGGACAATCTGCTGGCGGAAGCGTATGAAGGGAGCGGGAAAACGCAGCAGGCCATAGATGCTCTAAGGGAAGCGACGGCGCTCGAGCCTGAAGATGAGCGCAACTATATAGATCTCGCGATGCTGTGCGCAGATCACAACGCGTTTGATTTGGGGTTAGAGGTTGTGAACATCGGATTGGGTCATCTCCCGCGCTCGAACGGTCTGGTGGTGGAACGCGGGGTGATCTATGCGATGTCGGGGAAATTCGATTTGGCTGAAAAAGATTTCGAGCGGGCAGGGCAATCCGAAGGCGATAAAGACGCCGCTTCGGCCGGGCTCGGGCTGGCTTACATAGAGCAAGGCGAAGTGACGCGGGCAACGGCTGCGCTTAGGGACCGTATTCGCCAGGATCCGAATAACGCGGCGCTGGAGTATCTCTTGGCGGAATCGTTAATCCGCTCGGGCGTTCACGCCGGCGATCCTGAGTTCGTTGAAGCTCAAGCGGCGCTTCAACAATCTGTGCGCTTGAATCCTCGATTTGTGTATTCGCGGGTGGATCTGGCCAAAATCTATCTGCAACAGGGGAAGACGGATGAGGCGATTCAACAGTTGAGAGCGGCGCTCGAGATCGATGGGAGCAAGGTGCAAGTTTACGCGCAGCTTGGGACGGCGCTGAGGAGGGAAGGGAAGACGGAAGAAGCGGCGGCCATGTTCGCGAAGGTTCGGGAGCTGAATGAGTATAACCGAAAGCATGGAGAGCCGGCTCGGTTGGTTAAAGCCGGAGCGGGGCAAGATTCGGACGCGCTGGACGCGAGAAAATGACCGGCTCCGTTCCGCGGCGATGGTTCTTGCTGGGCTCAGCGGCAGGCGCCGGCATGATCTTATCGGCAGCGGAAAGGTCAGTCAGCTCAAGCGAGCTGGCACGGTGGGATTTCGATCGAGATGGTGAAGCGGCGACGGACAGCATCAGCCGCATAGCGGACACGATCTCATCTAGGACTTGCAAAATCGAGCGGCGTCCCGGCATTGGAGGAAAGGCGCTCAGGTTGGACGGCTACTCGGTCTGGTTCAGCCGCGCGGGGCCGCGGGCTCCGGTGCTGGGAGAGGAGTTCACCATTCAACTATGGGCTGCGCTCGAGTCTTTTCCGGTTTCGGATGCCGCCTTTATCAATCAGCACGACCGGCAGGATTCGGGCTACTTCTTCGGGTTGGATCCATACGGGTTTTTGCGTCTGGAACTCTCGGTTGACGGTGTGTGGCGGCAATGTGTCTCGACCGCGCCTGTTCCGAGATACGAATGGGTTCACCTGGCCGGCTCTTTGGAACGCTCAGGTGCGATGTCTGTCTATCAGAATGGCTTGAGAGTTGGCTCCGCGGAGGGAAGAGGCGGCGGAGTGCGGGCGGCGAACAGCGTGGAGCTGATTGCAGGAAAGACAAATGGCTGCCCGTACTCTGAGGGTTTGTTCCCCACCGGCGTTCTAAATGGCTTGTTGGATGAAGTTTCGATCCACGCGAAGCCGTTGACTGCGGCAGAAATCCGGCAAGCGCATCGGCGCGGCTCTGGCAGCAAGCAGCCGGATCTCGCCGTGGCGAATGCGGAATTCAAAGGAGATCAGCATCGACCCACATATCATGCGCTGCCGCCGCGCGCGTGGACAAATGAGCCACACGGCCTGATTCGTTTTCAAGGGCAGTATCACCTGTTTTATCAGAAGAATGCGAACGGACCGTATTGGGGGCAGATCAATTGGGGGCACATGGCCGGCCCAGACTTGATGCGGTGGAAACATCTCAGGCCTGCGCTTTCGCCAGAACCGGGCCTGGATGCGGCGGGGTGCTGGTCCGGATCAGTCATCGAGTATAAGGGCCAACTCGCAATCATCTACACCGCTGTGGATGGGAAGAAGGCGAGTATTTGCCTGGCGACGAGCAACGACGGCGTTTCTTTCTCAAAATCGAAGGACAATCCGCTTATCGCGGGGCCTCCGGAAAATCTAAAACACATGGATTTTCGGGATCCCTTTGTATGGACTGAAGGCGACTCGTTCTACATGATTGTTGGATCGGGCATCCGCGAAGTGGGAGGAACGGCCCTCCTATACAAATCGAGCGATCTTATCCAATGGACGTTTCTCAGACAACTGCTTCAGGGAAACAAAGAGAGCTCGGGGACCTTCTGGGAGATGCCGGTGTTTGTGCCCTTGGGAGCGAAACATATCCTGATTGTCACGGAGGTGCCGGGCCGCTCTTCTTATTGGATTGGTGAATGGAAGGACGAGCGTTTTTATCCCGAGCACGAATATCCGAAGCGCCTCGAAATAGTGAATCATTTTTTGAGCCCGACGCCCTATCGTGACGAAAAAGGCCGGATGATCGCGATGGGCATCATTCCGGAAACGCGCAGCGCGCGGGAGACGTGGAAGGCGGGGTGGGCGCATGTGTATTCCCTGCCCAGAATTCTCAGCCTGGATGAGGACGGCTCGCTCCGCCAGCAGCCGCTTCCTGAGCTGCAGGCGCTGCGGGGGAAGAGTTTTTCGATCAGAAACAAAAGGGTCGAATCAGAATCCTCAAATTTTCTTAGCGATGTCAGAGGCACCGCACTCGAGATATCCGCAAAGTTTACGCGGGAAGATTCCACACGGGTCGGATTGCGGCTTCGGCGAACGGCCGATCGACAGGAAG
>JBAUUG010000316.1:0-1584 GCA_049582585.1 Bryobacteraceae bacterium | reverse complement strand
AGAAATTTGCGAGCCGGCCAGCGCCAGCTTCGGTCGGGCTGAAGGCGCGAAACACTAACGGCCGTTCACCGGTCCCTATTCTTCATCCGACAGAGCCTCTTCCTTGTGCGGCCCCGCTTCGATTTGCACTTCCGGCAAGTTCGCTTTACGTAGCTCGCGATTGAGCACCGGAAGATCTGAGTTCTTGAGCTCATTCCAGCGCTTCATCCCATCCGATATGTCGCCCTCTACCGAAGTTACTGCCTCATACTGCGAAGCTGTAGGCTCCGCGTCAGCTTGACAAACTTCGCCGTATAATACGGCGACTTGTGAGTTCGTTCGCGCCAGAGTGACTGCATCCGGGGCCGGGGGTGCCACGCCCGGCTGCGCTCCGGCGACTTCGACAAGCTTGTTTTGGAATGCTTTGAGAGAATCGAGGGCTTGGCCGCCGGCTTGTTCAGTCAGTTTTTGCAGCGGCTCGCGAATCGATCCAGCTTGCGATACTGCACTCGAAGTCTGGCCTAAAAGCGACGCCAGATGCATTTCAAGATCGAACTTCTTCTTCAGGCTGGCTGTCGAGGTTTTTACGCGCGGGTCCATCTTAACTATCAGCGGCGCGGTATAACTCTTTCCGTTCACTGTGAGCCGCGCCGTATAGGACCCAGGTAAAGCGTTAGGGCCCAGCGGATAGCGGGGCGTGTCCCCAGGAATGGCGGCGATGGGGTAATCGTGGCGTATGGCATCAGGCGCGGAATAGTGCAGATCCCAAATCCAGCGGTGCATGCCGGCATCGGAGGACAGAGCGCGGAAGGGACGCAGCCAGTAAAGAGGAATGAGTTGTTTCTTCAATTCATCTTCGGTAACCTCGGGCTTGTCCGCGCTGGAGAATTTGCGCTCGACGTGACCGCGAGCATCAAGGATTTCAAGTGTTACTGGAGCCGAAGACGCTTGCGCCAGGTAGTAATCGATGATTGCCCCATCCGGCGGATTGGCGCCGGCGGGCTCATCGGGAGGAAGCGGTGTGTCGGTGTTGGTATCGCGCTGAATGCGAAAAGCGGGCGCTGGAGCAAAGAGATGATCGCTGCCGGCCAACGATTCCGCGACTTCCCGCAGCGGAGCGATGTCATCGAGAATCCAGAACGCGCGCCCGTGCGTGGCTACGATGAGATCGTCGTCGTGAATCCATAAATCGCGCATCGAGGTATGCGGCAGATTCAGTTGCAAGGATTGCCAGTGATCGCCATCGTCGAACGATAGCCACACTGAACTCTCTGTGCCGGCAAACAGCAGGCCCTTACGCACAGGATCTTCGCGTATCGTATTCACCGAGCCGAACTCCGGAAGGCCCGCAGTGATCAGCTTCCAGTTCCTGCCCCCATCGTGAGTACGGTAAATATAAGGGCGCTCGTCGTTGATGCGGAAACGGCTCACCGATGCGTAGGCGGAATCATTATCGAAATGTGAGGCGCTGATTTGGGTGATCTTGCTCCAGGGCGTCAATTCCTTTGGCGTAATGGTGTCCCAATTCTTGCCGCCGTCGCGAGTCAACCAGATCAGGCCGTCGTCGGTTCCCGCCCACAGAGTGTTGATGTCCTTGAACGAAGG
>JBAUUG010000315.1:0-6556 GCA_049582585.1 Bryobacteraceae bacterium | reverse complement strand
AGATTACAGGGCGCTGATCCCACTGCTTCGTCACAAATATGAGCCTGATAACCGGGCTGTAAAGGAGATCCTCGAGCGTCCCCGCGATGTCCACATGGCGGTTGATGCAGCCCTCGAGATGCGCGTCTCGGGCATTCTGAGCAAGGATCTCGCAAAGCTGGGGAAACAGAAAGGCGCTGTCGTGATCATGGACCCCTCGACGGGCGACATGCTCGCGGCCGTCAGCTATCCGTGGCCCTCGCAAACGCAATTCGCATCGCTGAAGACGAGTTCGCAAACGCCGCTTCCCGGAACGGACTTGCTGGATCGCGCGCGCTTCGGATTGTATCCTCCGGGATCTTCCTTCAAGATTGTGACCGCGATTGCCGCTCTGCGGAAAGATCCAGGACTTGCGCAGCAGCGGTATCAGTGCATTCGCCTGCCCAGCGGCCGCGTAGGAAATTTCGTCTGGAAACGCGAGATCCGAGACGATATCAAAGATACTCAGCCGCATGGCTCGGTCGACATTCAGAAGGGCATCATTGTTTCCTGCAACGCCTATTTCGCGCAATTAGGCGCGAACAGCGTCGGCGCAGCGATGCTTTTTGACACTGCCGCCAAGCTCGGCATTTCCGTCGCGCAGCCGAATACGGCGAAAAAGCTGCAGGAATTCCTTCCGCAAGCATCCTACGGACAGGGACAGGTGGTTGCGTCGCCATTTCAGATGGCTCGCGTGGCTGCGACAATCGCGAACGGCGGGAATGCGCCGGAAGGACGCTGGATCGTCGATGAGACCAATCCTCGCGTGCATCCCCCGCAGCCGCTCCTGTCGGCCTCTCTCGCGAATCAGATCGCAGGATACATGCGGGGTGTCGTGACTTCAGGAACAGGGCGGGTGCTGAACACCTCTTCCATAGCGATCGCAGGAAAAACGGGGACTGCCGAATTAGCGAAGGCACCCTCGCACGCCTGGTTTATTGGATTCGCCCCGTACGGCGGAACAGCGGGAAAACAGATCGCGTTCGCGGTTCTCGTGGAAAACGGACAATATGGAGGGACGGCGGCCGCTCCCATAGCGGGCGAAATCGTGGCGGCCGCGCGTCAGCTCGGCATCATATGAGATCTCTGGACCAACTCGATTTCTGGATCTCGGCAAAGGTCAAGGCTTGGTCGTCCAGAGTCTCGGGCGCGCCGAAGAGCAGCGAGCTGCTCGAGATCCGGCGTGACATCCTCGCAGATATTCGTGATCACATACAGCCTAAAGGGGGAGGCCAATTCCTTTTTCCGTATAACGCTATTTCCATTTGCATAGGGACTGGAGACAGCGATCGAAAGTCTTTGTTTGAGGCCTCTTTTGAGCAGAGTGATGAGCTGGAGCAAACCGTTCGAGCGCTCCTGGCCGAGGCTGCTTGCCCCATACCTACCGGGTTTCATGTAAGCGTGTCGGCAGTCGAAGATGCCGATAGCCCTTTCCGTATTGACTACGCAAGTCTCAAAGACAATTCCGCTCCGAAAATTCGCAACGCTCGGCCGAATGCGAAATTGAAGATTCTCCGTGGTCAAGCTGAAGCCGGCGAGTACGCCATCCATTCGGACCGCGTGAATATCGGCCGCATGAAAGAAGTGGCCGGAGAAAAAGGCGGGCTTCGCCGCCGCAACGAGATTGCGTTCGCAGACACCGAAACTACCGTTTCGCGAGAACACGCTTACGTCCGCTACGATGTCGAGACAGGCAAATTCCGCCTATATGATTCGGGGAGCCAGCGCGGCACATTTGTCTTCCGGGACGGGAGGCGCCTCGACGTGCCAAAGGATGCAACGCACGGTCTGCAGCTGAGGCCGGGAGATGAGATCTATTTGGGAGATGCACGCATCGTTTTCGAAGCTGATGATGTATGAAGCTCGGCCGCATTTTCGTATTGATACTGTTCGTTATCTTGCCGCTTGCGGCGGATAGCGACCCATTCTCTGAAGCCATGGCAGCGCTGCAAGGCGGCGATCTGTTCAAGGCGGAGGGAATATTGCGCGCGCGCTTGCGCGACACGCCTAATGATGCGACCGCGCTCGCCTTTCTCGGCGTCGTGCTCGATCAGGAGAAGAAATATCCCGAAGCTGACGAAGTATATCGCCGCGCCATCGCCGGTTCGCCGCGCTCTTCCGCGCTGCTCAACAACTACGGAAATCATCTCGTCGTAACGGGGAAGCTGAATGAAGCGCGGCCGATATTTTCGAGAGTGCTCGCGCTCGATCCGGCTCAGGTAAACGCGCGGGTGCAACTGGCGCGCATCGCACTCGAGCGAAAATCCGCCGCCGAGGCTCTGAGCTACCTCGATCGCCTTCCCGCAAACACGCAGCAGGGCCGGGACGTGATGCTGCTGCGAATGCAGGCCTTGTATGAGTTGCACCGCGACAAGGAAGCAGACGATATTCTGGCGCTCATCTCCCCTGACGCGAAGAATGAGCCTCGGTTCAGCTTCTCAGTTGGCGTGGCTCTTGCCGCGGTTTCACATTACGAGCAGGCTGAGATCTTTTTCGATCGCGCCGTTGAAGCTTCTCCTGAAAACTTCGATGCGCTCTATGATCTCGGCTTGGCCGCATCTCACGCGGGTCATCGGGAGCGCGCGCGCGAAGTACTTCAGCGGGCGATCGAGAAGCAACCCGATAACGTCGACGTTCTCTATGATCTCGCCGCCGTCGACGCTCTGTTGAATCAGAAAGAGATAGCACTGGAGCTGCTGGCGAGGGCTGCGCGGCTTGCGCCTGACCGCGCTGACGTTCACCTGTTACTGGCGCATACGTCCGCGGATCTCGGTTACTTCGGTGATTCCGAGCAGGCCTGGGCTCGATACATGAAGCTCGTGCCGAGTGATGATGTCGGCCGCCGTGAGCACGCTTTTGCCGAGAGCGCTCTCGGCGAAAACAGGAATGCCGGCATGGCCGATCTGGAGTGGTTTGTTCGAAAGCATCCCAACGACGCGGTGGGGCATTATGAGCTGGGGATAGCGAACGGTCCGGCGAACGCTAACGAAGCGCTTCGGGAACTTGATCGAGCGCTTGCGCTCAACCCGGATCTCGCTGCTGCGCACTTGGCTCGCGGCGTACTAAAGTATCGCCAGGGGCAAGCGGCAGCCGCGCTGTCCGATTTCGAGTTTGCCGCCGGGCAGGATCCAACCAACCCCACCATCCTCGATCGTTTGGGCGAGACCTATTCAAAACTGGGGCGGCCCACCGATGCGCTTGAGAATTTTCGGAAAGCTGCGGAGCTCGCGCCTCGCGATTCCACCATACTGCTGCATTTTGGCCGTGCTCTGGTGAACGCGGGCCAAGCGGACGAAGCTAAACCGGTGTTCGCGCGCTTGCGTGAGCTGGGTCCCAGCAGAGCCGCAGCGCCGCACCCGGCGGGCCTGGTGGATTTCTTGAGCCTTTCGCCGGACGAGCAGCTTGCCAGATATCGCGCCGGGGTGGAACGAACGGTTCAAAAAAATCCGGATAATGCCGAAGCCCAAGTGCGATATTTGCAACTCATGCTGGGCGACGGCAAAACTGCCGAGGCCGAAGTCACTGCTCGCAAGATTCTTACTCTGAAACCGAGTGCCGCTCTGCTCACGACTGCCGCGGATGCCTTATTGGCAGCTGAAAAATACTCGCTCGCCGCCGATTTCCTAGCTCAGGCGGTGGGCGCCGCTAGCGATTCATATGAGCTCAGGCTTGATCTGGCCATTGCGACGTTTCACGTTTCAGACGCGAGCGCCGGCCTCTCGCAATTGCACGCGATTTCAAAAAACGGTCGCAATGGCGATTACTATCTCGCGGATTTCCTGATGCTCCAGGCGCTGGGCCGCGAGCAGGATGCTGCATCGGCGTTGGAGGCGGCCTTCGAAGCCCGACCCACGCGACCAGAGCTGTACCGCCAGGCTTCTCTTGTGCTCATGAAACATGGGCGCGCTGCCGACGCTCAGCATTTGCTGGACGAGGGCGCGCGCATTCTACCTAATGATCCCGAGATCACTCTCATGAGAGCTTCAGCGGAAGTTCCTTGAACGCTGCCCTAAGGTTTGATATGGTACCAGAAGTACAGTTGCAGAGGGTCAAAAGGAGGATTTGTGCGCTTTTTCCACGTAGTAAAGAATGCGCCGATGCGTCCGCTTGTAGCGATCGTCCTGAGTTTCGGGTTTTCTCACTTACTTCAAGGCCAGAGTTTTACGTCCTCAATCACGGGGATCATTACCGATCCCAGCGGCGCGTCGGTTACAGGCGCCAAAGTCGAGCTGAAGAACGTGGCAATCAACGATGTCCACGACTTCACGTCCCGAAACGATGGCTCCTATCAGTTCAATAACCTGCTGCCCGGCACGTATCAACTGACGGTAACCGCGCCGGGGTTCCAGACTTACATTCAAGATAATTTGATTCTTCAGGCTCAGACGAACAGCAGCGTGAACGTCTCGTTGACGGTGGGCAACACCCAGCAGAAAGTTGAGGTGACTGCAAGCGCCGTTCTGGTGGATACGGAGACCGCGAACCATTCCGTCACGCTGGACAGTCATCTACTCGCGTCACTGCCGAACAGCACGCGCAATCCGCTGAACTTTGTTTTCGCCGTGGCAGGCACTACGCCCGCGCCAAGCGGCAGCGGTCAAACGCAGAATTATGGAACACTCGATCAGATGTCGAGCAATTTCGGCTTGAACGGCGGCCGAACGGGTGAGGCGGAGATCCTCATCGACGGCGCTCCGTCTCAAGCGGTCGATTGGGGCGGGCTAATGGTTTCGCCGCTGCAGGATTCTGTTCAGGAGCAGCAAATCGTTCAGAATACCTATGACGCTCAGTTCGAACGGGCTGGAGCCGGTATTGTCACTCTTATCACCAAGGGCGGAAGCAACCAATTCCACGGCGAAGCTTATGATTATCTGCAGAATTCGGCGCTAGACGCGAATAGCTGGTCCAACAACAAATACGGGTTCCCGAAAGGGCAATTCAAACAGAACCAGTTTGGCGGCAACGTCAGCGGGCCGATTCTGAAGCGTTGGAATCTCTTCTTCTTCGGCGCATACGAAGGCTTGCGACAGCCGAATACACAAACCATTCTCACTACTGTTCCGACCCTGGCCGAGCGGAACGGCAATTTTGCCGGCGTACTGAACGCCGACGGCACTCCTGATCTGATCTATAACCCGTTCACGACGACACCCCTCGACACCACCGGCAACGACTACACGCGCACGCCGTTCGTGGGGAATCAGATTCCGTCCAATCTCATCAACCCTGTCGGACAGAGGATTGTGAATCTCTATCCAATGCCGAACCGTCCGGGCATGGGCGCGAGCGATTTAAATAACTACGCGGGGCAGGCTGCAGGCCAATGGGTGAACGATAAGATGGACACCCGTTTCGATTGGGAACAGAGTACAAAACATCGAATGTTCGTGCGCTGGTCCGACCGTTTCCGGCAAAATCAGGTCTATCCTTGTTTCTTCTGTAATGGCGCGGATACTGGAGTCAATCAGTACAACAACGGCTTTCAAGTTGCTCTCAACGACACTGTTACGCCCAGCGCTACATGGGTGATCAACTCCTACGTCAGCTACAGCCGTTGGGAGGAGCAGCACATTTCGCAGGGATTCGGAGTCGCGAGCGCATCCACCATCGGCCTGCCCAATTCTCTCTTCCAAGCGCCTGTATTTCCGTACGTCTCCGCCGACAATGGATTCTCGAGCCTGGGCAGCGGCACTTTCGAGAGGTTCGCCCGAACCTCCGACACGGCCCAAGTCAATCTCACGAAGGTCTTTACCCGGCATACGTTGAAGTTCGGTGCGAATTTCGATGTGCAGATGATTAACGTGATCAATGAGGCTGCGGGCAATTTCAATTTCAGCAGCGCGCAGACATCCTGCGACCCAAACCCGAGCGGCCCCTGCATGGCCCTCAACGGCACGTCTATCGAAAGCGGAAATTCGATCGCTTCCATGCTGCTCGGAACCGCGAGCGGCGGACAACAGGGCATTAATCTAGATCCGGCGGAAAGCCTGCACAGCTACGGTGCCTATATCCAGGATCAATGGCGAGTAAATTCCAGACTGACGGTGAATGCCGGAGTCCGCTACGAAAACCAGCGCCCGGCCACCGAACGTTACAACCGGTTGACGTATTTCGATCTCGGTGTCGTCAACCCAATCAGCACGGCAGTTTCTCCCCTTTATAACGAGCCCATTAGCCAGGTATTCGGGCGTCCACTGACTGGCGGGTTCGAATACGCCGGGACCAACGGAAACGGCCGCTACGGCTGGTACCCGAACAATCATGATTTTGCGCCTCGGGTGGGAATCGCTTACAAGATTACAGACCGGTTGGTCGCCCGGCTCGGTGCGGGGATATTCTTCCTGCCTCCTTCGGCGCTGATCGGCGATGACGGCGGACAATCGATTGGTTACAGCTCGAATACTTCCTATGTCGCTACGCAGGATAACGGTTTCGTTCCGCTGAATCTGGTCAGCAATCCGTTTCCTTACGGAATCAATCAGCCGACGGGCAGCTCTCAGGGCCTAAACACCTTGGTCGGAGGCGGTATTAACGGAAT
>JBAUUG010000314.1:0-2334 GCA_049582585.1 Bryobacteraceae bacterium | reverse complement strand
AACTGGCAGTCCGTCACCCCTTCTTCTTTCAGCTTGCGAGCTGCTCGAATCACCGGTTCGAGATCATACGTATTGCCGAAAGACCCCAGGAACCAACACAGGAGTCGCGACTCGTCAACCCCCAGCGACCGGAATTTCTCGCGATCTTCAGGACTGTGCGCGTTAGTCAGATCCGGCGCTGAGTAACCCAGAGGAAAAACTGCATCGAGCGCGCGACACTGCCGTCCGGCATAGGACAGCCCCCACTGCAGATATCGCTCAGAAATGCCGACGATAGCGGAAGCGTGGCCAAAAGCGAATTGCGTGGCGCGGAAATAGGGCGTCAACAACACCTTCGCGGGTTTGCGCAGCCACGCCGGCACGGCGTCCAGATATAGATCCGGCCACAGATCGCGCACGTCAAGCGCGATCGGAATAGACCGCTCGTTCGCATATCGTACGGCCGCATGACCCAACTCAATCGTGGGCCAACAACAGAACATTACATCCGGCGCAGGCTCCGTTCGACACAGGCGCTCGAACTCTCGCGCCATTTGAAAGTGATTGACCAGACGAGGAATTCCAATGTTCCGGGAATAGGTCATCCCGCGAAGTAGTTGCAGGCGAATCCCCTCCCGTGTCACGGCCATCGCGCTGTGAGGAGTGCGATGCCGTTTGGAGGAGTGATCGAACGACGATGTCCACCACACTACCTCATGACCTCTGCGCACGAGTTCCATGGACAGGATTCCCGCCCGCAACATACGTTGCCCATCGTCGTCGATAGGCAACGGCTCGCCGGGGCAAACAATCCAGACTGTCATACGATGA
This sequence comes from Bryobacteraceae bacterium, assembly GCA_049582585.1. Classification (GTDB taxonomy): domain Bacteria; phylum Acidobacteriota; class Terriglobia; order Bryobacterales; family Bryobacteraceae; genus Bog-105. The sequence continues at coordinate 1,524 of JBAUUG010000314.1, read as the reverse complement.
TCTTGTGAATTGGAAGACTAAAGCGAATATTCAACGCTTGTGTGCGGCGCTGCCGATCGCGGGCGAAGCGCTTTACTACGGCATTCAGCGAAATTTCGGTTCTCTGCGCCGTGGGATTGGCTTCAAAGGACATTTTGCCACAGTAAAGAATTGCCTTGTCCAGCTGAAGCGCGCAGGCGTAGACATTCGTTCGTGGCCATCCTTCCGGGTTTTCGAGATAGGCACCGGCCGTGCGCTCGGGGCGCCAATCTGTTTCTATCTGTGTGGGGCGACAGAGCTGCACACGTTTGATGCGCACCGCTATTTAAGACCGGAACTTGTGGCCTCCATGCTCGGGGAGATCAAGGCTCAGCAGGAAGCTGTGTTCGAGATGCTCTCCGATGTCGCTGAAAATCGCGAGCTGGATGCGCGGCTAAATCGTCTCTCTTCATCGGCTTCTACTATGGAAGCCTTCATGAAGCTCGCTGACGTGAAGTACTACGCCCCATCCGATGCGACTCGAACGAATCTTGCCGCAAGCACCATAGACCTGCATTTCTCCGATAACGTGTTTGAGCACGTTCCGCCCCCTGCGATCGGCGGTATGCTGAGCGAAGCCGGCAGAGTGCTATCGAAGCACGGCGTGGCTTGTCATAGTATCAATCCCGGCGACCACTCCGGCCGCGAGGATCCATCGATCAGTTCGATCAACTTCCTTCAATATTCGGACACGGAATGGGACAAGATTGCGGGCAATCGGTTTGCATACCACAACCGGCTGCGAGCCTGCGAGTATCGATCTATCTATGCCGCCTCCGGCCACGAAATTCTATCGTGGGAGGGCACAGTCGACCAGCGCGGGAAACGGGAAATCGAATCCGGTTTTCCGGTCAATGAACGATTCAACCGCATGTCGCCCGAAGAGCTCGCCGAGATCAAAATCGTTGTTGTGTCCCAGCCTTCGTAACTTTCCGAGACTGCACAAGTCCCATAACATCACTTCAGCGAAGAGGCGCATCCGTACTCCGCAACCACCTCAGAGGCTCCTGGCGGAGGATATGGGAGGAGAGGGTCCTCGCGCATAGCCATTCGGATGACGAGCGGGTCAAGCTTCCAGCCGCGAAGCAAAGATCCCAGCGCGCGGAGCGCCCGGGGCTTCGAGACAAAAGCAACGACGGTGAGAATGATCAGCCGGAGGTCGACAAGGAAATTCCGGTGGTCGATGTACGCCAGGGCGAGGCGGCTCTTCCAAGGGCGAATGATCTGGTTGTATAGAAGGTCAGGGTCGGCGCTGCCTTTGAGGATGTCCCCTTCATCGGAGAATACAATCGATGCTGCATCCGTAATACCGGGACGGACCGTGAGCATTCGCTTCTCGACGTCTGTATACATCGCCGCGTCGGTCAGCGCCTGGGGCCGGGGTCCCACCAGACTCATGTCGCCCTTCAAGACATTCCACAGTTGGATAAGCTCATCGAGTTTATAGGCGCGGACAAACCGGCCGACGGGTGTGATGCGACGGTCAGTGGCAGCGGTGGATGAGCC
>JBAUUG010000313.1:0-4679 GCA_049582585.1 Bryobacteraceae bacterium | reverse complement strand
GTGTCGTATTCCAGGCCCCGTTCGCTTCCTTGAGCGTCGCCCCCGCCATTGCCGATCGATATGCCAATCATGACCGGAACCCGCTGCTGAGCGATGAGATTGTCCAGCGCCGTGAACAACGCCCGGTCGGGTCCGTCGGCTCCGATGATGAACGGCGCTCGAGTGCCGGGAACGTATTGCTTGGGGACGTACACAGCCACTCGCCGCGTATAGGGAGTGGGGTGGCTGGTCGTGACCACCAACTTTGCGGGGTCGGTGGCGTCGGCCGTGCCGAAAGTGTTCGCCTCGCGCGCAATGCCTGGATAGATTTTGCTCTCAGCCGAATCCATTGTGAACTCAAACACCATTCCGTGCGGCACGCCTTCCTGCACAGACATTTCGGGTGCGGGCTTGCGCGTGGGGCCAAGGATGAAGTTTCCATCGGCATGCGCCGGAGGATTGGCGCCGTCGGGTAACTCTCTAGCCGTGACATAACCCGGCGTGGTGGGATCACGCGTGGGCGGCGTCGCTCGCACCGCCGCAGGTGGAGTTTGGGTCATTGCCGGACGCGTGCCAGCGATCAGGCTGGTCAAGATTGCGATGCTCAGAAGTCGAATCATTGGAAACTCCTCGGAAACTCCTCTTTACACGTTGGGATAATCTTCGATCAATGATCACCCAATCCACTATCGAATACGCGGAAGCGCGCCGAGCTATTGACGCGATTTGTGTCGAGGCGCTGAAACGCGGCAAAGCGGGCGTGGTCGCAGTCTGCGATGCCCATGGCGATTTGATTGCCTTCGCGCGTATGGACGGAGCTCCGCTCTCCTCCATCACGATCGCCATGAATAAAGCCTACAGCGCCGCTCGGGAGCGCAAACCCAGCAAAGAAATTGGCAACGCGGCGCGCAATCCTGAGAAAGGTTTCGATATTGGCTATTTCGGAGACGCGAGGTTTACGGGCTGGGGCGGCGGGGTACCGGTCTGGAAGGATGGGAGTGTTGTCGGGGCAATTGCGGTGAGCGGGCTGCCGCAAACGGAAGATATTGAGTTGGCTGAAATGGGAGTGACGATTATTTCGGGCCAACCGTGATCGACAGGGCCTGGACCAAAGAAACACGAACCGCGCCAAGTCACATTTTGAACCTAATTACGATTCTGAACGTAACTAGATTCGAATGAGCGATTCTCCATCTTCATCTCTTTGGGGGCTGCCATGCGGGAGCTGAAATTCGTGTTCCGGCAGTTGCGCAAGTCACCGGGTTTTGCGGCAACCGCGGTACTGATGCTGGCCTTCGGCATTGGTGCGGCCACCGCGATTTTTTCAGTCGTCGAAGGCGTGCTTCTGCGGCCGTTGCCTTTCCCGAGCTCTGACCGGCTGATGGTGTTGTCTGACCGTATACAAGGGGCGGATCTCGGCGGCAATGGCGAGGCCGGTGTCACGGCGCCGGATATCCGAGCTTATGTGCGCGACACGCATTCGTTTCAAAAGCTCGGCGGCGTCGGGTTTGCAGGGTACGAGCTTTCCGGCATCGGAGAACCTGCTCAGGTAAATGCGTCACGCCTGAGCGCGGGAGTTTTTCCGGCCCTTGCGGTTCCCCCGCTGCTTGGCCGGACGTTTAGTGTTCAGGAAGATGAACAGAGCCAGCAAGTCGCAGTGTTGAGCTATGCGACATGGAAGAGCCGGTTCAATGGAGATCGGCACGTATTGGGAAGTAAGATTCTGCTGGATCGAAAGCCCTATCTGGTTATCGGCGTCATGCCGCAACAGTTTGAGTTTCCGCTTGTGCCCGGGCGACTGAACCGGTGCGAGCTGTGGGTTCCGATGAGCTTCACCCAACAGGAACTGACACAAGGCGCGGCGAGTTGGAACTACGGCATGGTTGGCCGCCTCAAGCCGGGCATGACCCCCGCGCAGGCGCAAAGCGACGCCGAGCGCGTTGCGCGCGAGATCATGCGCAATTACCCCGGATTCATGAAGAGCCTGCGCATCAGCTCTGTGGTGCGCCCGCTGCAAGAAGAAACCGTGGAGCAGGCGCGCCCACTGCTGCGAACGCTGTTCCTCGCGGTTGCCGTGGTGTTGCTGATTGCCTGCGCTAATCTTGCCGGGCTGATGCTGGTGCGCGCGATTCAACGGCAGCGGGAGGTTGCATTACGGCTGGCGCTAGGCGCGCGCGCTACAGCATTGCTGCGCCAAGCAATTCTTGAGAGCCTGGTTCTGAGCGTGAGCGGCGGCCTGTTGGGACTCGGGCTTGCCGGGTTTGCGCTGCGCGCATGCAGAAACTTGCTGCCTGAGAGCCTGCCGCGGATCAGCGAAATATCCCTGAACTGGAATGTGGTCGGCTTTGCGCTGCTGCTGGCGCTGGGCACGGGACTGCTTTGTGGATTAGTTCCCGCTTTTGCGGCTCTTCGCACCAACGTGAACGACACTCTCAAAGAGGGCGGGCGCAGTGGCTCGGCGGGCGGACTCCATACCCGGCTGCGCTCTGCGTTAGTGGTAGCCGAGATCGCAGTCGCGCTCTTACTGCTGACTGCCTCAGGGCTTCTGCTGCGCAGCTTTGAAAAAATGCGGTCCGTCGATCTTGGATTCCGGCCCGCACGCGTCACCACTGCCGCTTATTCTCTGCCGCATAGACAGTACGCCACCCAAGCGGCGGTCGATGCATTCAACAAAGAGCTGCTGCTTCGGCTGCGGCGGCTTCCAGGAGCCGAGGCGGCGGGCTTGACCAGCTTCCTTCCGGCTTCCGGAAATAACAGCAACGAGACCTTCCTGGTGGATGGCTATGTTCCGCCGAGGGGCGCCAAGATGAACCTCGCCACGCCCGCGGCTGTGATGGGCGATTACTTCCGAACTATGGGGATTCCGTTGCTGAGGGGACGCGCGCTGACCGAGGCCGACAAACCAGGCGCGCAACTGGTTGTCATGGTAAATCGCAAACTTGCCGACCATTTCTGGCGCAATCAGGATCCGATTGGGAAGCGCCTGCGCGTCGGCACGCCCGAGATGCAAACTCCCTGGTTGACGGTGGTGGGCGAGATCGCGGACGTCAAACTTAGTTCTCCAGACGCCGAAACAAAGGAGCAGTTCTACCAGCCGGTAGAACAAGCCGAAGAATCTATTGGATCGCTCGCTTCCCCGGCGGATCTCAATGGCAACGGCGGCTACATTGTTTTTCGCTCGGCCATGCCGCCGGAGCAGATGGAAAATACTCTTCGCGCGGTCGTTCGCTCCATTGACCCGCAACTACCGCTGACACAAGTTCAGACCATGGAGCAGGCTGTGTCGGACAGCGAAGCGCCTCGCCGCTTCAACACAGTTCTCATCAGCAGCTTTGCGTTTGCGGCGGTGTTGCTCGCGGTTCTGGGCATCTACAGCATCATCGCTTTCTCAGTCGTTTCGCGCGTGCCGGAGTTGGCCATCCGCCTGGCGCTTGGGTCGCAGCGCGCCGGAATCATGCGCCTGATTCTGGTCTCCGGAACGAAACTTGCCGCGATTGGCTGCGTGGTTGGCTTTGCGGGAGCTGCTGGAGCTTCAGGCCTGCTGCGCTCATTTCTCTTCGGAGTAAGTCCGTTTGATTTGCCGGTGATGATTTTAGCTGCCCTTGCGGTCTTTGTGCTGGCTCTGGCCGCTTCGGCGGTCCCGGCCCGTCGCGCGGCGTCACTGGATCCCGTGCAGGCGCTGCGAGGGGAATAACCGGCTCGGTAGGGAATTTATCAGCCCTGCAATGGTCCTATTCATCGCGCAGCGTCTGGGCGGGGTCGATTCTTGCAACTCTCAGGGCCGGCACGGTTGTTGCGAGAAGCGTTACGCCGGAGAGCGTCAGCACCACAACCAGAATGGTGGGTACATCATACACGCCTACGCCATAGAGAACGCTGCGCATAGTGCGAAGCGCGGCCGCGCAGAGGATCAGTCCCAGAACTAATCCCAAAGCTGAAGCGCCCACTCCCGACCTGCCGATATGGACCATCGCGTTTCGAATCGTAGAGCCCAGGGCAATGCGGATGCCGATCTCGCGCGTCCTTTGCGCTACTATGTTCGCCACCAGCGCGAAAATACCCACCGCGCTCAGCAACAGCGCGAGCGATGCCATTGCAGCCAGTAGCGCCACCTCAATCCTTTGTGTCGCGAGCGTCACAACCATCAGATCCTTCATGGAATAGAAGCCGGAAAAAGGCAGGTTAGGATCGGCGCTCGTCAGAGCACGCTGCATCCGGTCAGTCAGACCTTGTACCCGGCCGACAGTGCGAACGATCTAGCTTGGCTGAAAAAAGGTATGCACCAGCGAGAGAAATTGTGCATTCACCACTTGCGCAGCAGGGACATAAAGTGCTTCCTCGCTCGTCAAGGGGGCCGTACCTGGGTTCAATTTGGCGGCGGAGGACAACACTGTATCCGCCACGACTCCCACGATCAACGTGTTCTTGTTGCTCTTGTTGAGATATCGCCCTACAGGATTTTTTCCATGGAAGAACTTGCGCGCGAATGTCTGGTTGACGACAACAACAGGTTCTGCATCCGGGCCGTCCGCATCGGTGAACGTTCGCCCCCCACGCACTGGAATCTGCAAGGTGTCGAAATAACCCGGGGTGACATACATCTCATTGGCCATAATTTCCTTTCCCGCCTGCTTGCCGTCGGTGAGGGTAATTGCTCCATCGAGCAGGGCGCGCTCATACGGCAGCGTCAAGCCCACCGC
>JBAUUG010000312.1:0-3059 GCA_049582585.1 Bryobacteraceae bacterium | reverse complement strand
GCAGAAGACGGTCGATGTGAATACGAATAGAGGATTTCGGTTCCTATTACGCAACGAACCTTTCGAGCAGTATGTCCGCGATCACCCGGAGGGGCCACCTGCGTCCGCCATACCGGAACATCATTAGAGCGGAAGCCAAGCGAATCTGGAACCGGACTACTGGCGGGTCAATCGCTCGATAATCTTTTCATGCTGCGGATATTTCCTTACCAGATCCGCCCGCTTCCCCATCTCAAAGTCTTCGAAATCAAATCCTGGAGCCACCGTACATCCCACCAGCGCCCACGACTTCCAATCCGCCACGTGCGATGCAAACCAACGCCCAGCCGGAGCGACAGCCTGAAAACTTTGCCCCGCTTCTGGATCGTCCCCCAATGGAATCGCAGTGTGCTTCCCGGTCGCCTCGATCACGTGCACCAGCAGCGGCGATCCCGCATAGAAGTGCCAGACTTCGTCCGACTGCAGTCGATGGAAGGCAGAAAAGTTCTGACCTTCGAGCAAGAAGTAAATCGCCGTCGAAGCCGCCCGAGCCCCGCCAAATCGCGTCGGCAAAGCCTCGCGCGCAATCATCAGATCAGCCTTGTAGGTCTGACGAAAATACCCGCCCTCCGGATGCGGCTCCAACTTCAGCCGCTCGACCCAGTACTTGGCATTCTTGTCCATCATGCCTTCGCCCGGCAGCAGGCTAGACGCTATCGGCGACGCCCCACTCGCCCGTGGCCTCTTCAGAAACAAATGGTCGAAAACGGAACTGCAATGAAACGTTTCGCTCCTCTTGCGCACTATTTCTACGAGAAAACATTGATGCCAGTTTTCTAGAGTCGTCAAAACTCTCCAACATCATCGCCGAATCGCAGCCTGAAAAGTGCGGTGAATTCCCGCCTCCCAGGTATACCAGCCTCGTTGCGTGCCGCCCCGCCCTTGCATCCTCTGCAAGGGTGGGGATATTCACCCCGATATCGCCCTCGCTGGTGTCTTGCTCGTCAAGAGCTTCCGTAGCCGAATCTAATTGGCTGATTCTCAACCTAATCTGTGGATCCTCTCATGCCGTTCACCGCGCCGCGACGACTTCGAAGGGACGCATCATTTCGTTGTCCTCATGCTCGAGGATGTGGCAATGCCATACATACTTTCCGGCGTATCCATCGAACCGAACGATGATGCGAGTGACCATCCCCGCCTCAGCGCGAACCGTATCCTTCCATCCCATTTCGTTCGCATCAGGCGGCACGGGCGGCCCGGTGAACTTGAGTTCGCGCTTGCGCAAATAATTCATGACATAGAAGTTCTGCCGGTCGAGAACCTGGAAGCGCACCATGTGAAGATGGATCGGATGGGAATCCTCCGTCCCGTTGATCAGACTCCAGATTTCAGTGGACCCCAGCAACGGATTCTCGCTCACCGGGTCTGCCCAGCGCTTACGGTCCAGCAGCATGATTGTGGGGTTGTCGGCAGCATCCACCGTTTCCTCGAGTATTAATTCACGAGTTTTTGTAGCATCGGATTCTGGTATCCGAGGCACAGCCCTAAGGCCCGCTGGGATTGCGGCAACCGAAACAGACGCCTTGCCTGTGACGCGAAACTGGATTGCGGCGAGATGATCGCTTTTCAGCACAAGGTTTTCGCCACCATTCTTCGAGAAATCAACCAGCAGGTCGGCGCGCTCTCCCGGGGCCAGCGTGAGCAACCTCATCGCTACCGGAGCAGCAAGCAGTCCCTGATCTGACCCGATCTGCTGGAACTCCAACTGATTTGTGAAGGCCAGATGGAAAAAGCGTCCGTTGGCCCCGTTGAGTACTCGCAGGCGATAGGTGCGCGGTTCCACTTCGCAGTAAGGCGAGATTTTCCCGTTCACCAGTAGCGCGTCGCCAAACACTTCCGGCACCCATGGATGCTTTGGATCGGGCGACACTGGATAAAGCAACTGACCATCTTGATCAAGCTGTCGATCGCACAAAACAAGAGGAATCTCAAACTTTCCCACCGGCAGTCCCAAGCCGTCTTCATAGGCGTCACGGATCAGGAACAGACCGGAGAGTCCGGCGTAGACATTCAGACGATTGATCCCCATCGCATGATCGTGATACCAGAGCGTCGCGGCATCTTGATGATTGGGATAGAAGCAGACGCTCGATTTCCCCGGCACAAACCAGTTTTCCGGATATCCGTCGCTCTCGGGAGGTACACGGCCTCCGTGCAAATGCACGACCGCCCGTACAAGCGGCTTGTCGGCCTCGGCCCCTTCCAAATTGTGATCCACGGGTAGGAGATGTGATTGCGGCAGCTCATTCACCCACTCCACGATCACGCCTTGCCCGCTGCGAGCTTCGATCGTGGGGCCTGGCAGAGTCGAGTTAAACCCCCAAAAGCGAGTCGGCTGAAGGTCGCGATGCAGTTTCGTTTCCGCTTGCCGCATCGGCACTCGGTAGTAGGGGACCTTCAAAGCAGAATCAGCAGGGCTTGTTCGTAAACCATTCGGCTGCGCCACAACAGGGATCGGAAGCGGATCGACAAATTTTGCCAGCGAGTTGGCATCGAGTGGACGCCGGACGGCGCTCCTACCCTGAGCGAGAAGACTCGGACGACTGGAAACGAAAGCTGTGAGCGCACCCGCCTTGTACAAAAACTCACGTCGGTTCATCCAGAAGCTACCTCTTCATGAAGTGAATACGATTTTCGGAACTCACCTTAACATAGGCTGGAAATGCGAACCGGGCACGAGATCAAAAGCTGCTCTCGCACCCGGTTCAGGTTCTGCAGTTCTTGCTTAGGCGATCATTTCTCGCCCGTGTTGGGGTTCAGGATCAAGCTGCCGTTGCTCCTGATTTTGGTGAAGTTAAACATCTGAGCAATCGAATTGGCGATGCCATCAAAGGAACCGCTGCCCAGACGCTGGCCGCCCAACCAGTTATCCTCGATGAAATGAATGATTGAACTCTGATCGGTCACCGTGTGATCAACAAAGTTCTGCTTTGCCCAGGGAGAAACAACAATCAGCGGGAGCCTTGGACCGTAGCCGCAGCGGCCCAGAGCATGAGGATTGGCAATTACATTCACTC
>JBAUUG010000311.1:0-15509 GCA_049582585.1 Bryobacteraceae bacterium | reverse complement strand
TGGCACAAAATCGCGAACGGCGCGACCGAAGTCGAAGGAAACGGTAGTGGATTCTACGGCAAGCCTTACCAGCCGGGAGCCATTATCAAGAATGATGTTGAGTACGTGTTGTTTCTCCGCAAAGGCGGCGAGTACCGGTCACCTTCTCCGCTTCAGAAAGCGCTTTCGATGCTCACCCGGGAAGAGATGAAAGGCTGGCAGCGTTCGATTTGGACGGATCTTCGCGGCGCCTCCACGCGTGATGGACATCCGGCGCCTTTCCCGGTCGAATTGGCCGAACGATTGGTCAAGCTGTTCTCTTTCGCCGGAGACACGATTTTGGATCCATTCGCGGGGACCGGGTCGACAACCCAAGCTGCTATCATTTCTGGCAGAAATTCGGTCGCAAATGAGATCGAGCCTGCTTACGTCGAGGTCGCGCGACAGCGGATCATGAGGACGGCGAGGCAAGTTCGGCTTGCTGGCGCAACCGAGGCCGAGGTTGTATTTGAGGGACACTCCAGCTCTGGCAGAATACCGGCTGCTCACGGAATTCAGGCGTCTGTTTGAAGGCAGGCAATACAAGCATCGCTCTTCGAATCAAGGCGATTTCGTTGCGATGCACCTCTTCGAAGACCTGGTAGCGCTCGGTCGTTCTTCAAAACTGATTCAAGCGGCTGTGAATCGCCGAGACCATGTCCTGAACGTGCAGAATAGGTTGCGTGGCATTGCTGCCCGTCGAGGTGACGGGACCTTCGGCGAAATTATTCCAGGCGAAAAGGCGATACCTGATCCGGGCTATCACGTAGCCCGAGGGCCGATAGCAACCGTAGAAATAGGCATCGAGATGAAGGTCTTGTTGAAGGCCATGATCAAGCAGATAGACCGCGTTATGAACGACCTCCGCAACCAGGTCGCTCAGTTCAAGCGCGCGGGGGGTAACCCAATCTGCATCGCGATCATCGGCATTAATCAGGCCGAGAGCGTGATCGGATACGAGGGCGAGCGACCTTACCCCACAACTGGCAGAGGTGGTTTTTCGCATCTTTATCAGGAGGCGCAGGAGGCTGAGAGACGATTGAAAGCAGAAGCGGCGCCAGAATTTGACGAATTTCTGGTTTTTCGGTTCAAGGCCACCAATGCAGAGCCGTACCCATTCGAGTGGGTCAGTTATGACGAAACGCGCCTCGACTATGCGGCAGCATTAGCGCGAATTAGCGCGCGGTACCAGCAGCGTTTTTGAGAAAATGCCCGTCAAGGATGAACCGGGCGAAGGTGTTCGATATCGAGAGGGAACGGCAGCGGCGTATCGCGAACCTTATTACTGGGGGCTCGAACGCGCTCGACGGATTTTCTCAAGAGCTGGGCAGGCATGAATGGTTGGCGGATGGAGGGCAGCGGGCGCTCCGTTTTGCTATGGCCACTGAATACCGCCATCCGGGCCAGAGTAGCGAAACGTATCTGGCGCATCCGCTGCGCGTGGGTACCCTATATCTTGAGCATTCACCCGGCCCATGCCCGGAAGGCTTGACGCTGGCGCTGCTGCACAATGTGCTCGAGGTGGGGCGAGTGGAACGGCTTGCGCTTGAAGAAGAATTCGGAATATGGCTGGTTAAGGCGCTTGAGCTGCTGAATGTGGACCGCGGCCAGGAGCGGGATGCCGGGTACAAGGAAGTTTATTATTCGCGGATCGGCGAGGCTGAGCGGCACGTAGGCGAAGTGAAGGTGCTGGATAAGCTCGACAATCTGTTTCTGCTTTGCCTTAATCCTGATAAAGCGGTGCGAGAGAATTACCTGGCCGAAATCGAACAGTGGGTGCTTCCGCTTGCCGCGAGGCGGGTTCCCGGCGTGTTGGATTCGATGCGCGCGCTCGTGGAAGACAACCGGGCGAGAGGATACCGGCCGTTAGAGGAATGGAAAGGGCCAAAATCGAATGAACCTTGAGCTTGAGGGCCGGGTGGCGCTGGTGTGCGGGGGCAGCAGAGGCATCGGTAAGGCGATCGCGCAGGCCTTGGCGCGCGAGGGAGCGATGCCGGTTCTGGTGTCACGTTCGGACCGGCGCCTAGTAGAAGCTGCGGAGGAAATCGAAGGCGCGACGGGCATTCGTCCCGGCATCCTGGCCGGGGATGTTGCAGATTCCGGACTGGCCCGAGCCTCGGTCGATGAGGTTGTCGGGAAGCATGGCCGTATCGACATACTGATCAACAATGCGGGCGGGCCGCCTAGCGGCTCGTTTCTAAGCCACGCGCCGGAAACGTGGGATGCGGCTGTCGAAACCAATCTGCTGTCGGTGATCCGGTTTACGCAAGCAGCGGTCCCGGAAATGAAGAAATCGGGCTACGGCCGGGTAATCAACATCACGAGTTTCCTGGCCAAGGAACCGACTCCGGGGATGGTCCTCTCCGGCACGCTGCGCGCGGGAGTTTCGGCGTTTACGAAAGCGATTTCGAAGGAACTGGCGCGAGAAAATATCACCGCGAACACGGTTTGCCCAAGCGCCGTTTTGACGGACCGCGCCGAATCGCTGACGCGCGAGGCAGCCGGCCGCGACGGCATCAGTTTCGAAGAGGCGTTGAAGCGCGCTTCCGCGGCTCTGCCGATGGGAAGGCTCGCCGCACCGGCCGAGATAGCGGATATTGTCGCCTTTCTGGCGTCCCCGTTGGCCTCATACATCACCGGAGTTACGTTGCTGGTGGACGGCGGATTAAGTTGTTCCGTGTTTTGATGCGCCTATTTCAGCCGGACATCTTCTCAAATCCGACACCGAAGTTCAGCGCGGTGGCGCCGCGCGATTCAGAGCCCGTCGAGCGAGTGCTCACCGCGTATTATTGCAGCCTGGGACCTGTGAGTCCTCCCGTGCTTAAGTACGGCGGCATGGAAATCAACTCGAGAAATTTTCTTGTGAATACGGCGCGCGGCCGCGTACTGGTTAAGGGGAAAAGCGGCGAAGCACAGCAATCTTTGCCGACGCTACGGCTGGCCGCATGGCTGGCCGGTGCGGGGGTTTCCGTTCCAAATCTCATTCCTTGCGAGGATGGGCGATTGATGGTGGAGCACGAAGGAACATCCTGGTACGTTTTGGAATTCCTGGACGGGATGTATTTCTCGGGCGCGCGGGATGAGATCACGCCGGTGGGCCAACTGATGGGTGGTCTGCGGCGAATACTGGAAAGCTGTCCGGCTGAGGTGAGGCCGCATGCGCGCATACAAACGGTCGGGGATCTCGAATGCTCATTGGCTGGCGAAATCAGGCGAGCGCGGGCATCCTGGGGAGAAAGATTCGATACGGGAACCGCCGAGCTGTTGAACGGATACTGGCCTGAAATCGAGGCCGCTCTTGAGGAAGCGGCCGCCGAGGCGAAGCACATGGCCGACGGTATCATGCATATCGATCTGCATCCTCACAATCTGCTGATCGAGGGGCGGCGTCCCGTGGTGCTGGATTTCGACTCGTTCCAATTCTGCGCGCCGGATGTGATGGTTGCGTTTGCGTATTTCAAACTACTCCGGCAATGCGTTGTTGCGGCTGCCGGTGGCCTGCGTGAGCTACCGGAGCTGCGAGACGCGCTCCTTTTCTCGTCCGGACTCCCTGTGTCGAGTGCGGAAGGATTGCTGGCGCGAATGGAGGTGGTCAGGCGGATGTTTATCGTGCTGCGTCTGAATCTGCACGAAAATGACCGGCGGTGGAACCATGTGATGCCAATGCACTTGGCGGCATTGAAGGAATCCAAGATTCTGTTTCCGAGTTAGGCCTGTCCGCCGGCTGTTGCAACGGAAATCTTGCCCTCAAACCCGGGCACTCGCTGCGGTTCGACTCCGGCCTTCGCCAAGACCCAATAAACGACGAATCCGACAATGAAGCTATAGACCACCGCGGGTTGCGCATAGCGCTTGACTTCGAGGGGCACCGGCATGAAAGGGAACGGGAGGATGCCGACTAGGAAGCCGAGCGCCCAGGCAATGTAGCCGGCCCAGTTCACTCCTTGCCGCGGTCCGGCCCATTTACGTCCGGACGCAAGATAATCCGCCGCAATCGCGCCGCAGATGGGCCCGAAGGACGCGCCGACGATGCTGAAGAAACTCGCCAGATTCGCCGCAGCGCCGGTGATCGCCAGGATAACCGCGAGGGTTACGCCGATCATTGTCGAAATCATGCGCGAGACTCTTGGAATCATAGTTGAAAAACTGTTGCCCGCAATAAAAGCGCAGAAGCAACTCGGCGTCACCGATGCCAGTGCAAAGAGGAAGAACATGAGGCTGGCAATTCCGCCGCCGATGGCGCCGATCACATCGCCATAAGTCTGACCGCGCAGATTGGGATTCAGGGCGTGCGCGCCCGCCACCGAAAGCAGCGGCAAGCCTCCGGCGATGAGGACAGGCAGAGTAATCCCCACCAGCCCACCCCACTTGACATCGTGCCGATCGCGATTGTTCATGCCGAAATCCGCTCCGGCGGCGCCTGCCGTAGCGAAGAATCCGACGACGAGCGCGATGAGGCCGGTGAAAGCGGCAAACGTATCGGGATTGGTCACGGCGTGATTGGAAAGACCGCTGAACGTTTTGGCGAAGACGAATAGGATCATCAGCAGCGGAATGATGTTCAGGATGAGAGAGACCTTTGCGACGTATTGAATTCCCTTCACACCGATGTAGCCCATTACGTAACCCCAGAGAATCGCGATCACCGCGAATGGCAGAGTGCCGGGGGTGTTGTTCGCCTTGAAGCCGTTCAGGATAAATGTCGTGGCTAAATACGTCGCCACCGCGAACCAGCCGATCTGCAGCAAACCCATCAGAAGCCCGGGCATTACATAGCCTCCGGTGGTTCCGAACGTGGAACTGCCGACCACGTAAAGCGGATATCCGGTCTTCATTCCCAGCATCGCGGGCGCGTAGTAGTAAAGCCCGAAACTGAGCAGACCTGCTATCACCAGCGCTAGAATGCAGACCCCGATGCACGCCCGGTCAATCGTGCCTTGCGCGATGGATTGATAGAAAGCGATCCAGAGAAACACACCGGCATAACTCGGAGCGGTGTTGACGTACCAGGGCGCTCGCTTCGAGACCGGATTAGGCGCTGTCTTGGCAAGATAATCGGGCAACATTGGCATGGTGGCCCAAATTATATACCAGGGCGGGGCCTTCTATGCTTTTGCAGCGTTAGGGGATTGCTGCTGGGGCGTGCTCGCAGGCTCCTTTTCGGTCAGCTTATCGAGCGCCGATTGCATCTGCTGGACCCATCCGGCGGTCTCAGTTTCCATGGTTTTCTCGGTCTGGTCAACCAGTACATCGATGTTTTTGCGTCGGCCCTTTTCCCAGGGCGAAAGCGCTTTCCACCACGATTCCACATTTCGCAGGCTCATGAGCGCCTGATTGTACTTGACCAAAGACGTTTCCACCTGATCTGTCTGCAGTTTCGTCGTCAAAGCAGTGACGAAGGACGTCGACAGCGCAAGCCATACGTCCAGATGAATAGCCGCGAGGAAGGTTCCAAGGCCGCCCACGACGTAAATCGTCAATTGAATCCAGCGGAGCTGCCGAGACAAACGGCAGGTCTTGGCGGTGAAGTATTTGATCTGATCCTCAATGCGAGATACGACATATTCTTCCGGGGCGAGGAACTGAAGGCGGGCCGGCTCGTCCTTTGCTTTTCCGGGGATGCTGGTCTTGTTTACTTCACTTTGTTCCAAGCCCGAGCTGATGTCCTTGATTTTTGCGGCGAGCTTGGAATCGCGGGAGATCAGCACGCATTGTTCATCGCTATAAATACCCGCTTGGGCGCGGTAACGGAAGATTTCGCGCTTGATGGCTTCCGCGGCCCCTCGCAGCAGAATCCATTTGTATCCTTCTCTGAAGTGACTATTGAAGGCCGCGAGCACTGAAATTACAATGGGCGTCAGCAGCACGAGTATATGCAATGTTCCCGAAGGAAGAGCTAAGTGCTGCCTCATTACGCCCTTAAGATTTAGAACGGGCGCAGTGCCGGATTGTAAGACCGCGAGAAAAGTTGCGACGACAGCCAGAACGAGAAGTGTCCCTTCAAGCCACCGGAACAGTCGCTGTCTGCTGACTGCGGCGCCGCTAAGCTGGTCATGTCGAACCCAGGCGTCGGCTAGCGTATCCACTCGTTTCTGAACGCGGCCGAGCAGCACGCTCTTCAGATCGTCCGCGTCGCCATTGAGAGGAAAGAAATAGAGCGTCGCGGTGTCAGTGATTTCCCGGAGGCCCAGATCATCGGGAGGGGGAGGCTGGGTGCCGTCCGGAGAGATCGCCATGGCTTTCGAAATCTGGTCCGCCAGGCCGCCGCTTCCTTGAATCACCAGCACGGGCCAGCCCCGGCGCGCGCAGCGGATGACCGCCGGTTTTTCGCTGTCTCCTCCACCGAACAGTACGGCCAGCACGGGTTTATCCGGGCGTGTTGTGTCTTTCGCCAGCTCAGCGGCGATTTGAAACGTGTACTTGACAGGTGAATCGCTCCATTCAGCGGGAAGGCGCAGGAAAAGTGCGTGATTGGGGTCCAGATTGGCGGTCTCGCGCGTAACGATTCCGAGCAAGGGAGGCGATTCGTCCTGATCTCTAGCGGCCTCGCCGATCAGCGCGGCGCATCCCGAGCAACTTCCGTTATCGACGATCAACGCGCCAGGGTCCAAAGCGAAAGGCGCGATAGCCCGGCTAAGAATGGAAAGGATGGGCAGATTGAGAGCGGGGTCGAAATCCCCGAGTAAAATGATCAGCGGCCTGGGCGGAAGCTTTAGCTTTTCAACCGCCGATTTGGGGGTATCCGAGGCGAGAAGTTCGATGACAGCCGGTTCAGGCGCAGGCATGCAGATTATTCGTGCCGCATACGATATTACATGAGTTCCATGGTATTCGCTTTGGCTGGAAGAAGGATTGACGCTGCGGGTGCGGCGAATGCGACGTTTCCTGTAGAGAACATCGGGGTGGTGCGCAATCGGCTACGTGCTCTTTTCGAGATGCACGACGGCAAGGCGCTGGTCAGCTCCGCGGCTTGCGGCGCCGATCTGCTGGCACTCGAAGAAGCTGGAGCACTGGGAATGCGCCGCCGCGTCATTCTCCCGTTTACCGCTGAACGCTTTCGAGCGACATCGGTAGTCGATCGCCCGGGCGACTGGGGGCCCGTTTACGATCGTGTCATTGGGGAAGTGAGCGCCCATCATGATTTAGTGGTTTTTGAATCCGATCTCGCGGACGATGAAGCTTATGCGGCGGCAAATCACGCGATTCTAGACGAGGCGGCGATGCTATCGCGCGAATCGGGGAATCGCGCGGCCGCGGTGTTGGCGTGGGACGGCCATTCGCGAGGAGATACGGATCTGACTGCAGCCTTTGGCCGGCAAGCCCGATTAAGAGATATGGCGGTCTTCGACGTGACAACTCTCTAATGGCATCTGAGCGACCCGTTTCCTTCGTCTTTCACGATCCAAGCGGTATCCGGTGGACGCGCTTCCGCCGTATCGCGCAGTCCGCCGCTCTGGGGTTCGCGCTGCTAGTGGTGGTTTTCATTTTCGTCGGAATCAGCTTGCCTCAATTGCCGGTGCTTGGATTTCCGGCAGTCGCTCCCGTGGTTCAGTTCGGGGAAGTCGCGAACATCGTGCGGGGTGAACGCGTCGCAAAAAACCTTCCGTACCGCATGGCCAAACCGGGGAAACCATTGCGCTACGTCCGTTCGCTCTCGCCGGTCATTCATCCCAAAGCTGCTGCTAAGCCGGTTCCCGGTAAACCTTTCGTATGGGGATTTTATGTGAATTGGGACCCGGGCAGCATCGTTTCTCTGCGCCTTCATCTGAGCCATCTCACGCATCTCGTGCCAGAATGGCTGGTTCTGCAGAATGCAAACGGCGACATCGACGACCAGACGGATTCCACGGTGGTTGCGATCGCGCAGCAGGCTCATCTGCCCATTTACGCCATGCTGACCAACTTTCGGGATGGCTGGCAGCCCGGCGACGTTCGCAAGATTTTTCAAGACTCCGGCAGGCGGCGCGATCTGATCGAAAACATTCGATCGAACCTCGCGGAGCACAACTTCGCGGGAGTAAATATCGATTTCGAGGAGCTTACGCCGCACGACCGCGACGCTCTGGTGCGCTTTATGCGGGAGCTTACCGATACCCTTCACAAATCCGGGTATGTAGTATCCGAAGATGTGCCGGTAGAGGACGCTGCATACGACGTGAAACGTCTAGCTGCGCTGGCCGATTATCTCGTGCCGATGGTGTATGACGAGCATTACCAATCGGGCAGCCCCGGTCCAGTTGCTTCGGAGGATTTTTTTGAAGACCAGCTCGAAAAGGTGTCGAAGACGGCGCCCGCGGACAAGCTCATTATCGGGTTTGGGAATTATGGATACGACTGGATCATCGGGGGAAGCGGCGGAGCGGAAGTGGCATTCGATGACTTGATGGCCGCAGCCACGGAAACTAAGGGGGCCATCCAATGGGACGCGCAGAGCGAAAATCCCGTGCTGCGATATTCGATGAACAATCAGCAACACGAAATCTGGTTTTTGGACGCGGTTACCGCCTTGAACCAGGCCATCGCGGTTCATGACGATGGGTTCCGCGGTGTTGGGCTGTGGCGGCTGGGAGCGGAAGATCCAGGCGTATGGAGCGTCCTTGAACGCGATTCGTGGCCGCCGGAGCGCTTCGACACTCGATATCTGACGCGCCTCTCCGCCAACCAGGGAGCGCCGAGGCCTTACGGAAGCGGCGAAATTCTGCGTGTGGCGGAAACGCCGCATCCTGGAAAGCGAACCGTTACCCCACCGGCTACCGACCAAGACGATTTCTCTGAGCAGTACCTCACATACTCAAGCCCGTATGTGATCGATCATAGCGGCGCGATCCATGAGAAGCTGCTCTGCCTCAGTTTCGACGACGGTCCAAGCAATCGCTACACGCCTGCGATACTCGATATTCTCAAGCAGAAAAAAACGCCTGCGACCTTTTTCGTGGTCGGGGTAAACGCGGAACAGTATCCGAACCTCATCAAGCGCGAGTACTCGGAAGGTCATGAGATTGGCAACCACACCTACACGCATCCCAATATCGCGGCGACCTCCGCTCTTCGAACAGAACTCGAGCTGAGCACAACGCAGCGAATCATTGAGAATGTGCTAGGCGTTTCCACAACGTTCTTTCGGCCGCCCTATAATGCCGATAGCCAGCCCTCGACTCCGGAAGAGATTGAGCCTATTCTGCGGGCGCAGCAGTACGGCTACGCAACGATTTCGGAGACCATCGATCCGCGCGATTGGGAATCCGGCATCACCAGCAAGGCCATAGCTGAGGAAGTCGGAAGCGAGATAGCCGAAGCAGCCGCTGAAAACGAGAGTTCCAGCAGCCACATCATCCTGTTGCACGATGCGGGAGGAAACCGGGCCGCTACGGTCGCCGCGCTGCCCGAGATCATCGACCGCTATCGAAACGAAGGTTATCGGTTCACGACAATCGGGGAGCTGATCGGCAAGAACCGGAGTCAGGTTATGCCTAAACCGAATCCGGAGGAGCTGCGGCTGGCTCACATTGAGGGCGGAGGGCTGGATGCGAAAGCGCGGCTGCGGCAGACATTGGCTGTTCTGTTCCTTCTCGCGATTTACCTGACGCTGGCGCGTTCGCTGATCTACGGCGTACTCGCCATATTGCAGAAACGCCGCGAGAAGAGCGCCCGTTTCGATGCGGGATACAAGCCGCCCGTTTCGGTCGTCGTTGCCGCCTATAACGAAGAGAAAGTCATAGAACGGACCATCGATTCCATCCTCCGGAACGGCTACGCCGACGTGGAGGTGGTGGTGGTGGACGATGGTTCCAAAGACAGAACGCTCGCGATATTGCGCGAACGCTTTGGAGATCATTCCGGCGTTCGTATCCTGACTCAACCAAACAGCGGAAAATCAGCCGCGCTGAATAACGGCATCCAGCATGCGAAGAACGACGTGCTGATCGCGGTAGACGCTGACACGCTGCTCGGCGCCGGAACGATAGAACGGCTTGCGCGGCACTTTGCCGATCCGCAAGTTGGCGCAGTAAGCGGAAACGCACGCGTGGGAAACCGGAAGAAATGGATCACCCGTTTTCAATCCATCGAATATATTTATGGCTTTAACCTGGATCGGCGCGCGCTTGATTATCTGAATGCGATCACGGTTGTTCCAGGAGCGGTAGGCGCGTGGCGCAAGGAATTGGTTCTGCGCTGCGGCGGCTTCCTGCATGACACGTTGGCTGAAGACACCGATCTTACGCTTGCGATTCGCCGGCTCGGGTATGTCATCCGGTACGAACAAGCCGCAATCGCCTACACCGAAGCACCGGAAGATACTCGAAGCCTGGCGAAACAACGTTTCCGCTGGGTTTTCGGTACATTGCAGGCGTCCTGGAAACACAGTGACGCTTTATTCGATCCTGAATACGGCGCGCTCGGATTTATCGCCTTGCCGAGTATCTGGGTTTTTCAGCTTTTGCTCTCGGCGCTTTCTCCTTTCGCTGAAATAGCGATGATTCTTTCGTTATTCGCGGGTGAGTGGAGAATTGTTTTACTGTACTATCTAGCCTTCTTCGTACTCGAACTGCTCACGGGATTTCTCGCTTACGCGCTCGAAGGATTGCCGCCCTGGGATCTCGCGCTGCTCTTCTTTCAGACAATCTATTATCGGCAGCTCATGCTTTACGTCCTTGGGAAGAGCATTCTGTTCGCGATTCGCGGCCGCCTGGTGGGCTGGGGCAAGCTCGAGCGAAAGGCCACGGTTACATCGCCGATTTGACTGGAAGGATTTTCTCGATAGACTTGTGGGATGCGCAACAACGAATCTGATGCAACCCTGCGCGCGCTGCTAGTGGCCGCAATGCGCGATGGCCAATCGCATATCAATTTCGATTCGGCCGTCGGGGATTTCCCAATGGATCTTCGGGGCAGTAAAGCGGCGGGCGCTCCACATTCCGCGTGGCAATTGCTCGAGCATATGCGCATCGCGCAACGCGACATTCTGGAGTTTTCGCGCGACCCGAATTATAAGTCGCCGAAGTGGCCTGAAGGATATTGGCCGCCAATTGCAATCCCGCCGAGCACGGCCGCTTGGGATGAGAGCATAGATGCGTTCCGCAAGGATGCCCAGGGATTGAGCGATTTGATACAGGATGTACAGCAAGACTTATTCAAGCCGTTCGAGCACGGGGATGGCCAGACGCTGCTGAGAGAGGCACTGCTGGTGGCAACGCATAATTCCTATCATCTCGGCCAATTTGTGTTTTTGAAGAAGATGCTGGCCGGCGGACATGAACGGTGAGCTTGGCGGATACCGTATAATGAGCTTCTAAGGTCTGATGCTCCTTCTTATCCAGAGCGGCATTATCATTAGCGTGGCCATTAGCGGCCCCGCTTGAGACCTCTTCTATCAAAGACGATTATTAGAGGCCACCGGCGGGGGAAATCCAGCGGTGGCCTTTTGGTTTTAGCAGGGTTTTGGGAATTGATTTATTTATGAAGATCTTCACATTCGATACGACGCTTCGGGACGGCGCGCAGGGTGAATCGGTATCCTTCTCGGTTGACGATAAACTGCTGATCGCGCAGAAGCTGGATGAGCTTGGGATTGATTACATTGAGGGCGGCTGGCCCGGATCAAATCCGAAGGACAAAGAATTTTTCGAGCGAGCTCGCCGGCTTAAGCTGACACGCGCGAAACTGACTGCATTCGGAGCTACTCGTTTCGCGAAGAATCCAGTGGAGAAAGATGCGAACGTCGCGGCTCTGCTAGCGGCAGAAACGCCCGTGGTCTCGATTTTCGGCAAGACCTGGGACTTTCACGTGCAGCGAGCGCTCGGCATAAGGGAAGAGCAGAATCTTGAGATTATCTCGGAAACCATCTCGTATCTGAAAGACCACGGTCGAGAGGTGATCTATGACGCGGAGCATTTCTTCGACGGCTACCATGCGAATGCGGGTTTTGCGCTGCGTACGCTTGAGGCTGCTCAGGCTGCGGGCGCGGACGTACTTTGTCTGTGCGACACCAACGGCGGCGCGCTGCCGAATCGGCTGGTTGAAATCGTTCGGGAAGTCCGGGCGCGCTTTCAGGGAGTGCTCGGGATCCACTGCCACAACGATTCAGAGCTGGCGGTGGCTAACACACTGCTAGCGGTGGAGGCAGGGGCCACGCACGTCCAAGGTTGCGTCAACGGCTATGGCGAGCGCTGCGGGAATGCAAACCTTTGCTCAGTATTGGCGAACCTGGAGCTAAAGCTCGGCTACGAAACGATCGGCGCCGAGAACCTCAAGAATCTGGCGGGCGTCGCGCGTTTTGTAGCGGAGCTGGCGAATCTGCCCTTACGCCGTGAACAGCCCTTTGTGGGCGCAAGCGCGTTCGCGCACAAAGGCGGCGTTCACGTCAGCGCCGTTTTGAAAGACGCCGCAACTTACGAGCACATTCCACCGGAGACGGTGGGCAATCAGCAGCGCGTCCTGTTAAGCGACCTGTCGGGGCGGGGCAACATCACTTACAAGCTGGAGCAGCTGGGGCTGAAAGAGCACCTCACGGACACCGCGCGTCGAGAGTTGCTGCATCGCGTGAAGGGCATGGAGCACGAAGGTTACGATTTCGAAACCGCGGAGGGTACGTTCGAATTGCTTGTGCGGGAGGCGGCGCATCCCGAATTTCACCCCTTTGCGGTGGTGGGCTATGAGGTCTCAACCAAATTACAGAGCAGCAATCCGCTTCGGCTGCCGGGTAGTGACGAGACGGTCACTACAGCGAGCGTAACTTTGCGGGTGGGCGACGATGTCCATTCCTGCACGGCCACCGGCGAGGGGCCGGTGCATGCTCTGGATATTTGCCTGCGGCGGTGTCTAGCCTCGATTTACCCGGCGATCACCAGCGTGCGGCTTACCGATTACAAAGTCCGCGTTCTGGGCGCGCGGGGTGGTACGGCGTCGAAGGTTCGCGTATTGGTGGAGTGGAGCGACCACCGAAGAAGCTGGACGACCGTGGGTGTCTCCGGCAACGTGATCGACGCCAGCTGGCGGGCCTTGGTGGATGCTCTGCGGCTGGAATTGATGCGACTTCAGGATGGAGACGCATCCGCCGAGCACATCACTCGCGATTTCAGCTGGGCAGTGTAGGAACGGGAGACTCTCAAAATAGAGCGCCGGCGACCTGCTCGGCCACGCTTCGGCATTTTCCCTCAAGCGCGGGTTTCGCAATCGACCGATCGTTTGTTGTAACCGAAACAAGGAAGGCGCGATCTCGGACTCGGCTTACGATCTGTGCGGTGAACGCGCCGTTTGTTCCGTCTAACTTGCATGCGACGGCTTCATTGCCGATGGCTTTGATCGGCGCTGGAGCGGCGCCGCATCGCGCCGCGAAGGATGGAAATTCAGCCTTGGGCGCAAGCATGGTTCGGACTTCTATTCGTAATGCCGCGGCGGCGGAATCCTGTTCTCGAATGAACTCGCAGACACCATCGTCCTTGTTTTTGTCGTGCGTCACCGATGTTTTGACCGCGCCGCCCAGGACGCCCGCGGCTGTTCCGGCGTTTAGCCACGGACAGGCTTCTTCGCAATGACAGATCAGGGGCAATGAGAGGAATGCTAGGAGGAGCAGACGTATGCTAACGGATTCACTACGACAGGACACTAGATTGACTTCGCGGGTTGCAGCTCTTCGGCGCTCAAGATCTTACCGCCTTCCTGGATTACGTAGAGGCGATTTACATCCAGGTCCTTGAGGCGATCCACCTGCCCGCTTAACCAGCGGATTTCGACGGAGTCCACTTTTTTCGCTTGCTCCAGCCCGAAGTGCATGCGTAGATCATTTTGCGAAAAATAGCTGCCTCCACTCCGAAGCTCATCCATTTGCACCAGCGGCGTCGGCGCGCCGGGCTTCGTTTTGGCCGTAACAATCACCCGAGTGCCAATGCCGGTGCGGTTCGCCTTAACGCCGACCAGCTTGATTTTGATCCAGTTGCGCTTGAGAGTGGAATCGCAGCGGAGAAGCTGCGGAATCGCGTTTACGCAGTTGACCGCGACATCGATATCGCCGTCATTGTCGTAATCTCCGAAGGCGCAACCGCGGGCCGGAGCATTCTCCATAATTCCCGGTCCGCCTTTTTCGGTGACTTCTTCAAAACGCCCGTTCTGCAGATTGCGGTATAGATACTTATGCTCGGCGTATTTCAGATCGGCTTTCGACTTGTCAACTTCCGGGTAGACATGGCCATTCGACATCAACAGATCGAGCCAGCCGTCGTTGTCCATATCAAAGAAGCCGACACCCCAGCCAAGCAGGCGAGTGTTGACCCCGAGACCGCTGGGATAGGTACGATCTTCAAAGGTAGCGTCGCCCAGGTTGGTATAGAGTGAATCGGTGTCGCCGGCAAAGTTGGTCTTCACAACGTCCAGGTTGCCGTCGCGATTGTAATCGCCAATAGAGACTCCCATTCCGGCCTGCGGTTTCCCTTCAGGCGACAAGGCCGCGCCGGATTCGATGGCGATGTCTTTGAACGTGCCGTCCTTCTGGTTTTGATACAGAGTGGCGGTACTGGAATCGTTGGCGACGTAGATATCGGTCCAGCCATCATTGTCGAGATCGGATGCGGCCACGCTCAACCCGTATGTTCCGGCGGTATTCAGAATGCCCGATTTCTCGCTGACGTCGGTGAACGTTCCATCGCCGTTGTTGTGGTAGAGAATGTTTTTCCCGCCTGGCAGGCCCGGCGGTCCGCAGGCCACCAGCAATCCTTTATAAGTGCATGGCCCGGCTTCGGGCGGGGGCGCGGTTTTCAAATCGAAATCGACATAGTTCGCGACAAACAAATCCAGATAGCCATCGCGGTCGTAATCTAGCCACGTGCATCCCGTATTCCAGCGTGTTTTTGGACCGGGTTGTGTCAGACCGGCCTGCTGCGTGACATCGGTGAACGTGCCGTTCCCGTTATTGCGATATAAAGCGTTCTGGCCGTAATAGGTGACAAACAGATCGTCGTGCCCATCGTTGTCGTAATCCCCGACGCAGCAGGCCTGCCCCCATCCGGTGCGATGCTCCAGGCCCGACCCTTTTGAGACGTCGGTAAAGGTACCGTCGCGGTTGTTCTTGAACAGATGGCAGTGCGGCTCCTGACCGGCGGGGAAGCCTTCCAGACGCCAACCGTTCACCAGAAAAACATCGAGCCAGCCATCATTGTCGTAATCATAGAAGGCCAGTCCACAACCGGTAGTCTCCAGAAGATACTTGTTCTTGCCTTCGCCACCATAGATCGTTTTCACGGCCAAGCCCGACTGTTTCACGACATCGATGAATGTGACTCCGAGAGGGGTGCCTTCGATGGGAGACTTTGGACCTTTCGGAGGGGGCATCGGCTTAGCATCGTAGCTGCGTTCAATGGGCCCGGGGAGTTTAGCTTGCTGCCGTGCTAGAGCGAGTAGGTCGGTGAAGGGAAGTACAAGCGCGGTTCGGCTTAGAGAATTAATGAAGCGGCGGCGATTCGTATCCAAATCATTGTTCCTTGTGAATGTGCCAGGGG
>JBAUUG010000310.1:0-9332 GCA_049582585.1 Bryobacteraceae bacterium | reverse complement strand
ACACTCCTCGAGAATGGCTCGAACATCCCGATGTAGCGGAAGTCTCAGCAGTTGGCGCGCAATGCGATCGGCACTTAACGATATAGGCGTTAAAGGGTTCTTGATTTCATGAGCAATGCGCCGAGCGACTTCTTGCCACGCTGCTGCCTTTTGAGCGCGCAAGAGATCGCTGGTGTCTTCCAGAACCAGGACGAAGCCCCGTTGCTCCTCGAGCGAAGCGACCGTAATGGCCAGGTGCAGCACGGAAGAGGGGCGCTGCATCTCAAGCTGGCACGCCGCAGCGCCAGTCCGCCGCGCGCGTTTCAACAGATATCGCACTTCAGCCAAGTCATCCCCTGAAAACAGGTCCTGGAGCCGTTTCGCGGATGACGTAACCCCAGGCGAAAAGATTGCTGCCAAAGCCCGGTTCACGCGCTCAATTCGCTCATCCGCCGAGACCGAGATCACGCCGGTCGGAATGCTTTCGAGAATCGCTTCAGTGAACCGCCGCCGTGCTTCAAGTTCCTTCGCATTCCCCTCCAGAGCGCTGGTCATTTCATTGAATGCGCGGACTAACGTGGCCAATTCATCCATTGCATTCACCCGCACCCGATACGATAGGTTCCCGCGCCGTACTTCCTGCGCCGCGCCCAGAAGCGCCGATATCGGTACGCTGATCTGACGCGACAGAATTTGCGCGGACCAAGCGGCGAAGAAAAGCACGAATAGCGTGAGCAGGCAGATCAGCAAGAAATAAGTGTCATGGTAGAACTTCTTCCGCCCGGCAAAGCGCTTTTGTTCATCCATGAAACGCTGAATGGCATCCTCTTTCAAAGAGAGATCGCTGCTCAACGCTGAAGTCACGCTGATCGTCCCTAACTTTTTGCCGCCATCCATCACGTCTGCCGTCGCTTGCAGCAAGGGTGCCATTGCATCGCTCGCCTGTTCGTAGAGCGGCAACGAAACACCCGTTTGCCGCATCAGAATGATCCGGCGAATACCACGTTGTTTGGATAGATCGCGGAAAAACGCAGCATCGATCAGGCCGCTTTGGGCAGCTTGGCGCGTTTGCGGCAGTACGCTGATCAGGTCCGTCTCTGCCTGAACTCGTCCTTGTGCTTCTTTTCTGTACGATTTGTCCAGATCCTGGACCTTCATCTCGATGCCCCGCGCGGGTTGAGTGAACCATTTCTCAAGCGTGCGGTTCAGGACGGCGTAATTGAACAGCGCTGAAAATAGAGTCGGGGCCACCGTGAGCGCAAGAGCCCCGATCAACAGCTTGGATCGGATCCGTGACCCCTCCCTCTTCTGCTGCCGATCGATATACAGCTTCACCCAAGCTCGGAAGAGCATAAAGGTGAGCACCACTGTTAGCAGGAAAATGAGTGTTGAAACCGCCCATAAGAGCAAGGTCTCGCGCAAATCTGAAGGAGCGAATGAAAAGCTGAAGGAGCCCTGCCATACCAGAAGCCCCAATAGAATGAGCAGACCCAGCGCGGCGGCAGCAAAGGCGAGGCGTCGGCGCACAACACTGTCATGTTAGCCCACCAAGCAGGGTGATTGATCCTTGTGGGATGACTGACCGGTGCCCCCTCTGCAAATATTAAAAAGTGACGGCAAACGCATCTGTTCGGGCAAAGCTGCGGAATTGGACGGGATTCGCCAAGCGCGAGGATCAGCTCACGATGCTGCTGAGCCTGGTCATCGGCGTGATCGTAGGACTCACAGTTGTCGCGTTCATCCTTTTGACCGGACGCCTCGCCGCGCGTATGTATCCACCGGGCGCGGCTGTATGGCGTCGGATGCTGGTCCCACTCACAGGTACGTTGGTCAGCGGATATTTGCTCTTCCGGTACTTCCCGAACGCACGAGGGAGCGGCATTCCTCAAGCAAAGTTCGCGCTCTTCATTCAAGAAGGATATATTTCGCTGCGGACCGTGGTAGGGAAGTTCGTTTGCTGTTCAATCACACTCGCCTGTGGCGTCGCGCTTGGCCGTGAAGGGCCGTCGGTGCAAATGGGCGCCGGAATTGCCTCCGTGCTCGGCAGACGTTTCGGATTGAGCAAATCCAATCTGAAAGCGCTGGTTCCGGTGGGCTGCTCGGCTGCGCTGGCAGCGGCATTCAATACGCCCATCGCCGCGGTTCTGTTTTCGCTCGAGGAGATTCTGGGTAATTTGCATGCTCCTGTCCTCGGTTCGGTTGTACTGAGCTCAGCAACGTCTTGGATGGTGTTGCACCTTGTTCTAGGCGATGAGCCTTTGTTTCACACGCCCGCCTGGCAGCTGGTGAATCCTCTGGAGTTTGGGATTTACGCGATTCTTGGCGTGGTCGGCGGACTCGCTTCCGTCTGTTTTGTGAAACTGCTGCTCAAGCTGCGAGTTTGGTTTAGAGGGCTGCCGAAGTCGACCGTCTGGCTTCAACCTGCCGCCGGCGGCATTTTGATGGGCCTGTTTGGTTTATTCGTTCCCGAAGTGCTGGGCGTGGGATACGACTATGTAGATCACGTGCTGGGCGGCGATTTTCCGGTGAAGACAGTCGCATTACTTGCCGTTATGAAAATAATCGCCACACCCGTGTGTTACTCATCCGGCAATGCGGGCGGCATTTTCGGGCCAAGCCTTTTCATCGGCGCGATGGTCGGCGGAACAGTTGGCAGCGTCGCGCATGCGTTGCTTCCGCACGTAACGGCAAACCCCGGAGCCTATGCATTGGTCGGCATGGGAGCGGCCTTCGCGGGCATTGTGCGCACGCCGCTTACTTCAGTAATCATGATTTTCGAAATGACGCGCGATTATTCCATCATCGTGCCTCTGATGATTTCGAATCTGATCAGCTTTTTCATCTCGCAACAGCTCCAGCACGAGCCGATCTATGAGGCGCTGGCACTGCAGGAGGGTGTTTATCTTCCGACGGGCGAATCGCGAGACGAGCTGGCCGGAATCCGGGCAAGTGAAGTCATGCAGAGCGGCGTGGATCCGCTTCCGATGGACGCGACGGTGGATGCGGCGAAAGCGCGCTTCCGCGAGGAGAAGTGCACGTCTTGGCCGGTCGGGGAGGACGGCCAACTGCGAGGTGTAATCAGCAGCCACCAAATCGACACCTCAGATCCGGCGCCTAGCACCATCCGGGATCTCATCAAAAACAACGGCCGATATCCGTACGTTCACGCGGATCATCCTCTGAGTTACGCGCTCGAACAGATGCGCAATAACGGAGTGGATGTGGTGCCCGTGGTGAGCCGCGCGAACATCCGCGAAATGAAGGGTGTTGTGACGCTGAGCGGGATCCTCTCGACATACGGTCTCGGTGGCGAGCCAACTCCTGCCGCCGCGAGATGAGCACCCTCGGCGCATCCAGATTGGCTCTGACACTGACCATAGCTCTGGTGATTGCCGGCTTGGCCACGTTTGATAAGTTCTTGGCAAGCGCCCAAGAGGCTGCGGTGGAGCAACTCGCCCGGCGATCGTACCTGGATGGACTGGTTGAGCGGCGAGCCGGAAAAACGAATGAGGCGGTGGAAGCTTTTCGTAAAGCGCACGCGCTCGAGCGCGGGAACACGGAATACGAGCTCGAACTCACTGACGCGCTAATCGCCGCCGGGAAGCGCGATCAAGCGGATCTTCTGATGCGCGAACTTCTTGACGAGGAGCCGAACGATGGCCGCGCAAATTTACTGGCGGCGCATCTGATGATCGCGGAGGAGAGAATCGCGGAAGCAGAATCGTACTACCATCGAGCGATCTATGGAGAATGGCCCAGCGATGCAATCGCGCATCAAATAGCAGTGCGGATGGAACTGGCCGATTTTTTGGCGGGCAAAGGAAAGCAGCAGGAATTGCTGGCTGAACTGCTTCCATTGCAGGAGCAAACGCGAAATACTCCGGCCCTGGAACGGCCGATCGCGCAGCTATTTCTGGCAGCCGGCTCACCATCGCGCGCGGTGGATGAATATTGGGCGCTAATCAAGCAAAATCCAAAGGATGCGGCTGCGCATGTGGGGTTAGGCGAAGCAGAACTCCAACGGGGCGAATACCGCGCGGCCCATGAAGCGTTTGCAGACGCCGCAACCCAAAAACCGGATGACGATTCAATTCGGCATAAATTGCAGTTGTCGAGCACATTGATGGCGCTCGACCCGACGCCGCGGAAGCTTACTTCAATGGAGAAATATCAGCGTAGTTTACGGATTCTGGATCGGACGCGGTCCGATCTCGAAGAGTGTATCGCGAGTCATCCGGCACTCGACTCGGAAGCGACAGAAGAATTGCTGATATCGGCAAATAACGTGCTGACGGGCACCATCCCCGCGAGCGTCACAAACGAGACCGCCGAAAACGTCCTCGGCCTTGCTGAGAAGGCGTGGCAGACTCGACTGAAAGCCTGCGGTGCGTCCATATCCCCCAATGAGGAGCCGCTGCGTTTAATTTTTCAAAGACTCGCGCAATAATACTTATCGACTTGTCTGAGGGCTGCCCGGACGGCTCTGAGTTCTGAATTCGTATTGCTGAATTTGAAGCGCCAGCTGACCCTTTAAATGTCTCGTGATGCGTCCTCGCGCCACAAGGTTCAACAAGCATTTTTCATTCAATTGGGCAGGCCAGCTAATTGAGACCTCGAGACGCGTGCCTACCGGCAAATCGTGATCTGACGTGAAAAGCACGCCGGAACTGCTGATATTCAGGGTCTTGCCGGCGCCCGCAAGAATTTCTGAGCGCTGATTTAAAGTCTTGTAACGTAGTTCGCGCTCGATAGGAAAGCGGCTCGATCTCCGCCGCTCGGCAGCGCCCGCGTCCGCAGCTTCTCCGCGCCTGCCTATAACCAGCGTGTTTTCGGACAAAGTTTGAACGCTCCGATCTTTAAGCTTACACAATGACTGCTCATCTTGTTTAATCCGCCGACGATTCGCCTTTATTCCGCCTCTTCTTCAGCTGCTGGAGGCGCTCACCCAACTCCCGTTCAAACCCGCGTGCTGCCGGCTCATAATAGACTCGGCCCAACAACGAATCAGGGAGGCATTGCATGTCGGTAACCGCGTCTTCTTCTTTGTGTGCGTGCTTGTATCCTTTTTGAGTAACCCATCTGTTTCATCAGGGGCGTAGGGGCGTTCCGTAGGTGCAGGGGTACAGGGGGCGCCGCCGTGCTCTCGATAGTTTCATTTACCCTGTTCAGCGCTTGAAACGCTGCATCCGACTTCGGCGCAAGCGCCAGGTAAATAGCCAATTGAGCGAGGGCCTGATCTCCTTCCGGGATGCCCAAAAAATGTACCGTCTGCATACAGGCAATCGATTGTTCCACGGCGCGCGGGTCAGCCAAGCCGATATCTTCGATAGCCATACGCACCAGCCGCCTGGCCAAATAGAGCCGGTCCTCCCCTGCTTTCATCATTCGCGCCAACCAATACAGGGCCGCATCTGCATCGCTTGACCGTACCGATTTGTGAAGCGCGGAAATGAGATTGTAGTGCTCCTCTCCTGACTTGTCATACAGCAGCACCTTTCGCTGCATGGCGTCCGCCACAGCCTGCCGGTCGATCGTTCCTTCTTGTGCTAAGTCCGCTGCAATCTCCAAAGTGTTTAGCGCCGCCCGCGCATCGCCGCTCGATGCTACGGCAATCTCATCGAGCAAATCGTCTGTGATCTTTAATCCTAGATGGCCTAAACCGCGATACGGCGTGTCGAGCGCCCGCTTTAGCAGCACCACTATCTCCGAGGTCCCAAGCGCCTGAAGCGAGTACACCTTGGTTCGCGATAACAGAGCGGAGACCACCTCAAAGGACGGGTTTTCCGTGGTCGCGCCGATCAGAACGACGTCGCCCCGCTCAACGTAGGGCAGAAACGCGTCCTGCTGGGCTTTGTTGAAGCGATGAATCTCGTCTATGAACAGCAGGGTTTTTCGCCCCATGCGCTTGGCCTTCCGCGCATCGGCCATAACCGCTTTTATTTCGTTGATGCCGCTTAGGACCGCGCTGAATCGAATGAATTCCGACCGGCTTTGCCGTGCGATGACTGCCGCCAGCGTTGTCTTGCCCGATCCCGGCGGACCCCACAAGATCATCGAGGTCAGGTGAGCGCTCTCAATTTGTACGCGAAGCGGCTTGCCGCGGCCAAGAACGTGCTCCTGGCCGACATACTCCTCCAAGCTCAGCGGACGCATGCGATCGGCAAGCGGCCGGTCCAGCGATTCCGCCTGCTCGTCTCCGGGCAACGGCGCGGTATCAAATAGGCTCACGTTTATTTCTCTGCCGTTGCGCCTCAAAAAGCGCGATAGAACAGGCAATCGCAGCGTTCAGTGACTCCACTTTCGCCGTCGAGATGGAGATGGCGTTGGCTTGAGGCACAAGTTCCGGCGAAAGACCTCTGGCTTCATTCCCCACCGCTAAGGCGCAGGCGCCTCGAAAGTCCGCGTCGGTCAGGCTGGTTTCTGCTTGGGCTGCCAGCGCATACAGTGTCAATCCAAATCGCCGAATCTGCTCAACAAAAAAACCCGGCGTAACCTCTTCGAGAAAGGGCATGCGAAAAATGGAGCCAGCGGTGGCGCGCAGCAGTTTCCCGTTCGACACGCGCGAACAGCCTCTTAAGAAGATCACACCCGCGGCGCCGAAAGCCTCAGCCGATCGCACGATAGTTCCAGCATTTCCAGGATCTTGAATGCCGTCAAGAGCGACAAGCAGCGTGGACGAACTCATGAGATCTCCCCAGGACCACTCGCGCGGACGTACCAGCGCCATGACTTCCTGTGTGGTCTCGGTTGCCGCGATCGATGCAAACGCGCGCGATGATAATTCGAGGACTTCGGCGTCCACTCCTCGCAGCAAGTTCGTGTATCGATCCCGGCCATCAGCGGTCGTGAGCACCTGTTCAACCCGCCACTCGCCCCGCAATGCCTCTTTTAACAAATGAGGCCCTTCAGCGACAACCAGTCCCTGCTCCGTCAGCCGCCCCGCCGCAGCGGCCATGCGGATATTCTGCAGAAGTGGATTCTTTACGCTCGTAAGCTGCATTGATCTGGCTGTAAACGGTCCCGCACGGCGTAGACTGAAATTTCAGCTAACTTGACGTGCCGGTGGTGAAATCAGCCGCATGAAGCGTGCCATTGCAGGTGTTCTAATCCTGCTCTCATTCCTGCTCCTAGCCTACCTGTTCTTTATCGCAAAGCAAATCGAGAGGCAGTCAAATATCGAGGAGGCGCAACCCGCCGATGTCATCGTTGTTCTCGGCGCCGCTGAATATAGAGGCCGGCCGTCGCCCGTTCTCCAGGGCCGCCTGAACCACGCTCTTCTTCTCTATTTGAGAGGTTTGGCGCCCTATATCCTCACCACCGGCGGCGCGGGGGGTGACCCCACTTATACAGAAGGCGAGGTCGGCCGCGCCTATCTTGCCGAGCATGGCGTGCCCTCCGAGGCGATCCTGGTCGAGCCCGAGGGCTCTACCACGGCCCAGAGTCTCGATGGCGCGGCCGAGATCATGCGCCGTATGAACCTCCATTCCTGCGTAGTCGTTAGCGACGGTTATCACATTTATCGCGTGAAGCGGCTGCTCGAGGCGCAAGGAATTAAAGTCTACGGCTCGCCCCGGCCAGCGGCAGGATCGCTCAGCGCGACCGAGTTGCATTGGCTTTATTTTCGCCAGGCAGCCGGGTTCGTGTTATGGCGGATGGGAATCAATATCTGAGCTCAATCAAGGAAACAGATTCCCGCGGCAAGGCGAAGTTGATCGTGAACGAATCCGCTGTCGCCGATACCCAACGTGGCGAATCGAGGAGCTGCAGCTGTCCCGCCGCCTGCAGCTTTGAATATTGGTCGGGTGATGGATCCTGCGGCGATCCCATCTGTTTCCACTCGGAGTAGGCATTGCTGTGATGGTCGTCTACTCGATAGTGCTCCAGTAACGCGCGTCCGGGCATATCCTGTGCCCGTTTGACGATCAATGTGACGGGAATATCAGGTCCAGCAATATCGTCGTCGTGATAATGCCAGGCAAGAAGCGCGATACTGTGCCCAGATTTAGCGGCAATCGCATTCACATCGGCGTTCTGCCGAACACCCCTCGACAGAATGTCGTTCAGCGCCAGAGCTCCGCTGCTTTCCACCTTGACACGCGCGCCTTCCACCATGCCCTCCATGCGGAAAAGATTCAGAATGGGCTTGTTGATGCCGTTCGTCGCGAGTGTGCGCAAACCGGCGAAGTACGGCTGGTCCTCGAACTCAAAAGCCCAGGTCAGCATGCCCGTGATGTTCGCTTGATGCCTTTGCGCAAGCTCCAGGATTCTGCTTGCTGCCTCAGCCGTGTAAGATGCGTACAAAGGCCCATTGCGGTAAGCGTTTTGAGGATGTTCTTTTGCTGAGCATGCGGCGCAGCCTTCCGGGTCCGACTCGCTCAAGATAATCGTCAAATCCCGAAACTTCGGAAACTCGCTAACGATCTCAAATCCAGCTTCGACATCTTTCAAATTCCGCGCGAGGCCCATTCGCACATGCCCGTCCACGATTTCCGGACTCCCCTTCGCGTGAAACGTGATGAATTCGAGCGGCGAGCCGCCTTGATCGCAGTGCCTGAGAAACTGCCTCAAGAACTCAGCGGCATTCTTCCCTGCCGGCCCGGTGCTTGCCGGCCCACCCACTCGCGCCCCCGGCAGCGCTCTTTTTAGTGCCGCAGCAGTAAAGTCGTATAGCTTGTCGTATTCTTCAGGTGTTCCGTGCCAATAACCGATGT
Organism: Bryobacteraceae bacterium; assembly: GCA_049582585.1. Classification (GTDB taxonomy): domain Bacteria; phylum Acidobacteriota; class Terriglobia; order Bryobacterales; family Bryobacteraceae; genus Bog-105. The sequence goes on along the minus strand of JBAUUG010000310.1, from coordinate 642 downwards.
CGGGCTCATTCCAAACCTCCCAATACCATGATTCCGCTTCTCTCTCGCCGTATTTTTTCGCCGTGTGCTTGGCCCATTGATAGACCAGCTCGCTCCATTTCTGGTAATCCTTGGGCGGATACGACCACCCCGTGTAAATGTTAGTCTTCGGCCAATCATGTTTGTAAGGCTCCGGATGACTCGAAAGAGCCTCCGGCATGAATCCGATTTCGACAAACGGCTTGGCGCCCGCGTTGAGGTACGTATCAAAGATTCGATCGACAATCGTCCAGTCGTAAATCGGCCTTCCGGTTGCATCTTCCGTGTAGGCGTTTGTTGATCCCCATTTCAGAGCCGGCGTGGCATCTCCCGTTGTCAGAAGGTTGTGAGTGCGGATATAGACTGGCGCCGCGTCGAGCGCACCCAGTTCACCAATCAGCTTGCGCCCGTTGTTGGTGTACGTGTAGTTCGGCTCGTCATAGCCGAAATAGCCCCACACCGGCTTCATCGGGCCGAGTGTCTCGCCGGGATCGATTCGGATTGTCACACTCTGCTGAGCAGAAGAGGCGCCAGCGAAGCACAGCAGGCAAATGAAAGCGTTACGCACGTGACAATCGCCCTCCGACCTCAGTATCGCCGGTTGTTATCCTAACCACTTAGAGG
>JBAUUG010000309.1:0-7831 GCA_049582585.1 Bryobacteraceae bacterium | reverse complement strand
GACTGGCCCGATTTGTATCTCGATTTTTCCGCTCTTTGCTTCGATCACAATTCCTTTGCGGTGGGAGTCGACATGCTGAATGCCGGGCTGGCGCGCCTCCCCCGTGAACCCAGGCTTTATCTAGCGCGCGGCGTGCTCTACGCGCAGCTAGGCCAGTATCGCGAGGCCGATGCCGATTTCAGCAAAGCGGAAGAACTCGATCCCCGGGAAAGCGCCGGCGCCGATGCGAAGGCTTTGGCCGATTTCCAGGCGGACGATCTGGACGCCGCGCTCGCGAAAACGCGCGAAGACATCCGGCGGGAACCGCGCAATCCGTTTTCCTACTATTTGCTCGCTGAGATCTTAACTCGGCAAGGGGCGCGGCCCGGCTCGCCCGAGTTTGCGCGCGCCGTTGCCTCGGCCAAAACCGCTGTCCGCCTGAAACCCGATTTCTCGCTTGCCGGAGATGTTTTGAGCCGCCTCTACCTCGAATCGGGTGATGCGAAGGCAGCCATCGCCCAGTGCCGTGCGACGCTCGCCGCCGACCCCTCCGACCAGGTCGCGATCTACCATTTGATTCGCGCTCTGAGGGCCAGCCCGGCCTCCGCATCCAGCCCTGAAATTGAAGTCTTGGTAAAGCGCCTCACCGTCCTGCGCGCCCAAGCACGCCAGAAAGACGCTCAGGCGGGCCGCTACAAGCTGATTGAAGGAAATCCGTGAGAGAGCTGGCGATACTGGAACCATGCGGATCGGCATCACCTGCTATCCCACCTACGGCGGCAGCGGAATAGTCGCGACCGAATTGGGCATGGAGCTCGCGCACCGCAATCACGAGGTGCACTTCATCAGCTATGCAAATCCCATTCGCCTTGATCCGGGCACCCCCCGCGTTTACTATCACGAGGTGGAAGTATCCACTTACCCGCTTTTCCAGTACCCGCCCTACACCCTGGCCCTCGCTTCGCGCATGGCCGAAGTGGCGGAGCGGCATCGGCTGGATCTGCTTCATGTCCACTATGCGATCCCGCACTCCATCTCGGCCTTGCTCGCGCAACAGATGACCACCGGACGCCCCCTGCCCTTCATCACCACGCTGCACGGCACCGATATCACCCTGGTCGGCGCGGACCCGTCCTATTTCCCCATCACGAAATTTTCCATCGAGCGCTCGGACGGAATCACCACCATTAGCGAATACATGCGCCGCCGCACCATCGACTTCTTCGGAATTCGCAACCCCATCGAGGTGATCCACAATTTCGTGAACTGCTCGCTGTATCGGCCGGACCAGGAAGCTCAGCGAAAGGGAAGAAAACGCATCCTTCACATCTCGAACTTCCGCCCGGTCAAGCGCGTCCTCGATTGCATTCGCGCGTTTGCCCAAGTTCGGCAAGAGGTCGACGCTCATCTGGTCATGGCCGGCGACGGACCTGACCGCGTCCCGGCCGAACACCTGGCGCGAGACCTGGGCGTCGACGCGCACGTAAGCTTCTTGGGCAAGCAGGACCACATGGAGCGCTTGATTCCGCGAATGCACGCTCTGCACTTACCCAGCGAAACGGAGGCTTTCGGTCTAGCCGCGCTCGAAGCCATGGCCTGCGGCGTGCCCCCGGTCGCGACCCGCACGGGGGGCGTTCCCGACCTGATCACGCACGGTATCGATGGCTTTATGGAGCCTGTAGGTGACATCGAAGCTCAAGCCGGCCGGTTGACCGAGCTTTTGACCGATGAGAACCTGCATTCCAGAGTTTCGGAAGCGGCGCGCCAGACCGCTCTGACGCGCTTTTGCACTGACCTGATCATCCCCCAGTACGAGGCGTACTACGAACGTGTTTGCGAATCTAACGCCGCTCAATAGAAAAAATGCCGTATAGTCGGGCTATGGCCACTTCAACCGCGATCCCGGTTGACGAGTACCTCCATACCGTCTATGAACCGGATTGCGATTACGTTGACGGAGAGGTAATCGAGCGCAACATGGGTGAATTCCAGCATGCGATGCTCCAAGGCATCATCGTGCGCATGATGTACGAACTAGCGCGAACTCTTCCGATTCGCGTGCTTCCGGAACTGCGCATCCGAACTACGCCAACCCGCTTCCGCATCCCGGATGTTTGCGTCATGCTGAAGAAGCAACGTCCCGAGCCGGTTTTGACTTCTGCACCATTCCTCTGCATCGAGATTCTCTCGCCTGAAGATCGGATGAGCCGAGTAATAAAAAAAGCGAAGGAATATCTAGAATTCGGCGTGAGTCACGTGTGGATCATCGACCCGGAGACAAGAAGCGCCTTCAGCTACACGACTGATGGAGCCCGTGAGGTGCGGGAACGGCTGGTGACGGCAAATCCGGAAATTTCGATCTCATTGCCTGAGTTGTTCGCGCAGTCGGACGAAGATTCCGAGGCCGAGGGAACCTCAAGCCCGCCGGCGGTGTCTACTTAGATGTCGGCAGCCACGCTTTTAGATAAGATGTTCAAGCGATGTTGAGCAATCTATCCATCCTGGCCGGCGCGCAAGTCGGGGTGTCGGAAGAGGATGCCCGGATTTTACGCGGACTTCGCTCGGGCATTGAAGACGCCTACGAGGAGCTGATTGAGCGCTATGAGCAGCCGGTCTACAGCCTGACTTATCGTCTGCTCGGTAACCGGACAGATGCCTGCGATGTGGTTCAAGACGTATTTCTGAAGGTCTTTCGCGGCGTCAATTCATTTCGCGGGCAGAGCAGCCTTAGAACCTGGATCTATCGCATCGCGGTGAACGAAGCTCACAATCGCCGCCGCTGGTTCGCGCGCCACTCCCGGCACGAGGTGCCCATGCAGGATGAGCGCTTAGACCACGCCAACTTGCTTGAACTGGCGGCTGACCCCGGACGGTCGCCATACGATCAAGCTGCCGATAGTGAAACTCGGAGCCTCATCGAGCAAGCGCTCGGGCGGATCAATCCCGTCTTCCGCGCCGCCGTGGTGCTCCGGGACGTTCAGAACCTTAGCTACGAAGAGATAGCGGAGATCTTGCAGGTCTCGCTCGGTACCGTGAAATCGCGGATTCTGCGCGGCCGTGAGGCTTTGCGCCGCGAGCTTACCCAACGGCCTGATCCGGGTCTCGCCGAGGCAATGGCTTAGTGATATGAAAAAAATGGAAACCCCATGACTTGCTTCTTCATAAAGCGCCGCAGTACCGATTACGTTGACGGAAGGCTGCGTGCCCGTGAGCGTTCCCGAGTCGCGGCACACCTGGAGAATTGTCTCTCCTGTTCCCTCGAAGTTCAACAAGTGGCATCCGTCCGTTCAGCGCTGATGGAGTTGCGCGAACCCCGTGCCCCGGCTGGCTTAAAAACGCACCTGCTGGTCATTGCTTCCCGGGAATCGAAGACGATTGCCGAAAATCGTCTCGAGCGCCTTTGGAACCGATGCAAGCTCCGCCTAGATCAGATCTTGCGGCCTCTCACCATCCCAGCCACCGGCGGACTCCTTTCGAGTCTTCTCCTCTTTGCGACCTTGGCGTTCAGTATCGGCACCAGCACCCGAGGCGTGACGTATGAAGTGCCCGTCGTATATTCCGACCATACAGACGCCAACTTGGTCCCGCTGCAGCTTCGTTCCGCTATCGTTCTGACCCTCAGCCTGGATGGTCACGGACACATTACGGACTACGCCGTTCGCGATGGTTCGGCATCCTTCGTAGGCGACCCTACCCGTCTGCAAGACAACAACATTTCGCTTCCGGATTTCCCCAACGTTCTCGCCATGGCTCACCCCATCACGCGAGACATCAGCATCTCTTTCACGCCCATCGTGTTCCGGCAATAACGATCGACAACTCACTCGGTTCCCTAATCAGCACATCCGGCGGATCTATCTCAAACGCCTCCGGCTGGAAACCCCACATTACTCCGCAAACGCGCACGTTCGCATTGCGCGCGGTCCTCACGTCCACCCCGCTGTCGCCAACCACCAGAGTCTCCTCACGCGCCGCGTTCGCTTCCGACATCAAAGTCAAGACGCCCACCGGGTCGGGCTTCTTACTCGCGAAGCTGTCGCCTCCGTAGATCCGAATGAATTGCTGCGCCAGCCCTAGCGCCCCGATTATGTCAGTGCTGATCCGCACCGGCTTATTCGTCAGCACAGCGAGCCGATGTCCCGCTCCAGATAATTCTTCAACCGTCTCGCGAATTCCCGCATAAAGCCGCGTGTGTTCCAGTGCATGGACGCGATAAAACTTTAGAAAAAACGCAAGCGCCTCGTTAACCAACGGCTCGGGCGCATCTGGGCCCAAGGCGCGCCGCACCAGAACCGCCGCGCCATTTCCGACGTAAGAATAGATCAGTTTCGGGTCCAGCGGCGGCATCCCGAACTGCTCGCGAGTCGCATTCATTGAGACCGCGAGATCTTTGCCGGAATCAATGAGCGTGCCGTCCAAATCGAAAACGATCAGCACTCCGTTTACCTTAGCAACGCGAAACTCGCCCTCTGTGGAGAGAGCGGTCTGTCCCCGGCTGCGATATCGACAGTTAATTTTGCGATGGAAACCAGCCAGAGCGCTCGTGCATACGCATCGGCCGTGGCATGCCTGAAGGCGCATGAATGAGCTTTTAGCCGCTATTGCCCCCAAGAAGGGCGGCTTCACGCGTTGCACCTGGTTTCGCGCTACGCGCTGCTTGACCTGCAAAAGTCCTAAGACGGTGAGCGTGTCGCCGCGTTTGAGGTTCTTCAAACATCGGAGCAGGGGGAGGGCGGTTAGTACTGGCTCCCGATATTTCCTTGTCAGTAGAAATCGTCGTGCATCAGGCTTTCCGCAAAGCGGCGCGTTGCATGTCGGCTTTCTGGTCGTCACTTGAAACCCGCGCATAGCCGTAAACGATGGGTCGGGATTTCATGCCTCACTGTGGGACAGCCTTTCGGGACTGGCAAGCCCTTTATTGACGGACCCTCGAGAATCCTCTCGGAACTTACCCTTTATGAAAGAACAATGAGGTCTGGAGATGTGTAAACTATTCTCATCCTTCTCAGGACGCTTAGAGACTCTCATGCCTTTTCATTGGACAGCTTCAGAAGCCGAAAAAAACAATCTGCGACCAACCGACCAGTACGGCGGTCCCAACGGGAATTGGGGGGTGGCGGAAATAACGGGCTGGGCGTACTTCCCGAATCCGCCTGCCGGGTCTATTCCTATTTATAGGTTCTCCGATCCGATCAACGGTCTTCATTTCTTCACCACAGATCCCAACGGCGAGGGCCTCGTTCAAAGGCTAGGATGGCAAGCCGAAGGCGTTGGATTCTATTTGGCTCCCCCGAACGAACCAAATAGCGTACCCCTTTACCGGTACATGAATCCTGTTACAGGCGTCGATCACTTTTACTCAACAGTTCAGGCGAACGCTCTGAATGGTTACCAATTTGAAGGGCCTGTGGGCGGCTCCCTCTTTCCAAATCAGGCTCCCGGAACCACTCGTTTATACTGCATGACCTCAGATTGGGGGGAATCTGGAGTGGAAATCACCTCGGCTGTGGGGAACTATTGTTCGACCCTACGCGTCGCTAACTTAGTGAGCTGGAATGCCGCGCAAGCGAGATTATCCGTTCTTGTCCAAAGCTGGGGACAACGGATTACCGGCTACGTCCAGCAGTGTAACAATTCCGCTGGCACGTTGAATTACGATGCTCTTAACGTATAGCTGTCGTCTTCAACAAGTGGCGTTTTCGCCTCCCACAAAGGACCCTTTGCGAAACAGTGCAGCGCGGAGTCACAGTGAAGCTGATGGTGGTGATTACCTGCTTTCCGGGTGCAAGAGCTTTTCGTGAGCTAACGGATTGCGTGCCGGTGCATCATCCCGTCAAGACGTGCATGGGGCTGCTCGTTCGTGGCGAAGCCAATCGCCTGATTTTAAATTTTCAGCGGGCGAGATGGACAACGGCAAACATCGGACACCTATACCATGCACAAAATCGACGGTGCAAAACTTACCCTTTGTGAAACGGTTCCAGCGTCACGGCTGGGGAAAAAGTTTTCGGGCAATATGCTCGCGGCCTTCGTCATTCTCTTTTAGCTGCTTTAAAAGTTCTCGGCGGCGTTCCGAGGCTGGCTCATTCTCGATTTGCTGTATGATCGCGGCGGCGGCTTCGGAGAGTTTAAGGTACTCGTTAAGTAATGAATCGCTTTGGTTTGGCACTTTCCGAAGTCTCTCATGTCGCCAGAACATAATTAAGCGTTTCTGACGTATGGCACAGAGGACCCTTTTTGAAACGAGCTTACCTCCGAAATTCCCTCAATGCATCGAGGAGATCTTTCCGGGGGTGAGCATCAAAGGTTTTCCCGAGCGATGTATGAACTTGTGCAACGAGCGTCTTGAGGGATTTGTCAGAAAGGTCTTTTACGAAGCCGGTTGCAAACTGTCTTTTCCAATCCGGCATTACGTCGAACGACACCAAAAAACTGGCGCTTTTGCCGTGCGCAAGCTCAATCGGATACTGCGCGGAGTGAGGACTATTCAAAGGCTGAATTGCAAAACCCCGCTTTTTGCCTTTGCCGATAGCCCAACCAACGGTGTTGACGGTAACGGGGCGCTCTCCCAAATTCGTGACATTTATCCCGACATGCTCCTGAAAAGGAGTTCCATCGCCCATAACAACCTGCATCAGACCAACCTCGACATTGAGGCGCACTTCCTCGCCACGTCGGGCAAGATACAGCGCGACAATTACAGCGGCAATGGTTCCGATGCTAGAAAGCCATGTCCCAATTGCCACCCATACTTGAATTTTCTGATCGAGGGTCATGGACGCGGTATATCGATTTCAGGTTATCGGTATCCCTGTAACGCGGCTACTCGCGGCCTCTAAGTAGAGCAGCGATGACGCGCGGGCTGCGGCGTCCATGGATGACGGCGACAACCCATAAGGGATTTCGTTCGGGAGCGTAGACAATCAGGTATTCGCGGACAGCAACGAAGCGCAAGGGCAGGGAAGTAAAGCTAGGGCGACGAAATCCCTGATTTGGAAGCTGCGCCAAGAGCCGGATGCGGTCGAAAACTTCATTGACCATACGGTCGGCGGCGTCGGGGTTGTCCTCGGCTATGTAGGCGCGGATTTGATCGATATCGTCGTAAGCTTCGGGGTGAAGCGCGAATCCGCTCATGCGGGACGTTGGCGGCGCTCTTCCGTTTTCGCCATCAGGCGGCGGTAGGCTTCTTCGCCTTCAATTGGCTGCACCCGTCCGGTTTCGAGGTCGTGATAGCGGCGTTCAAGCATCTCGCGCGTGAAAGCCAATTCATCGAAGAAGCCGATTACGGCGTCTTGGACAAGCTCGTCGCTGCGGCGTCCAGTGGCCTGCGCCATCTGGTCCAGCTTCGCTTGCACGTCCGGGGTGAATTGCACTTCCATGCTCTCCAGCCTACGAAATCAGGCGGGGACGAGCAAGCGTATTTCAGCGCCGCGCAGCATCGGCCATCATCCGATTAAATAAGCATATGGGCCAATGTGTAGTTTGCGGCGTTTCGCTGCTGGGTAGAAAGAGAAAGTGCTATGAACATTGAGCGCCGAAAAACAACCGTATGGGCAATCGGTCAGATGGTGGGCGCGGCACAGGTCCACGACGGCGCGGGCGGCGCTAAGAGCGAAACTCACCATTTTTGAGACAAACCCTGCATGGGCAGGCGACCACTTAAAGATCGGGATGGTAAGTACGAGGATCGGCTGTGATGATCCCGACGTTTGGCCACTTCCAGTTTTCCATCCGTGTAAAACTGCGGTCGGGATGATCGGCTGACCAGTATCGCAACGAACAAAGAGTTTCCACTTCTGTTCGAAAATTAGGCAAGTGGTCAGTTGTCCGAAAATTTACCACTACATCAGGG
>JBAUUG010000308.1:0-3293 GCA_049582585.1 Bryobacteraceae bacterium | reverse complement strand
ATTTTACGCAGTACTGCTGGAAGACAGGTGCGACGTCGGTTTCAAACTGTGCTGCGAGAGCGGGTAGAGCGAAAGCAAGCGTAACTACAAATCTGGTCACGCGACTTTTTGCAACCGGCTCACTCGGCCGACTTCGACCCACTCGACTACATAAATGTTGCCGTCATGATCGAAACACGCGCCGTGCGGGCAGACAAACTTCCCGGGTTTGAAGTGATCGCGAGACAGCTTACGAGTCTCCATGTAGTCGCTTTGAGAATCGTCTCCAAGGTTCGCAATGATGTTGTTTCCGCGATCCATCAGCGTGACGCGGGCGAACAGGTCCGGCACAACCATATCGCCGTTCTTGTAAATGTTGAAGTGGCACGGCGCGTTCGTTCCGTAAAGAAAATCAATGTGCTTGCCGTCCAACGTGAATCGCTGGATCCGCTTGTTACTTCGATCCGCGATAACCAGCATCGGCTCCGGCCCTCGCTCGTCGATGATAAGTCCGTGCGGACAGCTCAACTGGCCGGCATCTTTGCCTGGCCCTCCGAAAGTTCGAATATATTCGCCCTTGCGGTTGTATTGAATGATGTAGCTGGAACCGTATCCATCCCCTATATAGATGTCGCCGTTCGACGCAAGCGCCACGTTGGTAGGGCTGTATTTCAGCGGTTTCCCTTCCGCCTGCGACTTCGCGTAGGGCTCCGATTCCTTTGGATACGCTAGCGTGAATACTTCCTCGCCATTCAACGTGGTCTTCACCATCAGACCGCGCTGGATATCGCAAAGATATAGAAATTCCTGATTCCCCTCCTGCCGGATATGAAGGCCATGAGCGCCGCCCTTGAACTCTTTGCCCCAGCTCTTGACGAACTTTCCTTGGGCATCGAACACCACCATGGTGTCGGCCTTTTCACTGGTGGCGTAGACGGTGTGATGGATGTATACGTGTCCTTGCGAATCCACGCAAACGCCGTGTGTATTGCCGTATTGGATATCGGGCGGCAGATCGCCCCAATCGTGCGTGACTTCGTAGGTGTGCTCCCCGTCGCCCAGGACAGGTTTCTTGGTGCCGGGCTTATTTGTTGCGCCGAGGATCATTGGCGCAGCCAAGCCGGTGCCGATTCGGCCAAGGAAGGTGCGGCGGCTGGTTGACATGGTTGCTCTTCTAGCAACTGTATCTCTTTTGCTGGGCTAGTAGCGATTGAATCACCGCGTACAAATAATTGTACGATATATAACATTCTAGCCCTGATTGATGAGGGCCTCCGTAAGCACTCGCGAGTGAAATGCGTACAATAGCTGTCGCATGAGTACACAAACCCAGCCTTTCAAGCCGTTCGTCCCGGAGCACATGCAAATGCGCGAGTTGACGGTGCGCGCCATCTTGCTGGGCCTCTGCATGACTGTCATTCTCGGTGCGGCGAACGCCTATCTGGGGTTGCGCGCGGGCATCACCATCGCAGCTACTTATCCGGCAGCCGTTATCAGCATGGCGGTGCTGAGGCTCTGGAAAGGTTCCCTCCTCGAAGAAAACATCGCGCGAACCAGCGGCTCCATCGGCGAAGGCGTCGCCGCGGGCGCAATCTTCACCATTCCTGCGTTTTTGATCTCCCATGCATGGCCTTCTTTCGGCTTGGCTGACGCGTATTGGAAATCCTCAGTGCTCATTCTGGTGGGCAGCGTTTTGGGCGTGCTTTTCATCTCCCTCGTTCGCCGCATCATGGTCGAGGACCCGGAGCTTCCGTTCCCTGAATCCATCGCCGCATCCGAGATTCACAAAGCCGGGCAGCGAGGCGCGCAGGCAGCCAAATATCTGTTCTGGAATATCGGCCTGGGCGGAATCATCTTCCTGCTCGGCCGCTTTGGCCTTTTCGCCGCGGACGCGGAATTCGCAATCCCGGTCGGCGCATTGGGCTCGAGCAGAGTGCGGCTGGGAAGCGCCGGTTCAACCAATCTTCTGCCCACTGGAGGCATTTCCACTTTCGCCGCTCCCAGCATCAGCCCGGCATATCTTGGCGTGGGTTACGTGATCGGGGCTCGGCTCGCCGCGCTTCAATTTTCCGGCGGCGTGATCGCGTGGGGACTCATGGTGCCGCTTCTCATTTACTTCTTGGGCCCGCAGCTCCATGCCTTCCTTCCTGCCGGCGCGCCTGCTGGCTCATGGAGCGATCTCGCCGGCAGTGTTTGGCGCTATATCGTACGTCCCATCGCGGTGGGCGGCATGCTCGTCGGCGCGGCCTACACTCTCTTTCGCATGCGAACCAGCCTCGCCTCGGGGTTGGCGCGCGCAGTCAAGGACCTTCGCCAGACCGCCGAGCAAACCGCAAGCCTCGGCCGTACCGAGCGCTACATGAGCTCGAAGGTCGTCTTTTCGCTTATCGGCGTGGTTTTTGCCATCATGATTGCTCTTTACATCTACTTCTCCGGCCAAGTCGCGGGCGGAATTATTGCCGCAGTCGTCATGCTCATCATGGGATTCTTTTTCGCCACCGTATCGGGCAGCCTTTGCGGCCTGATCGGCTCGTCCAACAATCCTGTGTCCGGCCTCACTCTTTCCACGCTTCTCATCGCGGCCATATTGATGGTTGCCCTCGGCGTGTCCGGCATCGGCGGCGTCGCTGCCGTGCTCGGCGTCGCCGCGGTGGTCGCCGTCTCCTGTTCGGTTGCCGGTGAGCTGCTGCAGGATTTCAAGGTCGGCTACATACTCGGCGGCACTCCCCGCAACATTCAGATTGCGGAATTGATCGCCGTCGTCGTGGCAAGTCTGGTCATGTATTTCCCTCTTTGGCTGCTGCACACCGGAAACATACGCGCGGGCGGATCCGGCTTTGGCGATCGCCAACTTCCTGCTCCGCAAGCGGGCCTCATGGCGCTCCTCGCGCAAGGCATCGTGGGTGGGGACATGCCATGGCCATTGGTGCTGGTTGGGATACTGATGGGTTTCGCGCTGATCCTGATGAACGTCAAAAGCCCCATGCTCGTGGCAGTTGGCATGTATCTTCCGTTTGAAACCACAGCCGCGATTTTCGTGGGCGGCCTGATTCGTTCGCTGGGAGATTGGGCCGCGAAGCGGCGAGGTTATAACGAAGCGCAGAAGGCGCGCGTGGAGAATGCGGGCGTGCTCACCGCCTCAGGCTTAATCGCCGGAGAGGCCATCCTGGGCTTAGTGTGGGCCGGCCTTCAATTTACTCCGGCAAACGTGCGAGAACACTTGCAGCTGTTTCAGCATCCCTCTTATCTGGCCGGAATCGCAGTCCTGATCGGGTTAGCCCTGGTGATGATTCGCTCGCCGCTTCGAAGCGCGG
>JBAUUG010000307.1:0-10155 GCA_049582585.1 Bryobacteraceae bacterium | reverse complement strand
GCACCGGAGTGATGGTGCTCCAGGAATCGTGAATGAATCGATAGAAGAATCGTTCCTTATCCGTGATGTTATGATCCACGCGAACTAGTTCTTCCCGCCAATTCGTAGGCTGCACTGGCGCGGCATTGAAAAATGCGGAGGCGCCCGACCCCGTGGTCGCCTGCGGAATCAACTTCAGCAAGGCTTGCGCTTGGGGCGAGACCGGGACCTGAAAGTTGGGAAAGTAGGTGCCGGTCGCGGGATTAACCGGGCAATTGGAACCGGGACAAACGTCGGAAAAGTTTCCGCTCCGCTCGTCATTTGAGGGGACCTGAGTATTGAAAGTTTGGCCCGGGACCCGGTCTTTACGCCAATCCTCGGAGAAGAAGAAGAACGTTTTCTGCCGGCTGGTGTTGTAGAGCTTGGGTATGAAGACCGGGCCACCTACGGTGTAGCCGTAGTCGTTTTTCTTGTAGGACGGCCTCGTACTTTGGAAGAAGTTGCGAGCGTTGAAGGCATCATTGCGAACAAATTCAAAAAGATCGCCATGGAAATCGCGCGTTCCGGATTTGGTGATGGTTTCGATTGTGGCCGACCCGTTTCTACCGTATTGGGCTCCATAATTCGAGGTCAACACCTTTACTTCGGCAACCGCATCGACATTGGGATAGGTGTTCAAGGTTCCGTTACTTCCGTTATCCATGTTGTCGCCGCCGTCGAGCTCCCAGTTGTTGTATTCCGTGCGCCCGCCATTCACGCTAAACGCAACGCTGCCGGCGACACCGACCTGGCCCTCGTCTTGGCCGGTTTGATTGCTGACGCCGGGAATGAGCGTGATCAACTGGGTGAAATTCCGGCCGTTCAGCACCAGCTGATTGATCTGCTTGTTCGTTACCACCCCCGACAACTCGGCCGATTCAGTCTGCACTTGCGCGACATTCGCGCCCGCTACGGTCACTTCCGTGCTGACCTGCCCAAGCACGAGAGTGGCATCGGCGCGCGCCTTCTCAGCCACCCGCAGTACTAGACCCTTCACCAGGTACTGATCGAATCCGGGGGCCTTCACAGCAATGTCATAACTCCCGGCGGGAAGGCCGGGGACCAGGTAATCGCCCGTGGCGTTCGTTGCTACGCTTCGCGTCCAACCCTGCTGGACATTCGTTACGGTAACCCCTGCATTCGGGATCACGGCGCCGGTGCGGTCTCGCACCGACCCGGTAAGCGAACCCTCTTGACCGTATGCCAACGCGGCAAACAACAAGCTCACGACAACAATACAGATGCGCTTTGATACTGAATTCATTGGACCTCTCAATACGACCCCGGCTAACGGCCTAAGCCTCTCAAGCTCTTCGAATAATATGTAAGTTTCGATCGCGCTGTCAATAGTTCAGGTGCCGCCCACAGTACTCGCTTCTCTCACTTGCTTGCTCTCTTGCGGAGTTTTCGGCGTATGCGCCCAAGCTCCGGCTCGAGATCTTGCCTCTGTATTCAACCAAGGAGAAGACGCGCTTAGGCGAGGCGATCTGAATAACGCGGAAGCGCTCTTCCGCCAGGTCTTGTCCATGGAACCCGATTCCGTTCCAGCCCGGGGAAATCTCGCGGTAGTGTACATGCGGCGCAAAGATTGGACCAAAGCACTGGCCGAACTCCATCGAGCCGAGCGTCTCGCGCCGAATCTCCCCGGCATTCAGCTCAACATCGGTCTCGCCTACTTTCGTCAGACTGATTTCAAATCTGCCATCAAGCCGTTTCAATCCGAGTTGGCGGCGCAGCCCGACTCGCTGCAAGCCCGGTATTTGCTAGGCATTTGCTACTTCTCGGTTGAGAAGTATGCCGAAGCGGCCGAAGACCTCAAGCCGCTTTGGGATCGGGAATCGCGCGATTTGAATTACTTGTACGTACTCGCAATTTCCGCGGACAAGACCGCGAATCAGTCGCTCGAAAGTCGGGCCCTCGCGCGCATGCTGGAGATTGGAGAAAACTCGGCTGAATATCATCTGTACATTGGAAAGGCCTGGCTCAATCGGCAAGACTTCGACAAGGCCATCGCCGAATTCCAAGAGGCGCTCAAGAAGAACCCCAAACTGCCGTTCGCCCATTACGGGCTGGGAATGGCTTTCGCGAATAAAGGTGATTTTGTAACGGCGAAATCCGAGTTCCAGCAGGATTTAGCCATTGAGCCCGACATGGCGTACGATTACGACAGGCTCGGAGCCGTGTGCCTTAAATTGCAGCAGCTTCAAGAAGCCCAGCGGTATTTTGCGCAGGCTCTGCATCTGAACTCCCGCCTGGCGGCATCTTATGTGGGTTTAGGGAAAGTCGATGCAGCCGACGGCTGGCATCTCGAGGCTCTCAAAATGTTCGACTCGGCGCTCGGACTCGAAAGCGATAGCGCGAACGTGCATTATCTGAAAGCTCGCGAACTGCAAGCTCTCAAGCGTTAAGCCGAGGCGGAGTCCGAATTCCAGATTTCGGCTCGCCTCCGAAAATCTTCGCTCGATCGGCTGGAACGCGAAGTCAGTGGACAAGTTGCCGCCGATCCTCAAATGGCCGCGCAGCCTTAATCCGGTTTTACATTCGTTCTAATAGAAGTTATGCAAAACGGAACTTGTGACATCGGGCTGATTGGTCTTGCGGTGATGGGTCAGAACCTGGTTCTGAACATGAGCGATCACGGTTATCGCGTCGCCGTCTTCAATCGCACCGTCTCGAAAGTCGATGAATTCGTCAACCATGAAGCCAAGGGCACTCAAGTCTTCGGCGCCCACTCGATTGAAGAACTCGTTCAAGCGCTGAAGAAGCCGCGGCGCGTGATGCTGATGGTGAAAGCGGGCGAAACCGTCGACCAGATGATCGGCCAAATCGCGCCGCATCTCGAACCCGGAGACATCTTGATCGATGGCGGCAATTCGCATTTCCCGGATACCACCCGCCGCGCCAAATCTCTAAATGAGAAAGGAATTCTATTCATCGGGACCGGCGTTTCGGGCGGCGAGGAAGGCGCGAGATTTGGCCCTTCCATCATGCCGGGCGGAAATCCGGAAGCCTGGCCGCACGTTAAGGAGATTTTCCAATCCATTGCCGCGAAAGTCGAAGACGGCTCTCCGTGTTGCGATTGGGTGGGCGAACAGGGCGCCGGCCATTTTGTGAAGATGGTCCACAACGGCATCGAGTATGGCGACATGCAGCTCATCTGCGAGGCTTATCAGCTTCTAAGAGATGGCCTAGGGCTCAGCTCGGATGAATTGCATCGGGTTTTCACCAACTGGAACAAGGGCGAGCTGGACAGCTTCCTCATCGAAATCACGGCTGAGATTTTCACGAAGAAAGACGATGATGGAAGCCCGCTCATCGACAAGATTCTCGATACAGCCGGCCAGAAGGGAACCGGGAAATGGACCGCCATCAGCGCCCTCGATTTGGGCACTCCCGTGACTCTCATCGGTGAAGCGGTATTTGCCCGATGCCTTTCGGCGCTGAAGGAAGAGAGAACCGCTGCCTCGAAAATTCTGACCGGGCCAAAACACAATCGGGATGCCCATGACCGCGAGGCCTTCACGGAAGACGTGAGGCGCGCGCTCTATTGCTCAAAAGTGATTTCATACGCGCAGGGTTATATGCTGCTGCGCGAGGCCGGCAAAGAGCAGGGGTGGAATTTGAATATGGGCGGGATCGCCTTGATGTGGCGCGGCGGCTGTATTATCCGCAGCCAGTTTCTAGGAAAAATCAAAGAAGCTTACGAAAAGAACCCGGGCCTTGCCAATCTGCTGATGGACGAGTTTTTCAGCGGCGTGCTGAACGAATATCAAGCTTCATGGCGGCGCGCTATCATTCACGGCATCGGCTTCGGCGTTCCAACCCCGGCATTCTCCACTGCCCTTGCTTTTTTTGACGGCTATCGAACGGAGCGCCTTCCCGCCAACTTATTGCAAGCGCAACGCGATTTCTTCGGCGCTCACACCTACGAACGCGTCGACCGCCCTCGCGGCCAATTCTTCCATACCAACTGGACTGGGCGCGGAGGCACAGTTTCCTCCGGTTCCTACAACGCCTGAACACGTTTTCAAATTGAGCGCATTTTCCTGGGTCCCGGGCCGTTTCGGGAGTATGCCTCCGTGCGGCAATTTGATCGCGTTAAGCTGCCCATATTTGTGCGAGCACCATTCGGAATGAATGCCATCATCGCGATGCGCTATGTGTAAATGCGTGCCCCATGAACGCGATTAATTCCGTTGAGACGTCTTTCGCCCCGTCTCCGCCGTCTTCGTCGAGCAAGCGCCTGCTGCCTTGGCTGGTCGCGGTTGCATTTTTCATGGAGTCGCTGGACACGACGATTCTAAACACGGCTGTCCCGGCCATCTCGCACGCGCTTAACGTGGCGCCGCTGAGTATGAAGGCGGTGCTGGCCAGCTACACGTTGAGCCTCGCGGTTTTCATTCCCATCAGCGGTTGGATGGCGGACCGTTTTGGAACCCGCCGGGTGTTTGCTTCCGCAATCGGACTCTTCACGTTAGGGTCGCTGCTCTGCGGTATTTCGACCGACATCCATCTGCTGGTCGCCTGTCGCCTGTTACAAGGTTGCGGGGGAGCCATGATGGTGCCGGTCGGCCGGCTGACTCTAGTGCGCACCTTTGCCAAGTCTGAACTCATCCGCGTGATGAGCTTCGTTTCCGTTCCGGCATTGATCGGTCCCATGCTGGGACCCATCGCCGGCGGCCTGATCGTCGGATACCTGCACTGGCGATTCATTTTTTTCGTGAATATTCCGATTGGACTCTTCGGCCTGCTCATGGTCTACCTGCACCTGCCCAACTACCGTGAAGAACGAACCAACCCGCTCGATGTACTGGGCCTGATCCTTTTCGGTTCTGGCATCGCTCTGCTCTCCTACGTGTTGGAGGTTTTCGGTGAACATACGCTGAGCGCCCGCGAAATTCTGAGCCTTTTGGCCATCTCCCTGGTGCTCATCGTTGGCTACGGGATGCATGCGGCACGCACTGAATTTCCGTTGCTGCAAATGAAGTTGTTTGCAATTCGTACCTTCCGCGCGGCGGTGAGCGGAAGTTTCTTCACGCGCCTGGGCATCGGCGGCGTGCCATTCCTGCTTCCGCTCTTGTATCAGGTCGGCCTTGGATTTACTCCCATTCAATCGGGCTTGCTCATTATGCCCCAAGCGATGGCTGCCATGAGCGTAAAATTCTTCATGCCGCGAATCTTGACACGCTTTGGCTATCGTGGCGTATTAATCTCAAACACGGTCATCCTAGGACTGCTTCTATTTTTGTTTGCGGCCATCGGGCTGCGTACACCGGCCTGGCTTATTTTGGCGCTGGCGTTCTCCTATGGAGCTTTCACCTCGCTTCAATACACGAGCATGAACACGCTTGTGTACGCCGACATTACCGAAGAGGAAACGAGTAACGCGAGTTCCATCGCCGGCACGATGCAACAGTTGTCGATCAGCTTCGGAGTTGCCGCCGCGGGATTGACCACGGCTTTCTTTGTGCCCGATCGATTCCATTCCAACGCGCCGGAAATGATTCACGGCATCCATCAGGCGTTTCTGGCGTTAGGTGGATTGACGATCTTGTCAACCATTGTTTTCGGAGGGCTAAGACAAGGGGACGGCGACAAGGTGAGCCAACAGAAAGTGGTTCATCATCCCGGTGGTTAAAGGCCGCGATTACAGAAGTGCTTCAGCTCTATTCCTGCCTGAGAGCAATCACCGGCTCAATCGCGGTGACCTGCCGGGCAGGAAAGAAGCAGGCCACAACCGCAATAGCCAGGAATAGGGCAGAAACTGCTGAGAACGTCGAGACATCGGTGGGGCTCGTGGCATAGAGGAACGACGAAAGAAGGCGCGTAAGCGCAAGCGCGCCGATGATCCCCACAGCCGTGCCCGTCGCGGCTAACCCGATGCACTCGAAGACAATCATTCGCAGAACCGATCGGCGTTGCGCCCCTAGAGCCATGCGAATGCCAAGCCCGCGGGTTCTCTGCGTGACCGCGAGCGCCATCACCGCCGCAATTCCGGCGGCGCTGATCGCAACGGCAACCGCAGCGAACAGGCCAAGAAGTATGGTCGTGATGCGGGGAGCGGCAACGGAGTCCTGCTCGAAGGCTGAAATTGTGTTGACGCGGTCAAATGCGATCAGAGGGTCTAATGCGTGTATCGCCGAGCGGATCAGGGGAGCGATACCCATCGGATCTACAGCCGTTCGGACGATCAAATCGCCTGAGAATCCGGATTGATCTAGAGGAACATAGAGCTCGTCTTGGAGGGGCTGGCCCTGTCCATATTCGGTTGTGTCCCCAACGACACCCACGATGGTGGTCCAGTTCTTGCCCTCATCGAAAGTAACGCGCTTACCAATCGGGTTTTCTGTGGGCCAGCGATGCCGGGCCATAGCCCGATTCACAATTCCCACCTGCGGCGCTTTCTCGTTGTCCCGGTAGGTGAAATTCCGGCCTTCGATTAGCGGCTGACGCAACGTCGCAAAGTATTCAGGGCTTGCCATAATGATGTCGACCAGCGGGGCAACTTCTCCTTTTGCCAAATGGCGGCCCTCAATCTCGAAACTGGCGTTGAGCGGCCCCTGAGCAATTCGACCTGGATTGAAAGGGAAGTTCGAAGCCAGCGCGGCGGATTGAACCGCCCCCAGCTCATTTACACGCCGGAGTATGTTGTGCGAAAGAACAGAAAGCTGGTTGTCTTTGTAGTTCCAATAGTTAACGCTCAGGCGCATGGTGAGGAGGCGTTCGGGATTGAACCCGGGATTGACCTGCTGGAGCTTGAGGAAGCTTTGAATCATCAAACCCGCGCCGATCAGAAGCATGAATGAAGCCGCAACTTGAGCAACCACCAAGGCTGAGCTGAAGTGCCGGCCCGCTCGGGTAGTGGTTGAGCGGCCGGATCCTTGTTTCAAAGCCTTGTTGAGATGGCCCATAGAAGAATATGCCGGCAGCAGCCCGAACAGAAGACCAGTCGCGATCGAGATAAGGAGAGTGAAAAGCAGAACTGGCACATCGAGTGTGACCTCCGCGGCGCGCGTAGTAAAGCGTTCGGCGAACTTCGCCAGCAGCGCCACGGTCGAACGAGCAATTGCAACACCCAAAGCTCCTCCCGACAGCGACAGGAGAACGCTCTCAGTCAGCAGTTGCCTTATGAGACGCAGTTTGCTTGCACCGAGGGCAGCGCGTACCGCCAGCTCGTGCTCAATCTTCAGAAGTCGCGCAAGTAACAGATTTGCGACGTTTGCGCAAGCAATCATCAGGACAAAACCGGCGGCCCCAAGCAGCACCAGGAAGGTGTTGCGCGCACGGCGGGTAAGGTCGTCCCTAAGCGGCGCTGCTGTTATGCCGAACCCATACTCTTTCTTGTAAATCTCGGGATACGGTCTCCCGAACCGGCCCGCGAGGGTGGAAAGATCCGCTTGAGCTTGCTCGAGAGGCACGCCGGGCTTAAGCCGCCCGAAGACATTCATCATGCGCGTACCGCGGTCAGCAATAAACTTGGGATCGGAGCGCATCGGACATTGCGAGGTCGGCATATAGACATCGCTTTCAGACGGGTATTGAGGAATGGGCGGTAACACTCCGATAACGGTGTCGGAACGGTTGTTCATCTGAAACACTTTGCCGATGATGTTAGGGTCGCCGCCGAATCGCGTTTTCCAGTATTTATGGCTAAGTATCAAGACCCCTTCCGAGCGGGGAGTGTCGTCACCGGCGACGAAGGTTCTTCCCAATAGTGGCTTCACCCCCAGCACATCGAAGAAATTGGCGGAGACCACAGCGGTTTGTACGCGTTCGGCCCAATCCTTCCCGACGAGAAGGAAAAACATTGCGTGGTGCTCGACAACACCTTCAAGCGTGTGATTGTGATCGCGATAATCGAAGATTTCTTTTACCGAGAATCGGACGTCATCAAGGTGCGCACGCCTGGCTACTTGATGTAATACAATCAATCGCCCGCCTTGCCGGTAGGGCAAAGGGCGCAGCAAGATGCCGTAGACCGTGCTAAAGATTGCCGTGTTCACGCCAATGCCGAGGGCGAGGGTAACGATCGCGGTACATGCAAACCCGGGATTCTTGAGGAGTACCCGCAGGCCATAGCGGACATCCTGCCAAGTCGTTTCGAGAGCGCGGCTCAGACGTCCCGCCTGGCCCTCTTCCAGATTTGTTTGGGCTATGATTTGCTCAGGCTGCATGGCTCGTTAAGAACCACAGAACGACAGCCCAGCCAAGAACGCCGAGAACGATGACCGTCCAGCACAGGCGATTCCAAAATCGAGAACTCGTCAAAGGCTTGAAAACATGCGATCCTGCGCCGTAATGCACAAACAGGTGCTCGAATAGCCGGCTACACTTCCGCTTCTCGATCAATATGATTCCTGGTTCGAATTTAGCAGTTTTTTCGCGATCTGCACGTTTACCTCATCTATCCCTCGCGGTGTCATCGGGCGTTAACATTCATCGCGTATTCTGCTGAAGCAGTAGTTAACTCCGCCGGAGCGGAAAGGGAACCTCTGTGCATTTATTTGGCGAAGCTTCATTTGGATCGGCTGTTTTGCTCGTGTTAGCTGTTGGACTCGCGCTCGCATTTGAGTTCGTGAACGGTTTTCACGACACGGCGAACGCCGTAGCTACCGTCATTTATACACACACGCTCCGCCCGGTTGTGGCGGTGGTCTGGTCGGGTTTATGCAATCTGACGGGCGTTCTTGTATCGTCAGGCACTGTCGCATTTACTATCGTGGCCCTCTTACCAGTGGAGCTGGTGCTGAATGTAGGTTCAGGAGCGGGATTCGCGATGGTCTTCTCCTTGCTGCTCTCCGCCATCATCTGGAACCTGGGGACGTGGTATCTGGGGTTGCCGGCTTCAAGTTCGCACACGTTAGTTGGTTCCATCATGGGTGTCGGACTCGCCAATTCGCTTCTTTCCCCCGGTCACGTATTCGGTGAAGGCGTGAACTGGGCCAAGGCCGGGGACGTGTTCGCATCCCTGATTGTTTC
Organism: Bryobacteraceae bacterium; assembly: GCA_049582585.1. Taxonomy (GTDB): domain Bacteria; phylum Acidobacteriota; class Terriglobia; order Bryobacterales; family Bryobacteraceae; genus Bog-105. Next base: position 1,158 of record JBAUUG010000307.1, on the reverse strand, counting down.
GCCGGTCGTCGGGTTCGTCGGCGCCGGGCTTCTCCTGCTCTTGGGTAAATTTCTGATTCGACAGCCTGATCTTTATCGACCGCCGGAGGGGAACACTCCACCCCCACCCTGGATTCGAGGACTCCTAATGCTCACTTGCACGGGCGTGAGCTATTTCCACGGCTCAAATGACGGTCAAAAAGGCATGGGCTTGCTGGTGTTGATCCTTGTGGGTGTCTTGCCGGGAACATACGCGCTTAATCCGGCGACCAAACAGGCCGACATTCAAAAGATTGTGAATTCCGCGGAGAAGGTTCAGCCGATTCTGGGCCAGTATAGTCAAGTTCAAACAACGGGTCAGACTTCGGCCGGCGACTTGTCCGAGTATTTGAAAACCAAAGGCGTTCTTAGCTCGCGTACATTCGACGCAATGGCCGGGAAAAACCAGGAGATCCTCAGCGAGCTGCAGGGTCGGAATAGCTATGGCGACCTGACCATCGATCAGCGAAAGAAATTTCGCAGCGACATCTATCTGATGAGCGAGTCGATCAATAAGCTGATCAAGGCAAAGAAGATCACCGACTCGGGCCAAGCGCAGACGCTTAGCCGGTACAGCGCAGCTCTTGCGAAAGAAACCAAGTACATCCCGCTTTGGGTGAAGATTGCGGTGGCTTGCGCGCTCGGGTTCGGCACCATGATTGGTTGGAAGCGGATCGTGGTGACGGTGGGCGAAAGAATCGGGAAAGAGCATCTGACGTACGGCCAGGGCGCGTCGGCGGAACTCGTCGCCATGGCCACTATTGGTATGGCGGACAAGTGGGGACTTCCCGTGAGCACCACTCACGTGCTCTCGTCCGGTATAGCGGGAACCATGGCAGCGAACCGTTCCGGTCTTCAAATGGAGACTTTGCGGAACATTCTGCTGGCTTGGGTTTTGACGCTGCCGGTTTGCGTCTTGTTGGGGGCGGCTCTGTTCTCCTTCTCGTTCTACATCATTTTTCATGTGCTTGGCTTTCGCTGAGATCTGTGACTAGACGTTCTCTGCTGCGGCAGGGCATAGTTGTTCTGCCCTTGGCTCGGAAGCTTCAGGCCAGGCAGCCGGAGAGCATCGGCCACTCTCTTGCCCCGTACGTCAATCCGCTGCCGGTCCCACCGGTGATTCGCGCCGGCGGACACGCT
>JBAUUG010000306.1:0-13836 GCA_049582585.1 Bryobacteraceae bacterium | reverse complement strand
GCTCTACAAGAACCGGCAGTTTATTTACAGGCGTGATAGCGACGGCCAATAGCGGCTTTATTCGCTCCTGAGCGAGCGCGGCCTCAAGCTGTGTGGCTTTCTCGCGCCGTTGATCGATAACCGTTTCCAGACGGCCGGCTTCGGCCGTGTTAGGAACTGAGTCTTCGACCGGTCTCAACGCGGCCTGCTTTTGCTCTAAGCCTTCCAGTTGGGCCCGCAAGTCGTCCACTCTGCGCTGTGCTTCTTGAAGCTCAGCTTCAGAGACGTTTAGATCGGCAAGCTCTGATCGAACGATGGCCTGCGCCGCTTCCAAATTCGCGCGCAGTTTTTCAATATCCGGCAACGGGGGAGGAGGTCGTTTCGGGAGCGCGGAATCGACCACCACAGGAGCAGGAACATGCAACCGCGGAGCCGGAATTAGAACCCTTCGTGGATTGTGAGCGAGCGGATGGATCAGGTAAAACGTACCGAAGGCGAACGCCAGTACGAATAGCAGAAACGGATCGGCGACTGATTTCCACCGCGGCTTCAACTTACTTCTCCTCCGCGCCGGATCGGCTTGGCTCATACCCCACCACCACGCCTGAAGCGCGAGCAATTCTGCGGGCTGTGATAAAGCTCTCAAATCCAGTCGGCCGAACCAAAAAGTAAACGCCGTGTTGCCGGGCGGAAGAGCCGAGTAATCCGTTGTCCAGCGCAGCCGAAGCAATGTGGATCGCCTGGGGTTGCAAGATGATCCCTCCTCGCACGCACTCGACGAATTGCGGAGCGAGGTTCTGGGTTCCTGGATGAGCGGTTCTCGTTGCACGCTTTGCCTCTTCGATGCTCGCTTGTAGTGCGGCTATGCGCCGTTCCAGGTCGGCCGCTTGGGTGCGTAGCGACTTCAGGCGTTCAGCCACGCGGCGCTGTTCTTCCTGCGAACGGCGGGCTTTAGCTTCGGCTTCGCTCAGTTCGCGCCGGTGCTCCTCAACCCTCCGCGCGAGTTGCGGTTCCTGTTCCCTTAGCGATGAAATCCGAATGCGAGTGTCCTCGGCTGATTGATCGAGTTCGCGCGCCTCGCCCCGCGTCTTGGCGAGCCGCTGTTGAACGGACGCGGTCTCGCGTTCCGCTGCCGCTCTCGGATCTGGCTGCACGATACCAGGGAGCTCCGGTCGACGCGCCGGCGCAGCCTGGCCCACGTTCTTCGTCCAGTTGTGAATCACGGTGAAACTCAGCAGCCCAAAGCTCATCGTGAGACTCACCAGCACCGTGAGCACAGCCAGAATGATGACGGCGAGCGGCAGCCCTCGAGTAGAAACGGAGGAGGCAATTGGCCGCTGCAGATTGAAAACGCGCGTGTTCAAACGAATCACTATTCTAAAACGGCTCGCCCGCACAGCAGCGCATGTTAGATTAGAAACACCGAAACATTTCGCCAACTGCGTCGCTGATACAACATGCGTATCCCGATTCCCATTCTCGCCGCATGCGGGATTCTGGTTTTACTATTTTTTATCTTCCTGGTTCGCATGCTGCGCGAAACTTCGAAGACTTATCGCGCCCTGCGGAAATTGCGATTCCCCTTGCGTTCACTGCTTGTAGATAGAGGCGCGCCGCGCCGAGGGCTGGAACCCGAACGCCTGGAAGAGTTGCGCGCCAAGTGCTCTAAATTAGCCAACCCCCTGAGAAGCTGGTGGTTCCGAATCGAGGACCATTTAGTGAGATATGCTGCCCCGGACGGACAAGAAGAGTGGTACCTGGGGGCGCCTGCGCGAGAAGTTCTTACAGAGGAGAGCGTCCTGGAGCGCTATTATCACGCCTCGTTCCATCAGGCTGTTCCCGGCATCCTCACCGGACTCGGCTTGGCCGCGACATTCGTCGCCATTCTGTACGCGCTGACCGGGCTGCACGTCACGGTGATGAATGAGACGGAAACGATCACCGGAATCAAAGAACTGATCGAGGGCCTTTCGGGCAAGTTCCTGACGTCTATCGTGGGACTTCTGCTTAGTATGATCTTCCTTTTGACCGAGCGAAAGTGGTGCGAGAGGCGGCTGACCAACGCGTTTGAGGATCTGCTTGACACGACCTCCGAGCTGATCCCGACCATCTCGGCGGCAAGAGTGCAGCTCGAAACCCAGGCGGTGCTGGCTCGCCAATCCGCTCATCTAAGCAATATCGAGGCCGAGATTCTCGCATTTCGAGAAATGGCGTCCATGGCAAATGATTCCGTTCCACGCATGGCGGAGACTCTAGCAAGCGACGTGGAACAGTTCGCGGATAAACTGGAGCAGCTCGGATTCGCTCTCGACCAAGGACTCAGGCAACTCTCTCGATGAGACGCCATAGTACATCCGATCATCTTTCCAGCTCGCTAACCGATCTGATGACCTCATTGGCGGTGATCTTCATTCTGCTGCTGGTGGCGAAGCTGAACAACCAGGCCACCCGGACGGATAAATCCATCAATTACGTAATGGATCAGCTTCAGCAGAAAAAGCTTTTCCGGGAGGGCGAAAAGATGCGCCGGGACGGCGACGTGCTGGTGGTCGCGATACCGCAGGAGCTGATGAGTTTCAAGCAGGCCAATGCCGAGCAGGGCGGCGCTGACCTGTCTCCACAAGGACGAGATTATCTGAAAGCGAATATCCCCAGGTTAGCGGCTGTGCTTTGCCGGCCTGACGTGAGGAAAAAAGTCGACACCATTGTCGTCGAAGGGCATTCCGACAAGATGGGTTTCGGCTTGGCGGATGAAAAAGCAGATGAGCAGGAGAATTTGAAGCTCAGCCAGCAGCGCTCTATGGCGGTGGTAGCGGAGTCGTTGAACATTCTCGGCGAAGACCGGGCCTGTTTTCTGGATTTATTGTCTGCAACCGGCAGAGGCGATGCTCATCCCTTGAATGTCCATGATTTGTATAGTCCGGAGAATCGCCGCGTGGAGCTCCGGATTCGCATCAGGCCGGATTTAGTGGGTTCGATTCCCGCTAGTCTTGCCGGTTCCATGCCGGGCCAAAGTGTTGGCGTGAAATGATGCAGGACGCGCAAAACAGCCGCTTAGCTCTCACCCAAGCCGCCTCAGCAGTGGCTCTCTCCGCGGTTTCATTCGTAATCCTGATTCTGCTTCAGCAGCACTTCGGCGAAGGGCTCAGATATCAGGAGCGGTTCTTTGGCCATTGGACCCGATTCGTTTGCATCCTGCTGGCGTTCTGGTCGCTTTCGATTCTTTTTACGAAGTGGCGAGACCTGGTTCGACGCGCCAGGTCGAAGGACAATCTGGTTGCCGCGCGTGTAGAGAAACTCATCGAGCAATTCCAAGCGTCGCAAGATTCGGCTGCAGTGGCTGCCGCGCTGAACACGCAGTCCGAAACTGCTCAAGCGGATCTCGAATCCGGCTATGCGCCCGTGCGCGTCTTCGCCTGGACCATTCCCGTGCTTGGATTTATTGGAACGGTGCTCGGCGCCGGACAGGCCGTGGGCGGGTTTGCCAATTTTCTGTTGACCTCTGCGCAACAGCCTGACGAGGTCAGGAGAGCTGTCGCCGCCGCCACATCTAATCTGGCATTTGCACTGGAGACCACGCTGATAGCTGTTTTGTTGACCGTGATTGTAGCGGTATTCTATTTTCTGCTCCTGCAGAGAGAAAAAGCGTTTTTGCGATCGATAGACGAGCTGTGCCGGTCGCGCCTGATGCTTCTCGTGCGCCGCGAGCCATCCCCTGAGACCGGGAAAATGCCCGAGCTGGATACAGCTTATTTCGAGCAAAGCAAAGAAATCACTCAGGAGTTCGTCCGTTCTTTGACTGAAACCGAAGCGCTGCTCGCCGGCCAGCGGGAAGTCCTGGATAAAGTTTTGGAAGCGATGCGAGAATCTCAGGAACGCTCAATCGCACCGGATCCGGGCCGCCCTGAGACCAACGGAAAATCAAATCCAATGACCGCAGACGCTTACCCGTCCTGGGAGCAGCGGGCTCCGAGTAGCGCAATGGATGCGGCGCGCTCCATGCCTGCGGACATGGATGACATCTGGGCGCCGCTCGAGGATCTGCGCGAGACCATTCGCGAAGTAAACCCCATCCTTCGCCGATTGGCCGAACACCTGCGTCAGACTGCCGATGAAGCAAAGCAGCCGCCCGCGCTCAAGCTCAACTTCGCGGCCCGCCCGTCCAGCGTAAAGGTGGGCGAGTGAGCCGACGCGTGCCGGACGCGCCCATATAGGGATATGGCGGCCCAGCTGCTTCCTTTATTTCCTCTCTCAGTAGTGCTGCTTCCCGCCACCCCGCTGCCGCTCCACATATTTGAAGATCGCTACAAGGAGATGATGGGCGACATAATCCCCGAGGGCGGTGAATTCGGCGTTGTGCTGGCCAAGCAGGACGGTATCGTAAACGTCGGCTGTAGCGCTACCGTTGATCGCGTGCTGCAACGCTATCCCGACGGGCGGCTTGATCTGGTCGCCGTAGGCCAGCGCCGCTTTCGAGTCTTATCGGTGGATGAAGAAAAATCGTACCTGCGAGCCGCGGTCGAGTATTTCAATGACGAAGAGGCAACTGAAGTGCCTCTGGATCTGCGGCAGAAGGCAATAGCCGGCTACCGGACTTTGCGCGACATAGAATCCCCGACCGTGATTATCGAGCCCAGTCTCGAAGGCCCCCAGCTCAGTTTTCAGCTTGCGCAGTTTATTTCCGATCTGGAAAAGAGGCAAACCGTTCTCGCCCTCCGGTCAGAAGTGGAGAGGCTGGAGTTCCTTGTCAACATTCTTCCCAATTACATTCTGGAGCGGGAACGCGTCACGCTGGCCAAGAGGGTAGCCCCGCTCAACGGGCACGCAAAACACGTACCCGGTTTGTAGGAGCCCCGGATTGACGCGCCGGCATCTGATCTTCGACGCGGACGACACTTTGTGGGAAAACAACGTGTATTTCGAAGATGCTTTCGACCGGTTTTGCGAATACCTTTCTCATTCCTCGATGACGCCTGGAGAAATTCGCGCTGTCCTGGATGAGATTGAGATTGCAAACTCAAAAATACACGGATACGGATCGCGAAACTTTGCGCGTAACCTGGCGGCATGCTTTCAGCATGTGTCCGAGCGGGTAATCTCCGAAGCGGATCTCAAGGCGGTGGAGAAGTTTGCTCACGCCATTCTTGAAAAACCCATCGAGCTGATCGAAGGCGTCGCCGAAACGATCGCGACTCTTTCCGAACGGCACGAACTGACCATCTTCACCAAAGGCGATCCCGACGAGCAGCGGCTCAAGATAGACCGCTCGGGACTGGCAAATTACTTCCAGCATGCGGCCGTAGTGAAAGAGAAAAATGCGCTCGCTTATCGGCAATTAGCGAAAGAGCGAGGCTTCGATATTGAAAAGACTTGGATGATCGGCAACTCTCCCAAGTCGGATATCAACCCGGCTCTCGCCGCCGGCCTAAGCGCGGTCTACATTCCGCATCCGCGAACTTGGAGTTTAGAGCACGAGGCTGTGCCGGAAAGTCATCCCAGGCTGCTGCGAGTGAATGCAATCCGCGAGCTGACGGCGTATTTCTGAAAGCAAGCTACTTCAACTCGCCCTGACTTACGAGATTCGCCATTTCAAGACTTGAAGGGGAGTCGAGCGCAGTCAAGCCGGATACAACCCCCCGCCGATCGGCTTCTGAACGATTCTGGCCGAGCTTCCGCTTGCCCTCGATAGAGCCAATGATAATCTCGACGCCAATGATTGACTTACTCATCGCTTCGACATAATCCTTGGGAGCATCGGCAACAGACCAGGGCTTTTCAAACGCGCGCTCATTCTGATTGGTCAGAGTGTTGAGGTGTTCCAGTAACTCATCACGATTTTCGAACAGCTTGGCCGGACCTCGGACGTGAACTGCGACATAGTTCCAAGTAGGAACAACTTTTCCAAGTTCCTGTTTAGAGGGATACCAGGAAGGAGAAATGTAGTGGTGCGATCCTTGAAAAATAGCTAAAACCGAGGAGGACGATTGCACGCTCTCCCATTGATCGTTAGCCCGGGCGAGGTGGCAACGAAGCACTCCCTTTGGCCCAATATCGGTGTGCAGCACTACGGGAACGTGTGATGCCTCGGGTCCGTTAGCCCCACAAGTCACAATCGTGGCGAAAGGGTGATGCCGAATGAATGCGTGAAGTACGTCGATCCGATCTTCGACGAAGCTCCCGGGATTGTACACGCGATCAGTTTCCCACAGTTGACAGGAAGAATAATGGTGTGAGGAGAAGACAATCATATGGACGACATAATTCAGCGGCGTGAGCGGATTCGGCTGCTCGCATATACGCTGTGGCAAGAACGGGGATGTCCGAAAGGAACGCCCGAAATCGATTGGTTCCGCGCTGAGAGCGAGTTGCGAGAAGCCGATAGCGATGTTAACGAGCAGCCATCGATAGTAACGGCAGCGAAACTTATCGGCTCCGCATTGGGGTCCGTGGCTGGGATTGTAACGTCGCTCGGGAGCACCTCGGATGCCGGTACGGCGCACGATGAGTAGATGCCTTGGGAAGCCTCTGGCCGCGGCTGCCATCGCGAGTGTTTTCTCTATCGCGTTCTCCGCGGATTTTCGTCCACCGGCGGTTCCGCTGGTGGTCCACGATCCCTATTTCAGCATCTGGTCCATGGCTGACCATCTTGCCGATGCGCCGACGAAACATTGGACCGGCGCGGTTCACTCACTCTCGTGCCTTCTTCGCATCGACGGGCATACTTACCGCATCATGGGGACTGATCCGCGGAGCCTTCCAGCTTTAAAGCAAATGCACATGGAGGTTCTGCCCACGCACACCGTTTACGAGTTCGAAGGTGCGGGTATCAACGTCAGGCTGACGTTTCTTACGCCTGCATTGCCCGACGATCTGGAACTCCTCGCGCGGCCCGTAACTTATCTCACCTGGCGCGTCCAATCGTCCGACGGCAACACGCATCAAGTTGCGATCTACTTCGACGCGGGATCGGGAATGGTGGTCAACACGCCTGACGAGCCGGTGGAATGGTCGCGCTATCGAATCGGAAATTTGCAGGTATTGCGAATGGGCAGTCAGAAGCAACCCGTTCTCGAGAAATCCGGCGACGATCTTCGCATCGATTGGGGATATCTCTACTTGGTCGCTCCGCCGGAGAGCGGGGCGTCGGAAGCTGCGACTGAATGGCCCGACGCTGTGAAATCGTTCATCGACACCGGCGGCGTACCTGATTCTGACGAGCTTCGCACGGTGCGGCCGTACGCACAGCCACTGCCGGTACTCGCAACCTCATTTAATCTGGGCGCAGTCGGCGCCACTCCCGTTTCGCGCCATATCGTTCTGGCGTATGACGATTTGTTTTCGATCGAGTATTTTCAGCGTAAGCTCCGGCCCTATTGGCGTCGGAACGGCGCGGGAGCGGCGGATCTGCTGCGTGAAGCACTACGCGATTACGATTCCACGGAGCGGCGCGCTACCAACTTCGACCGGCAGCTCATGTCAGATCTGAGGCTGGTAGGAGGCGAGGATTACGCCAAACTCTGCGCGCTGGCGTATTCGCAGACGCTTGCCGCGCACAAGCTGACGGCGGATATCGATGAAACGCCGCTCCTCTTTTCGAAGGAGAACTTCAGCAACGGATCGATTGATACGGTGGACGTCACCTACCCCAGCTCGCCTTTCTTTCTCTTGTTCAGCACGCGGCTTTTGGAGGCGCAACTCAAGCCGGTATTGGATTACGCCAGTTTGCCTCGGTGGCGATTCCCGTTCGCACCTCATGACCTAGGCCGCTACCCGCTGGCGAATGGCCAGCAATACGGCGGCGGAGAAAAGACGGAAGAGGATCAGATGCCTGTCGAAGAGAGCGGGGACATGCTGCTGATGATCGCTGCCGCCGAGCAGGTGGACGGCAATGCTCATTTTGCGGAACCCTATTGGCCCCTGCTGACCAAGTGGGCCGAGTATTTGAAAGAGAAAGGATTGGACCCGGAGAATCAGCTTTGCACCGATGACTTCGCCGGTCATCTGGCGCACAATACAAATCTTTCAGTGAAAGCGATTCTGGCTTTGGGGGCGTACGGGAAATTGGCCGGCATGCTGGGGCATCGTGATGCGATGCGACAGTATATGCAGCTAAGCCGGGAGTTCGCTAAGAAGTGGGTTCAGATGGCGAACGATGGCGATCATTTCCGATTGGCCTTTGATCGCCCCGGCACCTGGAGCCAGAAATACAATCTGGTCTGGGATCGTCTGCTGGGTCTCGATTTTTTTCCGGCCGAAGTTGCGCAAAAGGAGTTGGCGTTCTATAAGGCGCATGCGAATGAATTTGGTTTGCCGCTGGATAATCGCGCGGAATACACCAAGCTGGATTGGCTTGCCTGGACAGCGACGTTGGCTTCTTCGGAAAGCGATTTCGAGACACTTTTCGATCCGGCTTATCGTTTCGCGGACGAATCGGCGAGCCGTGTTCCGCTCTCCGATTGGTATGACACGAAGACAGCAAAACAGGTGGGCTTTCAGGCGAGGTCCGTAGTGGGAGGAATCTTCATCAAGATGTTGTCCGACCCGGCAATCTGGAAGAAATACGCGAAGGCTGCCAGCCGCTGAACGTCCGTTGGTGTTGTTTTTGCTGACTGTATGGTCGTTTGACAAGCGCAGCCTCTCGCACCTATGAAGCTCGAGGGCGCTCGGCGTTAGGTCTCTGAACTGTTGCCCTCTGCCGACTTCGTAGCAGGCTTCGCGATCGCCTGCACCAACGTGTTAACAGAACACGCGATGGTTCCCGGCGTCGGATCCAATATTGCAGCTCCCAAGCCCACCGCTGCCACGGCGATGTCGATAGCTTTCTGCACGTCGGAAATCACTTTCAGGGCATGAGTGGCGTCGTGGGTTGCCTTCTGCAGATCGGTTACGGCCGCGTCGATATCAAGCAGTGCGTTCTGCAGCGCCTGATTCTCGAGCTGCTCACCATAGGAGACCAATTGCCCGAATTGGATGGTTAACTGAGTCTTTTGCAGCTGCGTCAAACTGTCCGCGTTCTGTTGTCGAAACTTCAGCACCGCATCCGCGAGATCGTCGAATAACGCAGCCAGATTTTTCAAATCGAGGGCAGTCCATGGCATTTCATTTCTCCTAGAATTCCTTATCTATCGACACTGCCGCGCGCCCTAAACTCACGGTCTCGGGGCCAAGATCCTTCACCAGCAGCTTCGCGTCCCAGTGGCCTCGTTCTTCACAGAGCTTCTTATGTGTTGTCGCCATAGTTGCAAGCGCTCCTTGGTAGTCTTTCAGGGCTTTCAACTTGAGATCTATCTGAGAACGGTCTGCACTGCACTTCCTGGCGAGAAGGTCGCTTGCAAGCGGCTCTGCCGTGGAACTCATATTCAGGCAATAGCTCGCCTCCATTCGCTGCTCATCTTCGAAGCTCTGACGATACTTATCCGCGGCATATTGAGACAGGAAATCTGTTACCTCTTCGACTGCCTTGTCATTCTCCCCGATGATCTTCGAGAGCTCATGCTGGCGATAGCCGTTCGCCCACAGGTTGGTTATAGCTTTCGCAAGATCGATTGCCGCACTTGCCTTGGCTTGGTTTGCTGTGGAGATGGTTGGGTCGGCCTGATTCAAGTCGGCCGAAAGACTGTCGAGTCCGCCGGACACCTTGTTCAGGTCTGCCGCCGCCAACTTACCTAAACTGGCGATGTAATTGAATAATGCTTCATTAACCTTGATGATCGAGGGGTTCAGAGCGGGATAAATCCCGCAAGGCAAAGGGGGAGTTGGATTCTGGGCGTTGATGAAACTGTTTGCTCTGTTGCATGAGGCTTGGGCTTCGCCGGCTATGGTGGGAAACGCCTTCCCGACGTCCCGGCTGGCCTTCGCAAACTGAGTAATCTGGTCGAGGTCGGTACAACCGCCCATGGCCAGGCATGTGATGACCACACAGGCAATCACGCCCTCTCTGAATCGGCGGGCGTACGCTCTTTGACGCATTTCATTTCCTCCCCTTAGACACCGCGACCGGGAGGCGGATTTGGTCTGGCGTTTTTGATGGTAGAAAGTATACATTAAGCGCCTCTCGTGCGCGTTTTCGTGAATCACTGCTGAGTTTGCGAAAACTCGGCTAGAGCAGGCAACGTCGACATTTAAAATGTACATGGAAGGATTGAGAAGCCGATTGTGCTGAACCTGAAGAGAGCCATGCTCGAAACAACGCTGCAGGACACCCGCTATGGGTTTCGCCAGCTCGGGAAAGCGCCGGTCATGGTTGCCACGGCAATTCTGTCGCTGGCACTCGGAATCGGAGCGAATACCGCCATTTTCACGCTGATCGACTCCTTCGTGCTTCAGTTTCTGCCGGTGAGCGACCCGGCGCACCTGGTGCTCTTTCACGACGGAATCAGCAGCGGAACGTATAGCGGTGATGGTTTTCAGGCTGACGAATTCTCCTATCCTTTCTATCAATATCTAAAAGCTCACGACGATTTCTTCCAAGAGCTCTGCGCCTTTCGCCAAGGGAACGATCGCGTCGTGCTGCACGTCGCACGCGAAAGCAGCACCGGGCCCTGGGAGCAGGCCAAAGTACATCTCGTCTCGGGAAATTACTTCGAAGTTCTTGGAGTGAGCGCAGCAGCCGGCCGGGTTCTCAGACCGCCCGATGATTCGCCGACTGCTTCTCGAGTCGCCATCCTCAGCTATCCTTTTTGGCGCGATCGTTTTCATCTCGATCGAACTGTTCTCGGCCAAACAGTAGTGCTGAACGGAACCGCGTTCACTGTCATCGGCGTCGCCGCCCGCGAGTTTTTCGGGGAACGGATGGAAGCAGCTCCCGACTTCTGGCTTCCTCTCTCCGTCGAGCCACAGATTCTGCAGACCACCTCCTATCTCAGCGCGCGCGACGTCTATTGGCTCAACTTCATCGGGCGATTGAAGCCGGGCGTCGCCATGGCTAGGGCTCAGGCCGCTGTTGATGTCCGCCTTCACCAGTTCTATCTGGACCAGGCGGGCGATCGGGTCCCGGCCGATGTGCGCCGAAAAATCGAAAGTCTCGTGATTCAACTGAAACCCGGAGGTGGCGGCATCTCAGGACTGCGGTTCCTCTATTCACAGCCCCTTCATCTGTTGATGGCCGTAGTGGGTGTGGTCCTTTTGATCGCTTGCGCCAACGTTGCAACACTTCTTCTGGCGCGTGCTTCGGCGCGGCGCGCGGAGTTCCTGACCCGCCTGGCTCTCGGCGCATCCCGCACCCGCCTGGTTCGCCAGGTTTTGACCGAGAGTGCTCTGCTGTCTTTCATTGGCGGCGCTGTGGGTGTGGGCTTCGCATGGTGGAGCGTCAAACTGCTGGTCCTGTTCCTGCATGTGACTCCGGTGGTGAAGGTGAAACCCGACTCCGAGGTCTTGGCATTCACGTTCGCGCTTTGCCTCGTGACCGGCATTTTATTCGGCATTTTTCCCGCACTGAAGTTTAGCCGTATCGACCCACGGCCCGCAAGTGCGGTGCAACCGGTTGTCTGGGGTAAATGGCGATGGAGTAGCGCGCAGGCTCTCATAGCTTTACAAGTCGCGCTTTCGTTGATTCTCCTTATTGGCGCGGGGCTGCTCGCCCATAGTCTTCTCGCTCTTGAACGCCAGAACATCGGCTTCCGGCGTGACAACATTCTGGTGGTGAGAACAGATGCCGGTTTGGCCGGATATCGGCAAAGTGAGCTGTTCGCGCTGTATCGCGATATCGCTGATCGTGTTTCCGAGCTTCCGGGCGTCATTTCAGCGAGTATCGGGCGCTTTACGCCTGAGAGCGGCCACAGCTCTTCCGGCAATTTTTCAATCGAGGGGTATACCGCGCCCTCCGGCTTGAAACTGAACGTCTACGATGTACCGGTGGGTCCGCGCTTTTTTGAAACGCTTGGTATTCCGCTGCTGCTCGGCAGAACCATCGGCGATCGTGACACGCCTGCGTCTCCGGCGGTAGGCGTCGTGAACCAAAGTTTCGTCAATTTGTACCTGCCCCATCAGAATCCTATCGGGCGGCACATGATGATCGGGGCTCCTTTCAAAGCTCCAGGCGTCGAAATCGTCGGCGTAGTCGAAGATTCCAGGTACTATGATCTTCGCGAGAAAGCGCCTCCGATGGTCTTCTTGTCTCTTTGGCAAACGCCCAGTTTTGAAGTCGAAGCGGTACTGCGCACCACTGCGGCGCCTCTAGCTCTTGCGGCTGAGGTCCGACAGGCTTTGAAGGGAGTGGATGGCAGATTGCCAATTCTGAAGCTGACTACGCTCGACAGCAGGATTGAAGACTCGCTTGAGCAGCAGAAGATGATGACCACGCTCTCGAGCATCTTCGGCCTGCTTGCGCTGGTGCTTGCAGCGGTCGGTATTTATGGCACGCTCGCTTATTCGGTTGCGGGAAGGACCAATGAGATTGGCGTTCGCATGGCGATAGGAGCGCAGCGCAGCAATGTCGTGTGGTTAGTCCTGCATGATTCGCTGGTGGTCGTCGGCGTCGGCCTCCTGCTCGGCTTCCCGCTCGCGCTCGGCGGGACGCATTGGCTGAAGAGCTTCCTTTTCGGCGTGCAACAAATTGATCCGCTTGCAATCGGATCGGCACTGCTGCTGATCTGTATTTTGGCTTTGTTGGCCAGCTATCTTCCGGCGCGGCGGGCCGCCAGAATCGATCCTATGCGCGCGCTACGGCATGAATAAGAAGGCGTGGCAGGCCTCATTCCCGGTTCCAATGGAATTCGACAATGAGCGGACCGCGATCATAGTCCGAGTAGCGCGCCCACCGGGGCGCCACCCGCCAGTAGACCAAGTTCTGCCATCGCATGTGTTCCCGCCCCTCAGGCCACGCCTCATAGTAGGCTTGCCGGTAAACCTCATCCTCCGCGCCTGTGACTGATACCGGCGACGCCACTCCCTCATACTGCAGTGTCTGCTCGCCAGGCCCGCTGAATGTAACGGCGATTCGGCGGTCGCGCTCCAAGTTAGCATGCTTTCGAGTAGTGGACAGCGTATCGAACACCACTTCGAGCGCGTGTGTAGCTCCCACGCCAACTAGCGCCGACTGCGGGTCCCCGTCTGCGCCGATCGTCGAAATCACTGCGAGTTTATGGCTTTGCATGTACGCGAGCATTTCCGGTTTGCCGAATGACTCCACCGCCTTACATTAACAAGTAAGCAGAGGTGAGGCTTTGGGGCGTTCAGCTCGTAGCTTCTTGGCAGCAAGATCTTTTATTTGGCGTACACGACTCGCAGGAACATTCAAAATCCTGCCGACCTCTTCCGTGCTGGGATACTGGCGGTTGTCAATTACGGGATGCTTGGCAGCATGGCCAGATTAACGCGTCCTTGAGGCACCCGTCGACCAACATTCGGCTGACTAGTTCTGGGCACTGCCCTATGTTATCTTGTCTCGTTCCTGCTTGCACCAGACGTAGTGCGTGGCTGGGCATCGGTCCGCGAACGCTCACGATGGTTTAACCACGGCCGCTGAGCTGTTTGCGTTTTTCAGCCGCTAATCTACCGCTGCTTAATGGACATGCCATTGGCAAAGGCGAATGCACGTGCGCTAAGCGAAGCCTCTCAATCACGCGAGAGCTTCGGTCTGCGAACACCACCTCTACTATGTCAAGATATGCCGAACCAGATGAGCTTTGACTACCGGGGCGAGCAGTCCGTTCCTGCCACGGCCGTAGCGCTAATCAAAGCCTCCTTCGATGGCGCGTGCGAACCCCCCAATCGCGGTGGTCACATGGGCCTGGGTTGGGTGATCGATGGACAGCGGCACTCAGAGTACATTCCGGCATCGCCCGACAACAGTAGCAACGTCGCTGAATACCTCGCGCTAGCGAAAATCTTGGAGTATGTGGAAGCGCACTCCGAGAT
>JBAUUG010000305.1:0-2939 GCA_049582585.1 Bryobacteraceae bacterium | reverse complement strand
AGTAATAATTGCACCGTTTCTCTCTCGTACGATTGTGGCGGCGGCGGCGAGCTCGATTTCGGCTCCAAGCGTGTTATTCGCTTGGATCAAGTGCATCGCTCCGTTTACGGAGGAATTATTCCATCGATTTCGAGGATTGTATGTTCCATTCGCAAACAGATCCTCATGTTTGACCGCCGGGTCCACGTGTGCTTGATAGAGAGCCACGACCTTTGCTGGATTCACGCCAGCCAGAACTTTCCAATATTCCGGCCCTTCGCTCGTAAACGTAACACGCACAATGTTGTCGTTGTGGTCACGGGATACACTCCATTCGCAGTACTCATCCTGCATATCGCGGCTCGAGTCTGCCTTTCGCCATCTAAGTAAATCGCTTCCCGACTGAAGTTTTACAATCCGTGGAAACGCCGTCCAGGTGATGTCTTGCTCTGTGGCATCTGGTCCAGGCGGAGTTCTCAATGGATTGAAGAATTGAAGGCGCGGGCCATCATGCATCAGTCCAAGATCGGTCCCGTCTTCATCATGTGCCGCGTCTAATTGCTGCGAGATCCACTCACTCCAAGCCTGCCGCTGAGAATCGTCAAAGTCCGACAGGAAGCCGGGAGGATCGAATTGGGTAAGGGCCATTATCTTAATTCTCCTGAATAAAATTCAAAATCTTTCGCTGGACAGTACCTTGGGGTGTGATCTCTAAAACCGGCGCATCCTCCGGAATATTCGAAATCGGAGTGGTGAGTCGGAACTCCGCAAGAGGCCTGCGACGAAACTCGCGCCGCCGCGATTCCGCAAGCTCGAAGATGGGCACAAAGGTCTCGATAGCTCCGAGCTTTGATTGCACTGATGTGGCATAGCCCTTGAGCTTCGTTTCGAGATCAGTTTGCCACGAAAGATCTGGTAACCGCCAATTCGCGAGAAACTCGTGTTCGGCGGCATCAGGGCTTAGGTGTTCCTCGACAGCTTCAATGGAAGACACAAATGCTTGGTTAAAATCCGCTTCATTCCCAATCGACGCCGAATCAGGGACATACCTTAGCAGCGCTGCCCGGCGCGGTGAAAATACAGCGTTGCTGAAGTCGACCATCAGCAAAGAGGCGGCCATCTTTCTGCCGAGAATCTGTCGATTCATCAAGCCCTCTAAGATCACTATGTCTTCAAAGGCGGGTTCCGGCACTACGAACACGAAGTGAGTGTCACCTCGGAAGTGAAACACGCCATCTGTCGTCTCAACCGCGAATCTCTTGAGACACTCCGCGTATAGCGAGCCGTCTACGGTTGGCGAGGCCACAAATCCTGGGTCTAGGCCGAGCACATCACTTAGGCCATCAGTATTGCAAAAAAAAGTTCTGGGCAGGTCCACAGGCTGACCGGCAGCAACGGTTGCGTTTTCTACAGAAGAGGTCGTGAGATTTATCGTTGTCGTCTCAAGTACCTGGCGCATGAAGTCTGGCAAACGAGTGAGTCGGCCGTTTGCAGTGAAGCGAGAAAAGCGCGAGTCGGTCAGACGCCTGATCCCAGCACGAATGATCATTTCGAATTCCTCACCCGGCCTCCGTTTGACCCACAGAGGATCCATCAAGAATGGATCCTCAGGAGCAAGAGCGCTGTCCTGTATTGCCGCAGCTTGACTGTGCCAGTTAATCCATGGGAACTTCAATTCCTTCATATTCAAGACGCCGTTCACATGGCTATCGAATGGACCTTGCCCCCGAGTATCCTTGGCAAGCGCATCATTTGTGTTACCAGCCCAAATCCACGCACCGCCGCGACGATCATAAAACTGCAGAACGGCACTCGTAGAATCCCACGCGGCGACTTGCAGAAAGGTATCCGGTGACGCGACATCTTTGCTTGTGCTAATGAACAAATCCGGATTCAGATTCGGTTTGCCTCGTGCGATCGCGAGCCGCAATTCCCGCTTCAAAGAACTCGTTTCGGGGGTCCATCGAATCTGACCCCCATCAGCTACAACGAAGCAACGCTGCTCAGGCAAACCAACCTCCTCGCTGTTCGCAGCATCTAAGGCCGACAGCAAATCCCGAAGAGTGCGCGGGAATGCCCCACGCCCGAGAACAAGCTGCGCGAATGGATCTCGCAAGCTAGTCTTGAGCTCCTGAATTGGAAATACCTGAGGGGTGCGATCGCGCCCCATGAGGAAACGGTAAATTGTTCCGGGCACCAGTTCGGGTGCCAGGGACATTGCACCGCCAGCGGGACCTTTGTAGGCGTACTGCCGGCTTTGAAATTCAGCCCGCGCCTCAGAATGAGCAGCCATGATCGTTATCCGCAATAATAAGCGATCATCGATAACAATTTGAAGATTAACAATTTCCAGATCCGTGTCACAGACCGGTAATGCCGAACCCCGAGGAGAGTCCGAATTTGCTTCTGCTGACCAGCTGAACAACCGAGCGCAAGTTCACATCCCCGCTGCTTTCATATATGCGTCTTGGCATTCTGTCGCGCTGCCGCCTCGCACGAAACATTTGTCGTGCGAGGGCTGTTATCGACAGCTATCATTTTCACCGCGCGACTGATCGGCTCGTCGCGCTCCAGACACCCTGACCTCGCTGTATCTGCTACGTTCATCGCTGACAATAGCAGAGATTCGCTTTAGCTTTGACCACCTTCGGACACTCAAACCGCGGAGCGCGCTGCCAAACGCATAGCGCAGTTAGCGCAAGATCAGCATCGTCGCTATACGCCGACTCTTGCTCGTCTTTGCTCTGATTGCATTTGCTGGCCTAGCATTTGTCGACGACCTCAAGCAGACGTTCAAACGTAGCTGGGCTTCTGACAAACAAGGCGGCGGTGATTTGACGATGAGCTTCAGCGCCTCGCCTTCTCGCGAAGATTGGCGAAGGCGACGCTTGTCGATTCTCATAGCAAGAAATCAAATGAGCCGAACATTGTTTACCAAGATCGGCAAGAGAGCCCAGGAT
>JBAUUG010000304.1:0-6668 GCA_049582585.1 Bryobacteraceae bacterium | reverse complement strand
CTCCAGTTGCGCCGCTGGCGGGGTGCATGTAAATTGCTTCGTGGGCCTCTTCGACCCGGATCTCGCGGCCCCCAGAGCGAGGGAATCGGGGGTTTGAGGCCTCGCGCGCTAACGAAATTATTTCCGGCGACGCTGCTTCGCCGGAGGGATGCACGGCCGGGACTTGATCCGCAGGCGATCCGGCGACATCAGATGCGGCCACCTCACGGAGCTTCTCATTTTCGACCGTCAAGTTCCGGATGGAGGTGTTCAAGTCGGCATACATGCTGCTCACCTTGAGGTTGTCAGGACACAGATGCCTCACCATATCGAGAAATTCGCCACGCCGCGTAGGCAGCACGTAACCCCGCGGCCCAATCGGGAAGGCATTTGCGACCACCGGCAGATCGATAATTCGAGGAACTTTCAGGCCTTCCGCTACCGCGCTCGCAAGACTTGGGTTCCCGACAAATAGGCCAGAGCCGTTGATGATTTGAGCCATTTCCAGGAAATCCCGACATTTGCGAACCTCTCCGGAAGTGCCCGAAATGACGCGCCACTCCTCCGGAAGAGCGAGAATGACGATGTTGCCGAAGTACAAGGCTATTTGGCGGATGAATTCTTCTGAGAGCAAGCGATAGCGCGGGGTGGACGCAATGACGAGATCGGCATGAGATCCATTTGCGGCTAGAGGAACCGAGAGAAAAGGTTCATTCGGATCGATCTCGACCTTCATAGCGAGAGCATAGGAGTGCATCAGGTGCATCTGGGTGAAGTCCTGATTTCGAAATTGATCCAGTATATAGTCGACGCCGATACATTCGGGATCGACGGATTGGAGTGGCACGCCCGCCGTCACGACAGTAACCCGGTCAATGTAATCCTGAGCGAGCAGGAGCGGTGCCAGCCCCATAGCCGACTCATGGGTAAGTTTCCAATTCGGATCAGGGTCTCGATAGACGTTGAGAAAGAGATGGCGCACACCTAGCGCTCTTACGGAAGGTAACGAGTAGAGGAGATCGCCTGCGTTGCCGCTGTGGATGGCAGTGCGAGCGCCGGCTTGATAGCTGGGTTTCTGTTGGTCTAGTAAGGTCTTAAACGAGACAGAAACCATGGTTACTCAGCCAGGGGCGAAGAACTTCCAGATATTTTTCTTCGATATCTCTTTTCCAGTTGAAAAGCTTTCTTACAAAGGAATCGACGTCGATTGCCTGGAGCGCTGCATTTGCTTGCTCTGGTGGGCGGCAGAGGACATACGGATAAAGCTTCGATGATTGTGCCAGGCAGTGATCGGAGCCGACGAGAATCGATGGCTTTAAAAGCGAATTTCCCAGTATTGCGGGCCCAGGCGCCGTCGAAACGATCGCATCGCAGCTCGCCAACATGGACATGAATTGCCCGGAATCGAATCCGTAAAGTGCAGGTTCAGGAAGCACGTTTGAGAGCTCGACAGCGCCATCGACATCATTGCAGATCACGCGGACCCGATATCCTCGTCGCAACGCCTGGACTAAAGCCAGTATTTTATCCTTGAGGTCGAAACTCTCGCTCTGAACAACAACTCCAACGGTTGAACACTGACGGCTCGGTCTCTCAATCTTCGCCGCAAATAGAGATGGACATGGCAGCAGGCATGAAGCGATACCAGCGCCCGCGAGCGCATTCAGCGCCGGAGGGTTGCGCACCACGACGCAGGCGCCGGATAAAGCGGCGAGCTCTTCCGCCGTGAGCCGAAGCTTGTCATCGCTTGGATGATCGATGCCCATAAAGCACCAAGGTACGTCCAGAGTGCCGATCAATTTCAGCAGTTTCTCAAAACTGCGGCCGGTCCATTCCGCGCTTCCGGTCGCGACAACCAAATCGATTTCAGGTAATGGCTCGTCGAGCCAATCCGGATTATCGCCGTAAAGAATCCAGTTAACAGCGCGATGCGCGAAGACTCTGCGGAAAAGGTAGCGTATTCCCGATTCAACCCACCTAGACTCAGGACCTGAATCACAAGTTGAACAACAGAGGATATTAAGCGGCTTCATTTGTAGGGGAAACCTTAACGCCGGATAGCGTCACCATGTTATATTCGTGCGTGCAGCGCGCTTATATATGAAAGAGACTCATCCGTACGCTTTGGTTACAGGCGCGGCGGGTTTTCTCGGCGCTCACGTCGTCAGAGAAGTTGCGGCGCTCCGAAAAGTATCCATTGTCGCATTGGACGATTTATCCGGCGGGTTCGAAGAGAACTTGCCGCCTGACGTTCATTTCGTCAAGGGGAGCGTTACGGATACGGCGTTGCTCGAGAAGCTTTTCAATCAATATCAGTTCAAGTATGTTTACCATTTGGCGGCGTATGCAGCCGAGGGACTGTCACATTTCATTCGACGGTACAACTACACCAATAACCTGATCGGCAGCGTGAACCTGGTCAATGAAGCCGTGAATGCCGGGACGGAATGCTTCGTTTTTACGAGCTCGATCGCGGTTTACGGCGCCATTGAGCCGCCCATGGTGGAATACAAGACTCCTCAGCCGGAAGATCCTTACGGGATTTCCAAGCTAGCCGTGGAAATGGATTTGCGCGCCGCTCATGAGATGTTTGGCCTGAATTACGTGATATTCCGGCCGCACAATGTCTACGGCGAATTTCAAAACCTGGCGGATCCGTATAGAAACGTAATTGGAATTTTCATGAAGCAGGTGCGCGAAGGAAATCCGATGACCATCTTTGGCGATGGGACGCAGCAGCGGGCCTTCAGCTATGTAGGCGATGTGGCGCCATCCATAGCACGCGCGCCTTTCGTGCCGGCTGCACGGAACGACACGTTCAATATCGGCGCGGACCAACCTTATTCAGTAAATCAGCTAGCGGAGCACGTGGCGAAAGCTATGGGAAAGCCCGGGCATCCGGTGAAATATCTTCCGGCGCGCAATGAAGTGCTGCATGCATTCAGCGATCACTCAAAGGCCAGAGCTGCCTTTGAGTTGAATGCGCCTACGAGCCTGGAGAAAGGACTCGCGAAAATGTCCGCCTGGGCGCGTTCGGCAACGCTCCGGCGTCTCGAAGGCTTCGCCGACATCGAAGTAACAAAGAATATGCCGCCCAGTTGGCTGAAGTATCAGTCTCAATCCGCGTAACGAGCGTGTGAACGAAACAGGCGCATATTCCCGAAGACTGATTTCGGCGATTCGGCATTCTCCGCTGTGGTGCTCGCCGGCGAACGTTCACGAATCGAGCGAGGATAGCGCCGTCGAAGCAGAGGGCGTGGATTTGGTCTGGTATTTTCGAACTTTTCGAGAACAACTCGGACCGTCTGCGGGTGTCGCGGATTGCGCGGCGCACTATGCCATCCAGGCCGGCCGCTTGTTTCGCAGTCCAAATTTAGCGTTTGATGAATTCTGGTATCGGCACGAGCACGCGGATGTCGAGGAATCAGTCATTGCGGGGCGGTATCGATCAGGCTGGAGCCACTATATAGAAGAAGGCGCGAAACGGCTCTATAATCCGACGTCCTGGTTCGATGAGCGCTGGTACCTAAAGCAGCATTCGGAGGTGAGCTCCGGGGTCAAATCCGGAGGCCTGATCTGCGGGTTCGAGCACTATCTGCTGTATGGCATTCGCCAGGATTTCTCACCGAGCATTTACTTCAACGCGGAATGGTACAGGCGGAAGTATCTCGCGGATACTAACCAGGAATGTTTGCGTGCTTCGATACTGCACTATGTTCTGCTGCCGCGTACCGCGCGACCTTCCCCTTCGCCGCTCTTCAACCAGGATTGGTATTCAAAGCAGTACTTGTCGTCAGTTCAGGGCGAGCAAAAGTGGACCCCGTTCGATCATTACATGATATTGGGCCGCCGGCTGGGATACAGCCCGTCTCCTTATTTCAATGAGTCTGCTTACCGCGAGACTTACTCGGAGGTGAGCGAAATGTTAAGCACCGGGATTTACAGAAGCGGGTTGGAACACTACATCAATGAAGGGCTTGTGAACGGGTTCATCGCTTCAAACCACCTGGATTACTCGGGCGTGGATTATGCCGGGCCAGATTATCTGCGGTTGTACGAGCAGAGTCTCAGTTTGAACTTGAAGCAGATTGCCCGTTCGCGAGAACTGATCGAGAGTTTCTAGGGCGGTATTTTGTACAACGGGCAGATCTTCTTCCATCCATTTGGCGGTGAGTTATGAGTCCCGCTTTCAGTGCGGGTTCCAAGAAATCCATACACGTGTTCACTTCGGATTCCCTTCCGTTTCCGGGGTGCCCCCGGACAGCCGGCGGGAACAGATCGATGCAGATCATCTCGGCATTGCGCCAGGCCGGGCACAAGGTTACGTTCAGCATGCCGCTGGACAACTTCATCGCGAAAAAGAATGCGGAGCGAATTCTGCCGCAATTGAGCAAAGACGAGATTTGGGCTTGCGAGCACTTCTTCGAGCCCGATGTGGTTTTGAATCGCGTTCAGCCGGAGATGGCGATCACATGCAATGTGAACACGTTCCAAACCGTACCGCGTTTCTCCAGAGAGATAGTTCAAATTCTGGACTTTTACGGTCCTCTTCAATTCGAAGGCCTTCTTCTGGAGGCGAGCGATTACGAGGCTGCAACCCAAGACGCGCCGGGGCTGGAGAGCCGTTGCCGCGATCTGGTCGAGAAGATCCGGCAAATGGATTACCTGATTACCGTATCGGAACGGCAGAAGTATTTTTGGTCGGCCTATTGCACGCTGGCGGGCTTCAGCTTTAGCGAGCTAAATGTGCTAGTGTGCCCGGTCGCGTTCGAAGTTCCAAAGGTGGAGAGGAATATCGCGCCGAACCTGACGGTCGTGTACTCCGGAGGGTTCTACCCTTGGCAGAAGCCGGACCGTTTCCTGCGGGCAGCCGCCTCTATTCTCGAGGAAATAGATGGAGCGATTTTACATATATTCGGTGGACCTCACGTAGGTCTGCCAAACACGGCTGAAGTTAACCGCTTGCTCGAAGCCCTTCAGCGATTCCGATGCGTCAAGTATCACGGATATCGGCCAATCGAGGAATTGACCGCGACTTTGTCTACGGCATGGTGCGCCTTAGAGCTTATGGAGCGGAATCTGGAGCGGGAGCTCGCGATTACCGGGCGCACTGTCGAGTTCTTGTCCGCCGGCGTGCCTGTGATCTACAACGACTATTCCACGCTCTCCCGGTTTATCGAGCAATACAATGCCGGATGGACGCTCTCTACTGCGGGTGAGCCTGAGTCCGCATTGCGCTCCGTCTTCGAGGAACTGCTTCAGGGCGGCACGCCTTTGGTTGAAAAGCTCTCAACAAATGCTCGACAAATGGCGGCTTCGGAATTTGTGGCGGAGCGCAGTATGGCGCCGCTGATTGAGCTTTGCGAAAAGCCTGCAACCAAGAGGCGTCAGACGAGCCAGGCAAGGAACTTTCGACGGTCGAGCGTTGGCAACTCGCTGGGCCGCGTTCTCGTAATCTCACCTGACGCCATCAACGGAGCGCTTCTGGAACTGAGAATCAGAAACCCGTTCCGGGCGCTTCAGAGACAAGGTTATATTGACGCCGTGACGGTTACCGACGCGTCGTTCAGCTCTTTAAAGCACGACAAGAGTTCCTATGACGTAATCGTGACGCAGCGGGCAATCGCGGAATTCATCTACCGTCTTTTTGACAATCTTGCGCTTCCGTTTGCGCTCGATACGGACGACAACATGTTGGCGCGAGCCGCGTATCGGCGCGACCGTCTAGAAACAGAACTGATTTTGGGGCTGCAGCGGTGTACCGCGCTAACTGTACCGAATCCGAAATTGCTTCGAGGTCTAGGAAAGTATTCCGGAATGGAATTAGCCGGAAAGGCTTTCATCACTCCCAATTCATTGCCGTTCCCACAGGATGCATCCAGCAGGCCACCCGCGCAGCCGTCCCAAATCGTTTGGATCCAGAGTGACATCGCCGCTCTCACGAAAAGCAGAGAGTCGATTGTGCGCGCGGTAGGCGATTTTTCCGAGCGATACGAGCTTCCGGTCGTGCTAATCGGCAAGAATGTGTTGGAGCGGCCGCGATTCAAACACCAGATTGTGACGGGACAGATCGATTTCACTTCTAACTTGCAGATGCTCGAATTTGGACCGGCGAGCATCGGTGTCGCTCCTCTCGAAACAGACGCCGACGATGAAACCCTCGATTTCATTGCGGGCAAATCCGACTTGAAGATCCTGCTGTTCGCCGGGTACGGTCATCCCGGCGTTTATAGCGCGGCGCCTCCGTACTCTGACTCAGCTCTGGCAGCGGGCCTCAGCCTCGTCGGGAATTCTTACGAAGAATGGTCCGAGGCACTCGAGTATCAATATCGCGAAGGTTGGAAGCACATTCCGGAAGTCACAGCTCGCATACGATCTGAGCGCGGAAGCGACCGCGTAGCCCGTGAAAGTTGGCTTCCGGCGCTCCAGCCCTGTGTCTTACCGAACCCGGTAAGGAGTTTAGATCTATACGAGGCGTTCTCAGGTTCGATAAGAATGAATGACGCGCCGGTCCGTTTGGCCGCATACCTCGCTGCCAACAATGACGTTTTCGAGCATTGCATGCGGCATCAGGATTTCAGCGCCTGGATGCACTATCGCTCTTCCGGATACAGTGAAAATCGGCACCTCGTCCACGCACCGGAAGCGCAGCAGAAGTTTCTTGAGGAGTTAACCCGGGAGAGCACCGA
>JBAUUG010000303.1:0-1585 GCA_049582585.1 Bryobacteraceae bacterium | reverse complement strand
AGCGATTACCGCCCCGAAAGCGGCGTCGAAATCGCGCGCAAACTCGAACTTGACAGCAGCCCCGATCCGCGCGACGCCTACTCCGTCGAGATCACCCGCGTCGCAATCAATCAGCCCATCGGCGAGCGCGTCTTCGATCTCCCGCTCAGCGCGCAGGTCAAGCTCCCCGATCTCAAAGTGCTTTTCAAGGAGCTTGACGACAATCAAAAAGCGATCGACAAAATCAAGGAAGATTACGCCGGCACGCGCGTCGAGGACGAAACCGAATACGGCTCGAACGGCTCAACTAAAAAGCACACGGTAACCGAGTCGACTTTCTTCTATTTAGACGGCAAAGAAATCTCCACCGTCACGAAGCGCGACGGCAAGCCGCTCACTGACGCGGAGGCGAAAAAGGAAGCGGAAAAAACGCAAAAGCGTCTCGAGGAAATTCAGAAGCGCCAGGCAACGAAAGACGCGAAGGAAGAAAAAGCTCAGGAAGAAGGCAAGCAGCAGAAGGACGATGACAACGTTGGCATCGAACAATTTCTTCGCGCCTGCCAGTTTGTCAACCCGCGCCGCGAACGCTTCCACGGCCAGGATTTGCTGGTCTTCGATTTCGAGGCCAATCCCGAATACAAGCCGCGCAATCTCACCGAACGCGTCGTGCAGAAGCTCGCGGGCTCAATCTGGGTCGACGAAAAAGCTCACGATGTCGTCCGCCTCGAAGCTTATTTCGCCGGAGACGCAAAAATTGCCGGCGGCCTGCTCGCCAGCGTGCAAAAGGGGTCCAGCTTTGTTTTTGAGCAGGAGTACGTCAACAACGAAGTCTGGCTGCCGACACTCGAGGAAGCGCAAATCGGCGCGCGGGTCCTGTTAGTAAAAGGTTTCCGCGGCATCGATATCACCCGCTACTCCGGCTACAAGAAGTATCACGTAGCCGCCAACTCTGTTATCGGCCAGCCCAACCCCAGTAATACCGCTCTTCAGAAGTGAATCACCGAACGTGATGCATAGTGATGGTAATCGGAAAAGTTGATCACATTCCATTCACGATGGTTCGCGTGCTCATATAGAACCGAGTACTCGCCCGTGTTCGGGAGAAGCCAAGTTTTTCCATCCAGTTGAACCGGTTTAAGAGTTACACTCCACTGAATTTCGGAGATTCCGACGTCATGCGGAATGGCCTCGGATGTGCGCTCGATTTTCATAATCTGGCCCGATGCTTTAGAGACCCAAACCTTGGTCCGGAACGGCAGGCGATACTGTTGGGCCCTGACCACCAGATCCCACGGGCTGTCGGTGCCTGAGACTTCGAGGCTGTACAGCGCCGCGGGCACGCCGTTCAGATCCGTGTTGGTCTGTAACGACACAGGCTGCGTGCCAAGCAGAGCGCGCGTCTGGCGCAACAGAGTTCCAAATTCGCCCTCCGACCAGGCCCCCTCGATGGTCGACAGGCTTGCCCGCTGGCGATTGTTCTGATGAATATCCGTATAGTTCTCGACTCCGTTCTCGAAAGAGAGTTGAGCGTTTACGGTGTCTACGCGGCGAGGATGTCCGCCATTGAATTGCGCTTGATAGCGATCCATCTGCTCGCTGCATACGA
>JBAUUG010000302.1:0-3074 GCA_049582585.1 Bryobacteraceae bacterium | reverse complement strand
GTTCTCTACGGCCGCTCAAATCATCACAAGATAGAAGCAATCTTCAAATGCTTCGCAAAAGCGATGCGCTACGCGTGCTCGACGGACGAGCGCCTGAAAGACCAGCTTCCATCCACGAAGGGGTTGTTATGACCACGATTGTGGATTACGGGGCGGGGAACTTGCGCTCTGTCCAGAATACGCTCGACGAGCTCGGCGCAGCTTACATGGTCACAAACAAGCCCGAGAGCGTGAGAGAGGCGGGCAAGATTATCCTGCCGGGAGTCGGCCATTTCGGACAGATGATGCGGGCGATCGACGAGTTGGAATTGCGTGAGCCACTCATCGCAAAAATCCGCGCCGGCGTCCCATACCTGGGCATCTGCATTGGCCTGCAATGCCTGTTCGAATCGAGCGAAGAATCGCCGGAGAGCAGAGGCTTGTGCATTTTTTCGGGATCCGTCAAGCGCTTTTCCGGCCCGGCGCGCATCCCGCACATGGGCTGGAACTCTTTGTCGCAGACGAGGCCGAGCAAGCTATTGAAAGGGCTTTCAGAAGACGGCACATTCGCCTATTTCGCGCACAGCTATTATGCGCCCCTCATCAGCGCGACCGCCGCAACGTGTACCTACATTCACTCCTATACGGCAATTTTGGAACGCGAGAACGTCCATGCCGTGCAGTTCCATCCGGAGAAATCAGGGCCTGTCGGGCTGCGGGTCATGCAGAACTTCTTGAACGTTTAGATGTTGGCGAAACGGATTATTCCTTGCCTGGACGTGACGGGCGGGCGCGTGGTGAAGGGCATTCATTTCGTTGGCTTGCGCGACGCGGGCGATCCGGTGGAGCTGGCCGAGCGTTACAATTCGCAAGGCGGGGATGAACTGGTATTCCTCGATATCACAGCCTCGAGCGATGCTCGCGAGATCATGGCGGACCTTGTCGCTCGAACGGCCCGAAAAGTATTTATCCCTCTTACGGTCGGCGGGGGAATTCGAAGCGTGGCGGACGCGCGCAAAATCATTCTCTCCGGCGCGGACAAAGTGAGCGTGAACACTGCGGCTGTGCGTCGTCCGGAACTGATCCGCGAGCTGAGCCAGGAGTTCGGAGCCCAAGCGGTTGTGCTGGCAATTGATGCGCGCCGGACCGAGATACAAAAATGGAACGTATATACAAAAGGCGGCCGATACGATGAAGGCATCGATGCCATCGAATGGGCGCAACGCGGCCAAGATCTCGGCGCAGGTGAAATCCTGCTGACCTCCATGGATACCGATGGCGTCCAGACGGGATTCGATTGTGCTCTGACGAAGGCTGTAGCGCGCGCGACGACTGTGCCGGTGATTGCTTCGGGGGGCGCGGGCAAACCGCAGGATTTTGTGGCCGTGCTCACCGACGGCGAAGCAGATGCGGCGTTGGCTGCCTCCATTTTTCACTACGGCAAGTACACAGTAGCCGATCTCAAGCACGCGCTGAAAGAGGCGCAGGTTCCTGTCCGACCTTTCCCATGATCATTCCTTGTATCGACCTGATGGAAGGAAAAGTCGTCCAACTCGTGCAAGGGCGTGAAAAAGTGCTGGAGCAATCGGCGGAGGAGACGCTCGCCGCGTTCGCCGGTTTTCCTCAGATCCAGGTGATCGACCTGGATGCGGCGATGGGCAAAGGCTCGAATGACGCAATCATTAAAGATCTGGCGAGTCGTGCGACGGTTCGGGTGGGGGGCGGCGTGCGAACGGTTGGGCGCGCTCAGCAACTTATGGATCAAGGGGCTTATCGCGTGATTGTGGGCACCGCGGCGTTCTCAGCAAGCGGTCCCGATACCTGCTTCCTCGGCGCCTTGAGCGAAGCAGTTGGCTCCCAGAAGTTGACCATCGCACTGGACAGCAAGGAAGGGCGAATCGTTCTCAAAGGCTGGGAGGAAATTACGGATTGGACCGCTCTCGACGTAATTGCCGCCTTTGAGCCGTATTGCTCAGGTTTTCTGTGCACCTATGTAGATAAAGAGGGCATGATGGAAGGCACCGATCTTGCCTGGTTCGAGAGTCTGCGCAAAGCAACCAACCACGAGATTATTGCCGCAGGCGGCATTACGACGCTTGATGATGTGAAGGCATTATCGGCGATGAGCGTCGATTGCGCGATCGGCATGTCGATTTATACCGGCCGGCTCAGTCTGGACGAATTACGCACGCTGAATTGAGCGTTTTGGTACCTTCCGAGGTGAATTCACATCTAATTTGAAGAGAACTGCTGAGGTATACAACGAATGAAGACGACGCCCACTCGATGGCTGTTGGTGGCAGGATCAGTCGCGCTATGCGCGGCATGGCGGAATCCCGACAACTCCGACGCAAAAAATGTGAATACCGGGGAAGCGGCTTTTCACAGTTACCAGAACGAGAAACCGGGAACTTTCTGGAAAATTACCGTGCCCGATCTTCCGCAGCCGTACGCCACGGAAGGGGTGGGCAATCCGCCAACGCTGGTGCCCAGGCCGGCGGATGCATGGCCGCAAGCTCCACAGGGCTTCAAGGTGGGCTTGTATGCGGAGGGTTTGATAGAGCCGCGCGAAATGCGCACCGCGCCGAATGGGGATTTATTCGTCGCCGAGACTCACGGCAATCAAATTGACGTATTCCGCGGGATCACTCAGGACGGAAAGCCAGAGCAGAAATCCACCTTTGCCACTGGCCTGAGCCAACCGTTCGGAATCGCGTTCTATCCGCTGGGCAAGAACCCGCAGTGGATTTACATCGGCAACACGAATTCTGTCGTCCGCTTTCCGTATCACAACGGAGATTTGAAAGCCGGCGGCGCAGCTGAAACCATCATTCCGGAACTCGCTTCGCGCGGCGGCCATAGCACGCGCGACCTCGCGTTTTCGCCGGATGGCTCAAAGCTGTTCGTCTCCGTCGGATCCGGCTCGAATGTGGATGACCCGGATACGCATCCTCGCGAATTTCACCGCGCGGACATTCTGGAGTTCACGCCCGAAGGGAAATTCGTCAAAATCTACGCGTGGGGCATTCGCAACGCGGTTGGAATTGCGGTGAATCCGGCTACCGGCGAATTGTGGTGTTCCGTCAATGAGCGTG
>JBAUUG010000301.1:0-1993 GCA_049582585.1 Bryobacteraceae bacterium | reverse complement strand
ATCTCTTCGCGCACAATCTGCTGAATCTTCAGCAGCGAACGCTGCGCCAGAAGCAAATAGTTGTAAATTCCCGCCGAAAGCTGCCGGATATATCCGGCCCGCAGAAGCAGTTGATGGCTGATAACCTCCGCCTCGGCAGGTACTTCGCGGAGGGTAGGGATAAAAAGAGTGCTCCAACGCATTGGGTGTATCAGACAATTAAAGCAGACTACTGGAACACACCTGATGAACGAACAAAAACGAATGGCGCTGCCTCTCGCCGAGGTCGACCCTGAGATTTACGACGCGATCCAGAATGAAACGGACCGGCAGAATACCCGGCTCGAGCTGATCGCCAGCGAGAATTTCACCTCAGAAGCCGTGCTCGAGGCTGCGGGGAGCGTCTTCACCAATAAGTACGCCGAAGGATATCCGGGCAAGCGCTATTACGGTGGCTGCGAATACACGGACATTGTCGAGAACCTCGCCCGGGAACGCGCCAAGAAGCTATTCAATGCGGAATACGTGAACGTTCAGCCCCACTCCGGCTCCCAAGCGAATGAAGCCGCGTATGCGTCTGTTCTCCAGCCCGGAGACACAATCCTCGGCATGAATCTGGCCCATGGAGGGCACCTTACGCACGGTCATCCTCTGAATTTCTCGGGCAAGCTCTACAAGGTTATCGCCTACGGCGTTCGGCGCGATGACGAATTGATCGATTATGAGGAACTGGCGCGGCTTGCCGAAGAACATAAGCCGAAGCTGATCATTGCAGGAGCAAGCGCCTATTCTCGCGTGATCGATTTCGCTCGTTTTCGCCAGATCGCCGATTCGGTTGGAGCTGTATTTCTAGTCGATATCGCACACTACTCGGGCCTGGTTGCAGCGGGTATCTACCCCAATCCCTGTGAGCACGCAGATATCGTCACTTCGACCACTCACAAGACATTGCGTGGTCCACGTTCAGGCATGATTCTTGCCAAGGAGAAGTTCGGCAAGGATATCGATCGAGCGGTCTTCCCCGGCGCGCAGGGTGGTCCGCTGGTGCATATCATGGCCGCCAAGGCCGTCTGCTTCTTAGAAGCTTTGTCGGAAGAATTTCGCGCTTACCAGCGGCAGGTATTAGCAAACGCGCGAGCACTGGCGAAATCTCTCCAACACGAAGGCTTCCGCATCGTGAGCGGAGGAACCGACTCGCACATGTTCTTGCTGGATGTCTTCGCGAAAGGCATTAAGGGGAAAGAAGCCGAGAAAGTGCTGGATGAGGCGTACATTACGGCGAACAAGAACGCCATTCCGTTCGACACAAACCCGCCATTGAATCCGAGCGGTATCCGCCTCGGCAGTCCAGCGGTTACGACTCGCGGGTTCCGTGAGCCTGAGATGGCGGAGGTGGGCAGGCTCCTCGCGCATGTATTGAATGACGTCAAATCGGAACAGGCGATCAAGGAGACGCGCCGGGGCGTTGCCGCTCTTACAGACAAATTTCCACTCTACGCCTGGAAACAGCAAGCGGCCACCATCGCCGGATAGTTGCTAGGAGTGCCCCAATACGGGGTGAGGTTTGTAAGGCTTCTCTAGCCTCTTGATCTCGTCCGAAGATAGTTGGACTGAAAGGGCCGCAAGGGCATCGTCAAGGTGGCGCGGCTTGCTCGCTCCGATGATAGGCGCGCTGACTTCGGGTTTGGACAACAGCCAGGCGAGCGCAATCTGCGTGTTGGGTAAGCCTCGGGTTTCCGCTACTTCAGTGAGCCGGTCGACGACCGCGAAATCGTCCTCCCGATAGTACATCTGTTTGGCGTATTCATCGGTTTTGGCGCGCGAGGTCTCGCCGCCCTGCTGGTTTCGGTTACCCGCGAGAAAGCCGCGCGCGAGCGGAGACCACGGTATGACGCCAATCCCCTGATCCCGGCAAAGAGGAAGCATCTCGCGCTCTTCCTCCCGGTAAATCAGGTTGTAATGATCCTGCATGGATACGAAGCGCGTCCAGCCATGGAGGTCGGCCGTGTAGAGC
>JBAUUG010000300.1:0-23147 GCA_049582585.1 Bryobacteraceae bacterium | reverse complement strand
GTTTAACTCCACTGCAAGTCCCAAAAACCGCTTTCCTCCCTCTCGATCGCCCTCGAGAAAACGATCGGAACCCAGCGCAACCAGCGCATCCACGTTATTCGGCGCAAGCTGCAAAACGGCAGTCGACGCGCCTTCCTGCTGCGCCAGCGGAGCCTTCGAAAGTTGAGCCGAAAGCAACCTCAAACGCGCCGCATCCAGCGGACTAAATGATCCGGAGTGGCTGGCTGCCGTTCGAAGCAGCGCCTCCACATTCTGCTCGCGCGTCTGAGCCAATGTCTCGGCAAGCGCTATATACCCGAGCCCAAATCCGGGATCGACGCTGATCGCAGCATCCAGCATCTGAGCTCGAGTCGCGGTATTCGCCGATTCCGCCGCCGCCGTGAACGCCTCGAGCGCCCGGTTATTATTGGTCGAAAAATCGATCGCGCGTTCGTCCATCCGCTTGGCCAACGCATTCACCGGCGCAACCAATGCGCCCGAAGAATTTCCTTCCACGCGAATGATTCCACGGTTCCGCTGCGTCCCCGCGTCCGTAATGGTTGCTTCGATACTGATCCGGCCTTGCCGGTTCTCGACTGTGGTTCGTAAAATCTCGGTCGCTCCCACCTGATAGGCATTCGATTCGCTGTTTACGGCACGGGCAATGACCTTCCGCGACGTGGCGAGATCTTCCTCCAGAACAAATGGAACCCCGAGCCGCATCCATTCGAATGAAGCATCCGCTATCAAAACGTTCGCCGGGAGAATCGCAATCCTTTCGAGCGAACGGCTCTCTTGAGAGCAACTTGAAAAGAAAATTAGGAGTGCAGCACAAAGTGGGACGGACGGAGTACGCTTTGGCCCCCTCCGGGCGCGACCCCCCGATCGCGCTTTTTCCCGCATTGTCAAACTATAACGGCTTCGGATCCTCGGTGATTAACTGCCGGAACTCAGGTTCTGCCTTCAGCGATGCGAACTCCGGCATATCCGGAATCTTCTTGCGATCTTTTACTCCCTCTTCCAGCGCCTTGCGCAAGTACATGATCGCCCGCTCATTCGCGCCCGACTTGGCATACATCTTCGCCAGGTAAAGATGGAACGTAGCCCGCTCCTCCACCGTGCGCTCCTGCATCAGCGTGCCGAAACCGCTGTGATGCTCGAACACGTCCGGATCTAGCTTCAATGCCTCTTCGTAAGATTTGGTAGCGCGCTCGTAATCCTTCCGGCCAAAATAAGCCGCCCCAAGATTGGCATAAATAGAAGCCGTCGGTGTTGAATACCGCAAAGCCCTCTTGTAGTATCCGATCGCGCGCCTGTAACTTCTCTGCGCATAATAGATCGTTCCCAGATTATTGATTGCTTCCGGATACTTTGGATCGAGCTTGATCGCTCGCTCGTAATTTTTCTTCGCCAGGTCGAGTTGCAGAAGCTGGTGGAAAGCTATACCAACCTTATTTGCGGTAGCAGGCGATTCCGGCGCTTGTCGATACATGTCAATGGCCTCGCGATACATTTTGCGCGCCATGTAGATGTCCCCCCGCATCTCGACCGATAGAGCGGGTCTGACCGGCGCATCCGTCAAGGGTACCGACGCAGAAGCTCGAAGCGCGTTCGATGATATCGGGCTCTGCTGGGCGAGAACTCCAAACGGAGTGACCAGAAGAGCAAAACAGCAAGAGGTAAGACGTTTACAGCTAAAAGAGATCATGATGACCCCCCTCGTCTCCCTACTATATACCTTTTCCAGCGACGGTGGCCGGAGTCTCTGAAACTTCAGCGAAAAATGCTTCTCAGCTTGTCAAACAAGCCGGGCTGCTTGTTGGCGGGCTTTTCTTTCGGTGGATTTGGCGGGGGCTGATTGAGAGCAGTTTCCGGAGCCGGCGGAGCCGGCTGGCCAGGAGCGGCGCTGGGAGTTCCAGGCCGAGCGGCCGGCGAAGCGTCCCATCCGGCGATCTCCGTCGATCCTCCCTGATGCAACGGGCAGAACTGGACCGGCTGCGTGCCCACCAGATAATACTCGGTCTGGACAGTAGGACAGGCACTGGTCGCAAGATCTCCGCTCAACGGATCAATCTGCGCGCTCACCACGCCCTCCGGTACTTCGAACTGCGTGACATCGCGATAGGCGCGATGTTTATGGGCCCGCTTCATAAAGTCCGTCCAGATGGGGACGGCGGCGTGCGGGCCGTCTATCTTGATGTCCTGGTAATCGTCCAGCCCCACCCAGACGACGCACAGCAGCTTTGTCGTGAAACCGGCGAACCAGGCATCATGAGAAGTCCCCGTTTTTCCGGCTGCCGGCAAAGCAAACCCCCGAGCGCGAACCCCCGCTCCAGTGCCGCTCCGAAGCACTTCCTGCATGAGGCTCACTATAAGAAAATTCACGCGCGGGTCCAGGATCTTTTTGGTCTCAGGATCGGATGACCAGATGTCGGCGCCGGATTTGTCGACTATGCGTGAGATGAAACGCGGCTCCACCATCACGCCCTTATTCGCAAAAAGCGTGTACGCGCCCGCTATCTCGAGCGGCGTCACATCATATGAGCCCAGCGCCATTGCGGGAGTGGGTCGAATATCCTCCAGGCCGGCCTTATGAGCCAAGTCAGCCACTGCCCGGTACCCCGCCGCTTCGGCAACTTCGACTGCCGGAACGTTTAAGGATTTAGCAAACGCGGTTCGCACCGTCACATCGCCGTACCAATTGCCGTGATGATAATCCGCCGGTTCGTACGGTTTGCCATCGTAGTAGAACGTTCTAGCTTCGTCCTGAAAAATACTCGAAGCGGTGATCCGGTCCGGGTTATCCGAGAGTCCCGTATTGAGCGCTGCCGCGTAGACAAATGGCTTGAACACGCTGCCCGACGGGCGTTTCGCCATGACGTGATTCAATTGGCTGACTCCATAATTTTTCCCGCCGATCAGGGCCTTCACTTCCCCCGTATGCGGGTCCAGGCAGATCAGCGCTACTTGCGGCTCTTCCAGCGGCGTGCCTTCTTTATGCCGCTTCTCGACAATCCCCTCCACCTCGTGCATGCCTAGAGCGACCGCTGCCGCCGCATCGCGCTGCAAATCCGGATCAAGCGTCGTAAAGATCTTCGAGCCGGAAGCTTGAAAATCGCGGTTTTGGAATTCGTCGGCCAGCCGCTCATTGACTATGTCCACGAAGTACGGCGCGTCAGCCGATTCGATGCCCGTCTTCGCGATCGCCATGGGTGCTCGAATCCCGGCTTCGTACTGAGGTTCCTTGATGTATCCGTTATCGAGCATCTGTTTCAGCACTACATTGCGCCGTGCTTTCGCGCGCTCCGGCCATCGCACCGGGTTGCGATAGCTTGGCTCCTGAATGAGACCGGCAAGCGTAGCCGCCTCGGGCAGCGTCAGTTGACGAATGTCTTTGCCGAAATATGCCTGCGCCGCCTCGCCGAAGCCGCGGATCGCAAACGACCCTCGACGGCCCAGGTCCACTTGGTTCGCGTAGTACTCGAAAATCTTCTGCTTGCTCAGTTTTCGCTCCAGGTGCAGCGTTATCAAAGATTCATCGAATTTGCGCGTCCACGTTTTCCGGCTGTCCAGCCATAAGTTGCGCGCAAGCTGCTGGGTGATGGTGGAGGCCCCCTGTGCATTCCGATGCTCCCTGAGATCCACGAATACCGCCTTCACAATGCGTATCGGGTCGAATCCGGAATGCTGGAAGAAGCGCTTGTCTTCTATCGAGATCACAGCATGCACCAGCACCGCCGGAATATCGTCGTATTTCACCAGGCGCCGCTTCTCGCGGTTCTTGTCGTATAGGCTGCTGAGCAGTTGCGGCTCCAGCGTATACTGCGTCCGAGACGTATTGTCGCTCAATCCTACGATGGAAGAAATCTTGCCGTCCGTGAAGCGGAGCACCCCAGGTTCCGCCCCCTCGAAAGACCCACTCGCCGGAAAAATCTCGATGGCGTCAGGCCGGAGATGATACCAGCCCCTCGCGTTCGTTTGAACATCTTCGGCATATCCGCTCTCCCGCAGTTTGGCGGCATATTGAAGCGGCGTGCCCGCATCGCCCACGCCGGCAACTTGAGGCGCGGCATAAAGCAGTGACGAGTTGGGGAAAGGGCCTTGCGCGAGCTTTTCGTCCGTTAGCCGCGCGTACTTCGCGTAGTAAAAGCAAAGGACCACGAGAGCGATCGCAACCGTCCCTATCGCGCCGAAAAAGAGAGCCTTTATTAATGGAGTGGGAGTTCCGTTCCGAATCCTGCGGGCGAAACCCCGCTTGGCGGGAACTTTAATGCGTACCGGCAAATGTCTGGCCTGGAAAGATGAGTATCGTCCCTAAATCCCTTGACGCCCGGCACTCCCTGCCGTTACTTCTGGGCTTGATAATACGATTCTAACTCTTTCCAGATATTGTCGTTGTGCGGCTGCCAATCGGGAGTTTGCCGTCCCGTGATCTGCAGCTCTTCAATGCTCAATGTCCCGTGACCGAACGGACAGATCAACTCCGTGGTGGGTCGGCCGAACGTCACCAAGTGTCCCCAGCTCCCGCTTCTCACTGGCATGATGAGGCGGTGCAGACACGCCCGGCAGCGCCGCCGCTGGTCATACAAGATCGCTGAAAACAGGCCCGCGCCAATCAGCCAGATTCCGAAAATAGCGAAAGTAAAAAGGAAGTCGTGCAAGAACAACGGCGGAGGCGGCCCGTACTTCGGCAGCGGTGGAGGGGGAACAGGATAGGTATAGATCAGCGCGGTCTGAAGTGCGTACACCACTCCGGCGCCCACCAGAAGCTTGGCGAAAAGGTAACCCCAATACTTCATTCCTCTCATTAGACTCCTTTGCCCCAGCCTGAGTTGCGGAACCCTCCTGTCAATTCCGCAAAAGATTCTTCGCCAAAAACAAAACGTTCGCCGGGCGCTCCGCCAAGCGTCGCATGAAATACGGATACCAGGCGTCGCCGTAAGGCACGTACAGCCTTAATCGAAAGCCTCGGCCCACCAGTTGCCGCTGCAGATCGCGCCGGATCCCATACAGCATCTGAAATTCGAAACGATGCGGGGAGATCTTTTGTTCCTCGATATGTCGTACCGCTTGGCCGATGATGTTCTCATCGTGACTCGCGATAGCCGGATATGTGCCTTCATTCAGCAGCAGCTTCATCAGTTTGATGTAATTGCTGTCCACCTCCGCTTTCTTCGGGAAAGCGACGGCAGGCGGCTCATTGTAAGCTCCTTTGCAAAGGCGCACTGGAATCTGGTGCGCCGAAAGCATCCGTATGTCCGCTTCGCTTCGATAAAGATATGCCTGAATCACGGCGCGCACATTTCCCTGGAATCGCTCTTGCAGTTCAGTAACCATTTGCAAAGTGCGATCTGTATATTCGCTCGATTCCATATCTACTTCGATTCGGCTGCTCATTGCCTTAGCTCGTTGAACCAAAGCGATAACGTTCTCACAACAGGCCTCGCGCGAGAAATCGAGCCCGAACTGCGTCAGCTTGATGGATACAGTAGCTGGTAAGTTGGCTTGCTCGATGGCGCAAAGCGCCGCCGCATAAGCCTCTTTCGATTGCGCGGCTTCCTCGAGCGATTTGACGTTCTCCCCCAGAAAGTCCAGGGTTCCCAGCATGTGCTCTGTCGAGAGCTCTTTAAGAACCTCAATGCCGTCAGCCAAACCGCTCCCGGCAATAAACCGCGAGGTGAATTTGCGGGAAAGCGGCGAGCGCTCCATCCAATGACGGAGCCAGCCCTGTTCGGAAAGATGTAGAAGCGTACGGCGCAGCATGAGATCTGGGCCGTGTGGCGCGCGGGGCCTCTTTCAATATAGCGACGGGCGAGTCTTTTTCAGTGAATGGATACGCTATTGGGCAAACTTGACGGCTATCAGTCCTGCGAAGAGAGTGGATCACTCGGTACGTAGGGCCACAAGCGGCTCAAGCGACGCAGCACGTCGAGCTGGCACAAAGGCTGCAAGTAACGAGCAGCTACAGAGCACGGCGACTGCCGCACCGAGCGTGAGCGGCTCGAAGCTGCCGACTCCATATAGCTGATGAGACAGGTAGCGACCGCAGATAATTGCCAGCGGAATCCCTGTGAACAGCCCGATGGCTACCTGCAAAAACGCCGTGCGCAGAACCATGCTCAAGACGCTGCGGCGGTTCGCTCCCAGCGCCATGCGAATTCCTATCTCGCTGGTCCGGCGCGTGACGTTGTAGGTCGTGACTCCATAGAGGCCGACGGATGCCAATAACAGCGCGAGCATGCTGAACAAACCGGTCAGACGAGCAATCAGCCGCTCCTCATTGAACTGGACTGCCACCTGCTCGCTGTAGCTCCTCACTTCGATGAGTGACAGGTTGGGATTGATCTTCGCCAGAGCGCCGCGTAGCGAATTCTGGTAGCGGTCCGGCTCGCCGGTAACATTGAGCTGAATCGCGTACGCGTATTGCATCGCGCTTTCCAAACGGCGATATCCCGCCGGTGCATACTCGGTTGTTTGCGTAAACGGCAGAAACACCATGGGATCTTGGGCGGCGGCAGGATTCCGGTATTTGGCATCTCTGGCGACGCCAACAATCTCAAAATCATTGGCATGCCCTGGCAGCGACAAACCGAAGCGCTTGCCGATTGGATTTTCCCTCGGGAAGAATCTTCGTACGAAGGCTTGATCGACGACCGCCACGTGCGGCGAAGACTGCGTATCGCGCCCCGCGATGGCGCGGCCCTGAGCGAGCGGTGTACCGATGGTTTTAAAATAGTGCGGACTCACACGGTCAAAGACGACGTTTACGTCTTCAATCCACTTTTCTGAACGGCCGCTAATCGAAATACCGAGATTGACACAGCAGAGATTTTGGGGGCTACTGCGGGAGAGACTGGCGCTGAGGACGCCGGGTATGCTCTCCAAGCTAGTCTGTATTTGCTGATAAAGAGTTGTGAGCTGTGCGGGCTTGTAGCCGGCGGCTTCGAAGCTAATCTCGCCCAGCAGCCTGCCCCGAGCCTGAAAACCGAAATCCGTGTGTTCAAGGTTGCGCAGACTTTGCGTAACTAGTCCCGCCACAGCCAATAACAAAATGGAGAGGGCGGCTTGAACCACGATCAAAGCCTTTTGCGGCATTGAGGAACGGCTCGTCGTACTCCGATTGCTACTGCGCAATCTCTGCGATGGCTCTGGTTGGGTGCCGATCCATGCTGGCGCAGCACCAAAGATAATACCCGTGACGGTGGAGAGCAGCAAGGCGAAGCCAAGGACAAACAAAGAAGGAGATGCGCTGATAGGAACATACTGTACGCCGCGAAAGGCGAGCATCAGAATGGCATGGCTGACGGCGTAAGCCAGTAGCACTCCAGCCGCGCCTCCGAGAAGGGAGAGCAGCACACTCTCAGTCAGCACCGTGCGTATCAGCCGTGACCGCGTGGCCCCTAGCGACAAGCGCAGCGCAGTTTGTTGTTGCCGCGAGGCAGCCCGCGAAAGTAACAGATTTGCCAGATTGGCGCACGCGATCAACAGTACCAACAGCGAGGCCGCCGAGAGGAGATACAGGCCATACTTCGAGTCTCTTCGGAATTGAGAAATACCACTACCGGCTGGCATCAACCGAATGTGTTGATCGTCGATTTTGTTGCCGCCATCTTCCACACGGCCTTGGGAACGGAGCCATTGCCGCAATTCGGCGGACAGCTGCTTTTGCACGTTAGCGGGCGCAACTCCCGGCTTGAGCCGGCCGATCAAGTACAGCCACGCCATGCCGGATGAATGCAGGAGTGCGTTCTGCTTCTGCTCCTCAAAAGCCGGTTGCTGATTCAAGGGAATCCATAGCTCAGGCGGGTCGCTCGTGAGCCGGTCACCGAAGAAGCCCGGTGGAGCGATGCCGGCGAGCGTGAAAGGCATGCCATTCACCAACAACGGGCAGCCGATCATAGAAGGATCGGCGGCGTACTGCTGCTGCCAAGTGCGATATCCCATTACAGCCATTGGCTGGGCGTCCGGACGATCGTCCGCCGGGCTGAGCAAGCGCCCCAGGTGGGGCTGAAGACCCAGCGTGGAGAAATAATTGCCCGATACATATTCGGCACTGGTCGTCCGGGCCGCTTGGGGCGAATCCGCGCGTCGTACGTTGAACGAGGGTATATTTCCAGAAAAAGCAGCGATCTGTCCAAAGCTTGGGTTGGTGTCGCGCACGTGTTCGTAGAACGCGTAGTCGAAGATACCCCAGGAACCCTGCAACCCTCCCCACTCGCAGCAGAACTGTTCGCCGTCGCCAATGCGGTAGAGTTGTTGCGGACTCGCAATCGGGAGCTGCTGCAAGATCACCGCATGTACGAGCGTGAAGATAGCAGTATTAGCGCCAATCCCCACAGCCAGTGTCAGAATAGCCACCGCGGAAAAACCTGGGCTCCTGAGCAATTGCCGCATACCGTAACGTACGTCATGCCAAAACGATTCCACTGTCGACTCCCACCCGGCGGAGCGCACTTCCTGTTTGATGGCTTCCA
This sequence comes from Bryobacteraceae bacterium, assembly GCA_049582585.1. Lineage (GTDB taxonomy): Bacteria > Acidobacteriota > Terriglobia > Bryobacterales > Bryobacteraceae > Bog-105. Next base: position 14,694 of record JBAUUG010000300.1, on the reverse strand, counting down.
GGCTTCCCGCCTCCACTCGTGACGCGCGCATGGCCTCGGCTTCACTCATGCCACTGTGCATTTTGGATGCAGTCGCTGCTTCCAGGTAGCCCCGCAGTTCCTCGTCCATCTGCAAGCTCGCCTGCCGCCTGCAAAAGAGCGCCTTGATTCCGCCAATCAAATTTCGTAACGCTCTCATGCGTACTCCGTCAAGCCTCCATAATTCTGGCGATGGCTGTGATCTGGCGTCCCCACTCGCGAGTCTCCGCCTTGAGAGCCTTTCGTCCCACTTCGGTCAGCAGATAGTACTTGGCGCGGCGATTATTCTCGGTCGCTCTCCACTCGGCTTTAATTTGGCCTGACCGTTCCAGGCGGCTGAAAGCTGGAAACAAACTTCCAGGGTTGACGCGAAAAACTCCTTTACTTACTTGCTCAATGCGGAGCGCCACACCGTAGCCGTGCATGGGTTCAAGGGCGAGGGTTTTCAGAATTAGCATCTCCAAGGTTCCCTGGACTAGCTCACTCGGTTTGGGGGTCATGGGCTGTTCCTCTAGGCAATCAAGAGTAAAGATAGGACGATTCATCTCGATTGTCAAGAGGAGAGATCACAAATGTACATCCAGTAGGGAAGGATCGGCCGTGGAAAGCCTGGAAAACCAAAAACAGGTTGCTTCAGGCGAAAATTGCGCGGCTGCCTAGTGCCAGCCCAACGCCGAGCATCGCACCCGCAAGCACATCGCTTAGAAAATGCATGCCCAGAAGGATGCGTGAGACCGCGATACACGCCGCGCAAAACAGAAGGCCTGGAAGCAAGACCGGGTAAAAGGAGCCTAACGCAATCGCCACGCCGAAAGCAGTAATCGTATGCCCGGAAGGAAACGAAAAACGATCCGGAGGCAGGAGCCTCGCCCAGCAATTCGGTTCAATCTCACAAGGGCGCTTGCGGCCGGATATTTTCTTCACCAGGATAAAAATCCCGATTCCAACCACAGCCGCCGATCCCGCTGCCGCTACGGCAGCCAGGCGACTCTCTCCCCCGAATATCAAAATCAGTAATCCGACGAGACACCACAGCCAACCGTCCCCTGCTCTAGTGGCCCCAATCGCCAATAGCTGAATCCATTTCGGCGCGCGCCACTTATTGATTTTGCGCATCAGCTTGTGATCGCCGGTGGCAATGATATTCAGCATGGTGTGGTGGGCCGTCATGATGACACACCCTCTGGAAACCAGTTTACGGGATTAGGCTGCATCCTGATTCTCCTGTTACCTTTCTAAGCGCCTGAAATGACAAGGGCGTGACAGTATCAAGAAACATTCATGAATGTTTCTGTTTTGTTGTCCCTTCAGCCTTCCGGCAAGTAGGATAGGGGTTGCAAGCGAAACCAACGCTGGATTTCATCTACTTCGATGCGGGCGGCGGACATCGCAGTGCGGCGCTCGCCCTGCAATCCGTAATCGCATCTGAAGGCTACGGCTGGAACGTGCGGCTGGTCAACCTGCAGGAGATCCTCGATTCGCTCGACGTGTTTCGCAAGATTACGCGTATCCGGCTTCAAGACATCTACAATCTGCTCCTGGCGAAAGGCTGGACCCTCGGCTCGCCCTATCTTTTGCCCATAATGCAGGGCGTCATCCGCATCTACCATTCCGCGCAGGTTAAACTCCTGAGTGAATACTGGCGGCGGCAGCGCCCCGACATGGTCGTTTCGCTCGTGCCTAATTTCAATCGGGCGCTGTTCGAGAGCTTGAAAAACGCCCTTCCCAGCGTTCCGTTCGTCACCATCCTGACCGATTTGGCCGATTACCCACCCCGCTTCTGGATGGAGAAGCAGCGGCAATATTTTGTATGCGGAACGCGTCGCGCTGTCGGCCAGGCGTTGAACATGGGACATCCCGCGAGCCGTGTTTTCGAGGTGAGCGGCATGATCTTGCGCCCTGAGTTCTACGCGCTGGCATCGATTGATCGCGCGTCGGAACTGGCCCGCCTGGGTCTCAATCCTGCATTGCCGACGGGCCTCGTCCTGTTTGGCGGAGAGGGATCGAACGTGATGCTCTCGATTGCTGAAAACCTTGGCAATTCTTCCACTGATCTGCAGCTCATTATGATCTGCGGGCGGAATGTCAGACTGCGAGAGCGTCTTCAGAAACTGGCCACGCGCAACAAGATCTTTATTGAGGGGTTCACGAAGAACATCCCTTATTACATGCAGCTCTCCAATTTCTTCATCGGCAAGCCGGGGCCCGGAAGCATCTCCGAGTCGCTGAGAATGAATCTCCCGGTGATTCTGGAGAGCAATGCCTGGACTCTTCCGCAGGAACGATACAACGCTGAGTGGGTTCGGGAGCAGGGCGTCGGGATGGTATTGAAGAATTTTCGGCAGATTGACGCGGCCGTCAAAGAACTGCTCGCGGGAAATCGGTTAAGCACGATGAAGAGGAACATCGCGTGTATCGAGAACCGGGCGGCGTTTGAGGTTCCGCCGATTTTAGAAAAGATCCTCGTCGAACATCGATGAAATTGACGTTTACGCTGCTTGCCGCGCCCGCTCCGCCCGGCTTTGCCAATACGTGCCGGCGAAACTCGCCAGAATAATCAAGCATCCGCCGAGCAGCGCAAACACGCTGGGTCGTTCGCCGTGGATGAGCCAGGTCCAGATCGGGTTGAAAACGGGCTCGAGCAGCAGCAGAGTCGCGGCTTCCAGACCCGGCACCGATCGGATCGATCGCGTCAGAGCCATATACGCAACCCCGATCTGAAATATCCCCAAATAGAGCAACACGGCCGCGTCCCGTATCGCCACATGGCTGACTGGAAGCGCCATCGGTAGACATGCGGCGCATGCCAGCAGATTGCCCGTGATTACAATCGCGGCGGGCGTCTCTCCGCTGTCTTGACGCTTGCCCACCCAACGCAAGCCTGTCAGCGTGATTGCCCAGGTCAGGCCTGAAAGCAAACCCAGCATATTACCGCGGCCTGGATTGGGCGCAGTCGCCGCAATCCGTTGCGCGCCGAAAAGCAGCAGCAATGCACCCGCCGCCACCGCCGAAATCACGAAGATGTCCACCCGCCGTATCGGCTCCTTTAACACCAACGGCCCCAGCAGAAGCAGATAGAGAGGCGCTGTCGATTGCAGAAAAATCGCATTCGCAGAGGTGGTCAGCTTCGTAGCGAACGTGAATAGAACCAGCGTGGCCGCATAAGTCACCCCGATCAGCCAGGTGCGCCTTGTCCAGCCGCTTCGCGCGCTCGGAAGCAGAACCCAGAGAGTGAGCGCTGCAATGCCCGACCGAAACCCGGCGATCTGCCAGGTCGCGAGCGAACAGGCCTTGATCGCTGCACCCCCTGTCGAGAAAAGAAACGCCGCCAGGAAGAGCAGCAATCGGCTGAACGCCTTGGAATCGGGAGCGTTGCGGCCCAATGCTCAAGTTAACGCGCAGTAAACTACAGTTGAATGACTTTGGAAGAATTGGAAAGAGAGTACGTTGCGCTCCGGCAGCAGGCTGACGCTGTGCGGAGCTATCTTTGACGCGCCCGCCAAGCATGAAGAACTGAAGAAAACTGAAGCCGAAATCAGCGGTCCCGATTTTTGGAACCAGCCCGAGAAGAGCCAGCGCATCATGCAGCAGCGCAAGCGGCTCGAAGAGGCCATCGGGAGCGCGAAGGCGGTGAGCGCCCGAACCTCGGATATCGATACGCTTTTCGAGCTTGCTCGGGAAGGCGAAAACGTCAATGGCGATCTAGAGCGGGAGATAAAATCTCTTGAGATCAATCTCGAGCAGCTCGAGACGGGGATGCTGCTCTCCGGCGAAAACGACGCGCGTGACGCCATTGTCACCATTCATCCGGGCGCCGGCGGCACCGAAAGCCAGGACTGGGCGGAGATGCTGCTTCGCATGTATCTGCGCTGGGCCGAGCGGCACAAATTCCAGGCTGTGGTGACCGATCGGCTGGAAGGCGAAGGCGCGGGCATCAAGTCGGCTACGGTCGAAATTAGCGGAGAGAACATCTACGGGCAATTGCAATCGGAAGTCGGCGTACACCGCTTAGTGCGGATTTCTCCGTTCGACGCCAATGCACGGCGGCACACTTCATTCGCCTCGGTTTTCGTCTATCCGCTGATTGATGAAGACATCAACATCGATATCAAGCCGGACGATTTGAAAATCGATGTGTTCCGCGCGAGCGGCGCCGGCGGCCAGCACGTCAATCGGACTGAATCGGCGGTGCGTTTTACTCATCTGCCCACCGGGATTGTCGTGCAATGCCAGAATGAGCGGTCGCAGCATAAGAATCGCGCCAGCGCCATCAAGCAATTGCGCGCCAAGCTCTATGAGTATGAGCTGGAAAAGAGGCGCGTCGAAGACCAGAAGGTGGAAGACACTAAGCTGGGGATCAATTTCGGAAGCCAGATTCGCAGCTACGTGCTCGCCCCCTACCGCATGATTAAGGATCACCGCACGAAGTTATCCATCGGTGACGTGGATCGCGTTCTCGAGGGCGACATAGATCCGTTGATTCACGCTTTTCTGGTTTGGCGCAAAACGGGCAAGACTTCAGGCGACAAGGACGATTTGCCTGACTAGCCCGTCAGAAATACTTCGCGCGGCTGAGTTGATCCGCCACGGCGGTCTGGTCGCTTTTCCTACTGAAACGGTTTACGGGCTGGGAGCAAATGCGCTCGACGCGAAGGCCGTAGCGCGAATCTATGAGGCAAAAGGAAGGCCCTGGGCCAGTCCGCTCATTGTTCACGTGGCGGATGAAGCGATGGCGCGGGTGATTACTTCTGAGTGGCCGCCTATGGCCGAGATTCTTGCCACGCGGTTTTGGCCCGGACCGCTGACACTCATCCTCAAGAAGGCGGACACGGTTCCGGACCTGGTCACCGCGGGGCTCGATTCTGTTGGGGTTCGGGTTCCCGCGCATTCTGTGGCGCTCGATCTGATCCGGCGCGCGGGAGTCCCCATCGCGGCGCCCAGCGCCAACCGCTTTGGGCAGGTCTCTCCTACCACGGCTGAGCATGTGCGTGCCGGACTCGGCGAACGAATCGACATGATTTTGGATGGAGGAGCGACCGAGGTCGGGATCGAATCGACCGTCGCCTCGCTGCGCCGCATCCCGCCGGTAATTTTGCGTCCGGGGATGATCACGCTGGAGCAACTCGAGGATGCGACCGGCGCGCGATGGGAGCGCGAGATGGGATTGCCGCACCTTTCCGAATCGCCGGGATTGCATCCCCGTCACTATGCTCCACGAACACCGTTTTATGTACTGGAGCGCAACGCCCAGAAGCCACCTGGAAACGGTCGGGTACTAGACATGCCGCAAGAGCCGGGGCCATACGCCGCCGCGCTCTACGCTGAGCTCCACAAAGCGGATATCGAGGGTTGGGATTGGATTGCTGTCGAAGAGCCGTCGGACACTCCCGAATGGGCCGGAATTCGCGACCGCTTGAGACGCGCAAGCGAGTAACCGAGCCGCGACTACGCGCTGATCAACTCGAACGCCTTGCGGTGATCTCTAAGAAACTGCTCGAGGCCCTTGTCCGTAAGCGGATGATGGAACAGTTGCTCGATCACCTTATAGGGCATGGTGGCAATGTGCGCCCCAGCCTTCGCAGCTTCGACCACGTGCAGCGCTCCGCGAATGGAAGCCGCCAGCACCTGCGTGTTGTACGCGTAGTTACCGTAGATCGCGAGAATGTCCTCGATCAGATCCATCCCCGGCCAGCCGATATCGTCAACACGTCAGATGAACGGGCTGACAATATAAGCGCCCGCTTTCGCCGCAATCAATGCCTGCGCGGCGCTGAAGCAGAGAGTAACGTTCGTCCGGATTCCCTCTTTGGTAAACGCGGAGACGGCGGCGATCCCCTCAGGAATCAGCGGCACTTTAACCACAACGTTTTTGTGGATCTTAGAGAGGCGCAGGCCTTCCGCAATCATTTCCCTCGAAGTTGTCGAAACCACTTCGGCGCTGATGTCGCCCTCGATCAGGTCGCAAATCTTGCGGATCTGCTCTTCGATCGGCACGCCCTCTTTCGCAATCAGCGAGGGATTGGTGGTGATGCCGTCAATGATGCCCCACGCGGAAGCCTTCTTAATCTCTTCGAGATTCGCTGTGTCGAGAAAGAACTTCACTAAGCCTCGATAGTATCAGAACGTGAGCACCTCTCCGTCCGCCGAAGTAAGGATTGTACCCGCAGCTGAGAGCCAGATTCCATTGATTTTGAGCTTCATCCGAAAGCTGGCCGATTATGAAAAACTCACGCATGAGGTGGTCACAAATGAGGAGACTCTGCGTCACTCGCTGTTTGGCCCGAACCCGGCGGCCGAAGTTGTCTTGGCCTATGTGGCGGACGAGCCGGCCGGATTCGCCGTGTATTTTCGAAACTTCTCCACTTTTTCCGGCCGTGCGGGTATCTACCTGGAAGACCTGTTTGTAGAGCCCGCTTATCGAGGCAGAGGCGTCGGCTTCGCGCTTCTCCGCCATCTGGCGAAGCTTGCGAAAGAGCGTGGATACGCCCGCATGAATTGGGCGGTGCTCGATTGGAATCAGCCCGCCATTGATTTCTATCGGAGAATCGGAGCCGTGCCGCTCGATGCTTGGACGGTATTTCGGCTCAGCGGCGAAGCGCTGGACAAATTGGCGCATCATGATACGCAATCCTTATAATCGGGAACGATGCCCGTCTCCTCAGCAGCGCTGAAACGAGTCGCTGCGATTCCGAATGTAAATGTTGCCGTCGATGCGCCGCTTTCCTGCCGCACGCGCTTCGGCATCGGTGGACCGGCGGCATTATTTTGCGAGACTCCTCAGACAGACGCTTTCTCTGAGCTCTTGCGAACGATTCGAGAACTCGCTCTGCCGTGCTCGATCATTGGGGGCGGCACGAACCTGGTAGTTTCGGACGAAGGATTTGATGGCGCGGTGCTTCGGTATACCGGATCGCGGATCGCGCGAGACGGTACTCTGTTGCGGATCGACGCTGGCGCAGTTTTGCAGGATGTGGTGGATTCGAGCATTGCGCAGGGCCTCAAAGGATTCGAAACCATGACCGGCATTCCCGGATACATGGGCGGCGCGATTTATGGAAATGCCGGTGCCTATGGGCGCTCTATCCAGGAGCTGGTTCAACGAGTACACGTCACGGATGGCGAGACAGTCAGCACGCTGGTCAATCAGGAGTGCCGATTCCGATATCGCGACAGTGTCTTCAAGGACCGAAAAGATTGGGTGATTCTGTCGGCGGATCTTCAATTCAGCGAGGCCGATCCGCGCGAGCTGGCGAAAATCGCCGCTGACATTCGCGCCATTCGCGACGTCAAATATCCGCCTGCCATGAAATGCGCCGGCAGCATTTTCAAAAATCTATTATTTGCCGATTTGCCGGACAGCGTGCAAGGCGACATTCCCAAGAATGTGGTGCGTGAAGGCAAAGTGCCGGCGGCTTGGTTTCTCGAGCAAATAGGCGCCAAGGGAATGAGGCGCGGCGACATTCAGGTCGCGTCGTATCACGCCAACCTGATTTACAACGACGGTGAGGGCAGCGCAAGAGATTTGGTCGCCGTCATTGAGCAGCTGAAGCAGCGGGTCCTCCATCGATTCGGGTTCCATCTGGAAGAGGAGGTTCAGTATGTCGGGTTCGACTATGCTACAGCTCCCGCTTAGATTAGTCGCGATTTCGCTCGCCATGATTTCCATCAAGCCGCCGTCGCTTCACGCTCAGACCGGCATCACGCTGCTGGTCATCAACGGCAGGATTTGGACCGGCAATCCTCACCAGAAAGCTGCCGAAGCCATCGCGATTAGCGGGAACCGCATCATGGCAGTCGGCACGACGTCCCAGATGCTGAGCCTGAAGCAGCCTGACACGCCTGTGATTGACCTCGAAGGCAAGCGCGTGCTGCCCGGATTTGATGACGCTCATGTTCACTTCTATTCCGGCGGCGCCAATCTGACCGGTCCGCAATTGCGCTATTCGAAGAGCAAAGAGGAGTTCCGCGACACGCTGGCCGAATATGCGCGCCATCTGCCCAGCGGACGCTGGATCACGGGCGGAAGCTGGGATCACGAGAATTGGACGCCTGCCGAATTGCCCACGCGCCAACTCATAGATGCGGTAACGCAAAACTGGCCGGTCTTTGTGAATCGCCTCGATGGCCACATGTCGCTCGCAAACTCGGTGGCTTTGAAATTGGCCGGAATCGATAAGAACACTAAAGACGTGCCGGGCGGCGTAATCGTGCGCGACGCGAATGGAGAGCCTACCGGCATTCTCAAAGACGCCGCCCAGGATTTGATCGAGAGAGTCATGCCGAACCCTTCGCCGGAGCAAATTCGTGATGCCGTCAAGGCCGCGCAGAGTTACGCCAATTCCCAGGGCGTCACCAGCGTTCAGGACATGTCCGCTTCCCCGGACGTGTTTCGCGTGTACCAGAGTATGCTTCGCGACGGCGAATTGCATGTGCGCATTTCCGGGCACCAGCCGCTGACCAGGTGGCAGCGGCTGGCAGATGTTGGCGTCGAGGCGGATTTCGGAAGTGAGTACCTGCACATCGGCGGCGTAAAGGGCTTCGCCGACGGATCGCTCGGGTCGACGACGGCCCTATTCTTTCAGCCTTATCTGGATGCGCCGAATACCAGCGGCATCACAAGCGCGGAACTCTCAGATCCCGAGCAAATGTCGAGCAACATCGAAAACGCGGATGCCGCCGGATTGCAGATCGCCGTGCACGCCATCGGCGACAAAGCGAACCACGCCATTCTCGACATGTATCAGCGCGTCGAGCGCGAGCACGGCGCCCGTGACCGGCGTTCGCGAATTGAACACGCGCAGCATCTTCTGCCTGCCGATATTCCGCGTTTTGCCCGCCTTCACGTGATTGCTTCCATGCAGCCTTATCACTGCATCGATGATGGGCGCTGGGCCGAAAAACGCATCGGACCGGAACGCGCCAAAACCACCTACGCATTTCGTTCGTTGCTCGATTCCGGCGCAACGCTCGCCTTCGGATCGGATTGGGATGTCGCCCCAATGAACGTGCTGATGGGCATCTACGGCGCGGCTACCCGGCGAACTTTGGATGGGAAGCATCCCGACGGCTGGATTCCCGAGCAGAAGATTACGGTCGAAGAGGCAGTGCGGGCTTACACCATGGGATCTGCTTACGCAAGCTTCGAGGAGAAGATCAAAGGCTCGATTGAACCGGGCAAACTGGCGGATATCGTGGTGCTCTCCGATGACATTTTCGGGATCGATCCGATAAAGATCGCCGATGCAAAAGTGATCATGACCATCTTTGATGGAAAACTCATCATGTCCGCGAATTTGAATCCGTATTACAAAAAGCTACCAAGCGGATTGATTCTGCGGCCATAATCTTCCGTATGCGCGCCGAAGTCAGCGCCTCCAGCTCCCTCACCCGCGATTCTTTCAGACGCGTCCGCGCCTGCTCCAGCTCCGGACCCAGGAAGCCCGGATGGCACATAAATTCCGTGGTCCCCTCCCGCAAAGAGCAAAGCGCAGCGGCTAGCGAGTCTTCGGTGAGGGACCCGGTTAACCGAAAGCCCAGGAAGTGGTCCGTCATGCGGACTTTGTATTGGCGCGCGACGCGGCGATAGTATGGTTCGGCAACCGCGCACGGAAGCCGGGCGAGCGGCGCCGTCCGATCGAGAGGCAGGCGCACGTAGGGAATCCCGAATTCGTTCGCCAGCCTCGCGACAACACGGAAAATGCCCGGCACGATATGCGTATGCTTGTGCGAATCGAGATGCGTCGGCCGAATGCCGGCCGCGATTATCTTTTCAATTTGGGCTCGCAATTCCGCATATACATCCAGTCTGCCCTTTGCCAGCGCCACGATCGTCTGCTGCACGGTTTCGGGGTACGGCCGGCCTGATATCAAAGACCGGCCCTGAACCAGAACCAGATGGCATCCGATATCCAGCGTGGGCGCCTCTCGCGCCAGCCTCGCCGCATCGTCAAACGCCTCGCCGTTCGCCATCAATGTGGTCGAGGTGAGCACGCCTTCCCGGTGCGCGTGGATAATTCCAGCATTCACATCCGGCGTGAAGCCGAAATCGTCGGCATTAATCATCAGCCGCTTCAATCTTCCAGATTGACAAATCGCTCGGTTCGCTTATCCGACCCTACAGAACCGCGACTGTAAAGGAGCGGCATGCATGCGCTTTCTTCCGCAAATTAGTACTCTAGGAGGGGCCCATGGCAATCTTCATCGCGCTATTGCGGGCGATCAATGTTGGCGGGACAGGAATGCTGCCGATGAAAGAACTGTCGGCGATGTCGACGCAGCTTGGTTTCGAGAACGTGCGCACCTACATTCAAAGCGGCAATGTCATCTTCGAGAGCGCGCTTGCAGAAAAGACTGTCCAGGCACAGCTCGAAGAAGTATTGACGAAGAGAATGGGCAAAAAGGTGGACGTTGTTGTTCGGACCGCCTCTGAGCTGCGTTCCATCTTGAAGGGAAATCCTTTCGCCGAAATGGAACCGGCCAAGGTTGCCGTAATGTTCCTTTCCAGCCCCGTTCCGGCACAGTCGCTGAAGGATGTTGTCGGGCCCGGCGGAGAGAAGGTGCGCGCACGTGATCGCCAGATTTACATCTATTATCCGGACGGCATGGGGCGGTCGAAATTGAAGCTTCCCTCCCTCGGCGGCCCGGCTACGGTCAGAAACATCAATACAGTAACCAAGTTGGTCGCGATGACCGAAAAGATAACCCAAAAGATGACGCGCGGCTGACGAAAGCTTCCCTTCCCCGCGCCCTAGGGCGGGTCCGTACTCAAAGCCAAATTGCTTCTCCGAAAAGTGGAGCTTGCAGTACTTTGATAATTCTATTATTGTGGAAGTTAGGAACCGCAGGTGGCCCAGTAGGCCGTACGTTCTCGGCGCTCGGCACGGAACGGCGCTTGCGAGAACCGAAAAGCGCCGGGTGCGCGAAGAAATCCGGCAACGTGTCGAGATCTTCATTCAGGAACATGCATAGAAAGGCAACCAATGGAAATCAAAGAAGTAGTGAAAGAGAAATACGGCCAGGCGGCAATGCGGGTGCAATCGGGCGGTAGCTCCTGCTGCGGGGCCGGTGCCGCGCTTGATGGCTGCTGCGACCCAATAACCTCAAACCTTTATGAAGCCCTGCAAATCGGCGCTGTGCCGGAAGAAGCGGTGCTGGCCTCGCTCGGTTGTGGCAATCCCACCGCGCTCGCTCAACTCAATCCCGGTGAAACCGTCCTCGATCTCGGCTCGGGCGGCGGCATTGACGTGTTGCTTTCAGCGCGTCGCGTCGGTCCAACAGGCAAAGCTTACGGCCTCGATATGACAGATGAAATGCTGTCGCTTGCGCGTGAAAATCAGCGCAAGGCAGGTATGGAGAACGTCGAGTTTCTCAAAGGCGAAATCGAGCATATCCCGCTGCCGGATAACTCGGTCGATGTGGTCATCTCCAATTGCGTGATTAACCTTTCCGCCGACAAAGACCGGGTGTTGCGTGAGGCGTTCCGAGTTCTAAGACCCGGTGGCCGCTTTGCTGTTTCCGATGTGGTCACACGCGGGGACGTGCCCCCCGAAGTGCGGCAAAACATGCTGCTCTGGGTCGGCTGTATCGCGGGCGCTTTGCAGGATTCGGAGTATGTCGCCAAGCTCGCCAAAGCCGGGTTTGACGATATAAGCATTGAACCCACCCGCGTTTACAGCATTGAGGACGCAAGGACGTTCTTAAGCGCGCAGGGAGTCGATGTCGACGCAATGGCGTCTGCGGTGGAAGGTAAATTTCTAAGCGCCTTCATTCGTGCCACGAAGCCCGCTGGCTGCTGCGCTCCAGGCTGCTGCGCGTGAAAAACATGGCCGAAGCAGTTACCTTCAGGCCCGTACAGGCGGGCGGGGGTTTGGGTACCTTCGAGCGCTACCTTTCCGTTTGGGTGGCGCTTTGCATGGGGGCGGGCATCGGGCTTGGCAAGCTGCTGCCCGCTGTGGTCGCGGGACTGCGCGGTATCGAGTTCGGCAAGGGAAGCCAGATCAATGCCACGATTGCCGTTTTCATCTGGCTCATGATTACGCCCATGATGATGAAGGTGGATTTCTCGTCGGTGAAGAATGTGGGACGGCGTCCTGCGGGGCTGCTGGTTACGCTGCTTATCAATTGGGTTGTGAAACCGTTCTCGATGGCGCTGCTGGCATGGGCCTTTTTCCGGATCGTCTTTGCGGTTTTTATCACTCCGGAAGAGGCAGACCAGTACATAGCCGGCTGCATCATTCTGGCCGCTGCGCCGTGTACGGCAATGGTCTTTGTATGGAGCCATCTGACCAAAGGGGACGCTGCCTACACGCTGGTGCAGGTATCGGTGAACGATCTCATCATGCTCGTGCTGTTCGTCCCGATAGTTCAATTTCTGGTGCATGGGGCCTCGTCGCTCGTCGTTCCCTTGAACGTGCTGCTTACCTCTGTGGTGGTCTTTATCGTCGTGCCGCTGCTGGCCGGGGTCTTGCTGCGAGCGCTGCTGCTGCGCCGTCACGGGCAAGCATGGTTTGAAGGGGTGCTGCTGCCGAAATTCGCGCCGGTTACTATCGCGGCCCTGCTTAGTACGCTCGTCCTGATTTTTGCTTTTCAGGCCGACAACATCACCGGGCGGTTTTTCCATGTGGTGTTGATCGCCGTACCAATCACTTTGCAGGTGTACCTTAACGCGGGCCTCGCCTACGGCCTCATGAAGTGGCTCAAGGTTGAACACTCCATAGCTGCGCCGGGTGCGCTTATCGGGGCTTCCAACTTCTTTGAATTGGCCGTGGCAACTGCCATCGCGCTATTCGGGCCGGAATCCGGCGCGGCGCTGGCAACCGTGGTCGGCGTTCTGGTGGAAGTGCCGGTTATGCTCTCTGTCTGCGCGGCGTGCAATCGCACGCGGCACTGGTTTCCTGCGGAGCAAGCAAGTTGATTATGGGAAAAAAACGGGTTCTCATTCTATGTACCGGCAATTCAGCGCGAAGCCAGATGGCGGAAGGGCTGCTGCGCCATGATGCCGGGGAGCGGTTCGACGTGGAAAGCGCGGGCACACAGCCCGGCATCGTCAGGCCGGAGGCAATCGCCGCGATGAAAGAGCTGGGCATCGATATTTCCGGCCATCGCTCAAAGCATGTCGATGAATTTGAGGGGCAACAGTTCGATTACGTCATTACCCTGTGCGACACCGCGAAAGAAAGCTGTCCGGTGTTCTTCGGCGCAGCGAAGCGGCTGCATCAAAGCTTTGACGACCCCGCCGCCGTGAATGGGTCCGAAGAAGAACGGCTGGCGCTGTTCCGGCGCGTCCGCGGTGAGCTAAGGACGTATCTGGCCGATTTTGCAAAGGCAAGTTGACGTCGCACAATCTACCGATCTAACGGTACACGACAACCTAGGGCCGGCTGACGAGTTCGCGGGTTTCCTTGCACGTGTCCGATCGGACATGGAAGCCTTTCGATCGAGTTCCTACCCGAATAGATTATTTTCCCGAATTTCCTAGAGACTTAGTTGTAACCTGATTTACATATAACTAGATGGATTACTATCCTTGCCCATCTTGCGGCAGCAGCAAAATGCGGCGCTCACGCCGAATCGGATTAGAGCGCCTACTGTATGTAGTCGCGTATCGCTGCGATGAATGTAAATTCCGCGTGCGTATATCACAACGCGATCGTCTGCGCGCGGCACGATATGTATCCTGCCCGAAATGCAGTCGTTTCGATGTGAAAGAAATTTCGAAGCGAGACCGCATTGATCGCTTGAACCGGAATCCGTTCAGGCTCTTGCAACGGCTTATAGGGGCTCGTCTTTACCATTGTTGGGCGTGCCGCCTTCAGTTTTACGATGTGCGGCGCCGAAAACCCCCCGCCGAGAAGCCAGACACTGCCTGAATCGAATCGAATGCCTTGATCAACTGATCGAGTTCCTCCCATCGTGCAGCACTACCCGATCCGTGACACGCCTGAACAACGGCGGATCTGAGGTCGCGTACTGCTGATGGGCCGTAGAAATTCAACAGAGCCGCGACCGTAAGGGAGCGGCAGGCATACGCTTTCTTCCGTAACTTGCTACTAGCCAGCCCACGGCAGTTCATTTTGTGAACTCACGTTCGCCGTGAGAACCTAACAAGAATCTTGTTATATTGTTCGGCGCGCCCGGCAAAGGGCAATCATAAAATCGAACCGATGTCAGCACTTGCAGCGAGTAAGTCAGCTCGTGACCATACGCATCTTCCTTTCGCGACTACGCAGAAGAGGTTGTCATCGGGATCCGCCAAAACGACGAAATCAGCGCCCGGTCTATATCTCCACGGATACCGGGTCGCGCCGATTGACAGCAAGCGGTCTACCTCGCTTGGCTGATCGTCCGTGTAAAGGTCCAAGTGGAGCCGGCTCCTCTTGCCTTTGCGTCTCTCCGGGTATTGATCCAACGATAAGTTCGGTCCTCCGCCGAACGGGCCCTGCAGCACCACCCACCCGCCCTTTGCAGACTCCTGGGAACATACTGCAGAGCTTGCCGCCAGAACGCCAGCATCTTGTCGAATTCGTAACACCGGATCACCACCGCGCTGATTCTCATATCTGTGAAGCTATACACTCACTCTCGATCTCGCGAGATTCATTTTTGAATTGTGTATGGAAGGGGGAAGGTCTCAGAAGTTGTCAGTCATTGAGGCCTCCCGATCGGCATGTGCTAATC
>JBAUUG010000299.1:0-2730 GCA_049582585.1 Bryobacteraceae bacterium | reverse complement strand
TGATCAGCTCGACGCTGACCAGCAACATGCCTATGCTCATGCCCGCCTTGAGCGGGATTTCGTGACACGGGAACGGCTTGCCGCGCAGGCTGGCGAAGGCCGTCCGCGAATTCGCGAAGGTATTCACGCGGATTCCGAACCAGGCCACGCCGCTGCTTCCGCAGATGCCGATGACGCTGAACAGCAGGATGATGAATACCTTAAAGGCGTCGAAGTGCTCCAACACTCCGAAATAGAAAATGATGATCACGCCGATGAAGGTCTCAAGGATCAGCAGAAATTTCCCCTGGGTCAACAGATACGTCTTGCAGGTCTCATAAATCAATTCCGAAATCTCGAGCATCGATCTGTGAACGGGCAGATTCTTGAGCTGGTAAAACATGACGATGCCGAACACGAGACCGAAGGCAACGAAGATCAGGCTGTACAGAAGCAGCGAGCGGCCGTCGATGATTCCGCCAAAGAAAGTAGCTTGGCTGAGATCGGGCAAGATAAGATTCGCTTCACCGCTGGTCTCTACGTGCCGGGTTTGGGCGAATGAGATGGCTGGCTTCGCCAGGAAAAAGGCCGCAGCAAACAGCAGCGGGAGCAAGCGCGTGAAAACGCGTCGTGCGGCCAGCAGAAACGCAAACGTGGCATTAGAGCCAGGCATTGATTTATGGCCTCCTTAGGCGACTACAAGTTACTGGAAAACAGATGGTAGGGACGGGCAGATTCGAACTGCCGGCCTGCCGCTTAGGAGGCGGCTGCTCTATCCATCTGAGCTACGTCCCCGATGCTCTTTATGCAGTCTAGCAGCGTCGGAAGCCGCGACATAGCTCGCGAATCAAGGGTCTATACGACGTCTACGCCCATACTGCGGCAGGCGCCCTTTACTTGTTCCACGGCGGCAGCGACAGTGAAGCAGTTCAAATCGGGCAGTTTGATCTTTGCGATCTCCTCCACCTGCTGCTGGGTGATTTTCCCGACCTTGTTCTTGTTAGGCTCGGCGGATCCTTTCGCCAGATTCACAGCGCGCTTTACAAGGATCGCTACGGGCGGCGTTTTGGTGATGAAAGTGAACGATCGATCGGAATAGATAGTGATGACGACGGGGATAATCAGCCCTTCCTGGTCCTTCGCCGATGTCCTCGCGTTGAATGCCTTGCAGAATTCCATGATGTTCACGCCCTGCGGACCCAGAGCCGTTCCAACCGGAGGCGCGGGTGTCGCCTTTCCGGCCGGGATCTGCAACTTCACTTCAGCTGTAATTTTCTTTGCCATTTCTCAATTCCTGCTTACTAGATTTTTTCGACTTGCAAGAAGTCCAATTCAACCGGAGTCGAACGGCCAAAAATGGTGACGAGCACGCGGAGGGTATTGCGCTCGGTATTAACTTCATCCACTTTGCCGGAGAAATTCGTGAATGGACCATCGACGATCTTTACGCTTTCGCCCTTCTCGAAGCTCATCTTGGGGCGTGGGCGGTCGGCGCTGGATGCTTGCCTGTAGAGAACTGAATTTACTTCGTCGGCGGTCAAGGGGACGGGCTTCGTGCCTCCGCCTACGAATCCAGTGACGCGAGGCGTGTTCTTGACGGCGTGCCAAAGCTCATCGTCCATCTCCATCTCTACCAGTACGTATCCGGGATAGAGGAGACGTTTGCTGGTTACCTTTTTGCCATTGCGCAATTCCACGACTTCTTCGGTCGGGATCAGGGTCTGCCCGAGCCGGTCCGCAAATCCAAATGCCTGGGCTCGCGTTCGCAGCGATTCGGCCACTTTCTGTTCAAACCCGGAATAGGCGTGAATGATGTACCAGTGTTTAGTGGTAGCGGGATTCGCGGCCGCCGGCGCCGGCGCTTCGGCCTCGTGCTCCGGACCGTGGACGCTGTCATCGCTTTCGACAGGAATTTCCTCGCCTTCGGCGTGAACCTCTTCGTCCTTCAGGCCAGCATCTACTTCGAGACTGTCCGGATCTTCCTGCTCAAGCGCAAGAAATTCCTCTTCGTTGTCCAATTTCTGTTCTGCCATTTAGCGATGTGTAAAGTAATTGATAATTTTGGTCACTATTGATTCGACAACCGTGTCGACGACGAAGAAATACGCGGCAAAAAGGAAGGTAGCTGCTATCACAACGGCCGTGGTTGCCCGCACTTGCTTCCAAGCCGGCCAGGAGACGCGTTTCATCTCGGCCTTCACGTCTTCGATATACGACCTGGTCTGTTGCGGCCAGCCGACTGCTTTGCTTAATTCCATAGAAATTCGTTTGAAGGGCGGTTTTGGCAGGGGCAGAGGGATTCGAACCCCCACTCGCGGTTTTGGAGACCGCTGGTCTGCCGTTAAACCTATGCCCCTGGTTTGTGTTTCCTTTACAGGCTATCAGAAATAATCTTATTTGGTTTCCCGGTGCGGCTGGTGCTTGCGGCAGTACGGGCAAAACTTCTTCAACTCCAGCCGCTCCGTCGTCGTGCGCTTATTTTTCGTCTTGCTGTAGTTCCGGTTCTTGCACTCGCTGCACTGGAACTGAATGATCTCGCGGGGCATGGTTACTCCAGAATCTCCGTAACCGTCCCCGCTCCCACGGTTCTGCCGCCCTCGCGGATCGCAAACCGCAGCCCTTTGTCCATGGCGATCGGCGTAATCAGATCCACTTCAATCGACACGTTATCGCCCGGCATCACCATCTCCATGCCTTCCGGCAGCTTCGCGATTCCCGTCACGTCCGTGGTCCGGAAATAGAACTGCGGCC
>JBAUUG010000298.1:0-8360 GCA_049582585.1 Bryobacteraceae bacterium | reverse complement strand
GCTGAGGAGCTCCGGCGAGCCTTCGGTTTCAAGCGTTCCGAAAAGCGCATGCGCGAAGTAGAAGTGAAGCTGCGCGACGGCATGGAACGCAACGGCATTACCGGCGAAATACAGGACCGCATTGTCCAGGCCATTACCTCTTTCGCTCTGTACGGGTTTCCCGAATCGCATGCCGCCAGTTTTGCGCTGCTTGCTTATGCCAGCGCTTATTTGAAGTGCCATTATCTTGCGGCATTCACCGTCGCCATTCTGAACAATCAGCCCATGGGATTTTACTCGCCGGCCACTTTGGTTAAGGACGCACAGCGGCACGGGCAACGATTCCGGCCCGTGGATATTCTGCTTTCGGATTATCTCTGCACGGTGGAAACCGACGGCAAGGCGAAGTATGTGCGGCTAGGTTTAAATTATGTGCGCGGCTTAAGCGGCGCGGCTGCACGCAAAATCGAGCAGGAGCGAAAGTATAACCCGTTTGCATCCATGCGCGACTTGGCGCGTCGTGTTCCCGAATTGCAAAAAGACGAAATCGCGGCGCTTTCAGAACTGGGCGCATTGAACGCGTTGCCCAAAGAGAAATCAGACCGGCATCGCCGAGGCGCACTGTGGCAAGCCGAGCTGGCGCTGCAGCCGGTGGGAGAATTGCTCGAGCCTGCAGCGGACGATAACGTGCCTTCTCCGCTGCAGCCTATGACCGCGGGGCAGCGCACTCATGCCGATTTCAGCAACAGCGGCGTGACAATCGGCAAGCATCCGATGGCATATTATCGCCGGCGCATGCGCGAAATGGGCGTGATGGATGCAGCAACCGCCAAGGCGCAGCGCAATGGAATGGTGCTGACCGTTGCGGGATGCGTGATTACGCGCCAAAGGCCAGGCACTGCCAAGGGATTCGTGTTTATGAGCCTGGAAGATGAAACCGGAATCGTAAACATCATTGTTCAGCCCGATCTCTTCGATAGAAGACGCCACGTCTGCACAACCGCGCCGTATGTGCTCATCAAAGGCGTGCTGCAGAGCATTACCGGCGTGATTTCAGTCAAGGCAGGGGATATTGAGGAGCTGAGTTTTCAAGATGCGGCGATCATGCAGTCGCATGATTTTCACTGAGAGCTTCCAGATCCTGTGCAATCCGAAGCGCGAACTTACTGGCCTTCTTCGGCCTTCGTGACGGATCAAACTCTAAAGCCGTTGCGATCAGGTCGATGGAAGCCGACGAAAGCCCGAAGGACGAGGCAGGTGAGAAAGAAGCGCCGTCGCTCGGACCTGTAGCGTCAGGCTCATTGAGTGTTTACTATTCGGTGGATAACCGACTTGGATACGTAAATCAAGGCCTCTTCCTTAACGGCACGGCACTTCCAGGATCGATCATCGGCTGATCAGTCGGGAGTGTAACCGGGCCGGATAGCGGTCAGTTTTGCCGGCAACTCACTCGGTTTGCGCGCAAAGCCCTTTTCGCGTAAGGTGAAGGCATGACGGTTGAGATCAGCGATGAAACAGAACGCCTGCTGCGCGAACAGCTTGATAGCGGTCATTTCAAATCAATCGATGAAGTTCTCGCCTCGGCTTTGACGGAACTGGCGACGCGCAACGGTAAGCTCAAGCGGCAACGACTGGCCATCCAAGAGTCCGCCGGAGCGTGGAAGGACGGAGACCATCCTGAATTAATCGGGGGCTCCGCCGCTTGGGTTCGTCAGATCCGTGCGGAATCGAATGATCGAGCGAAGCGCATCGAGCGACACCGCCGCCCAGAGTGATGGAGACTTATCTCCTCGACACCAATATCCTGATTGACTCGATCAATCGCAGAAATCGCCGTCCCGAATCACTTGATCGGCTTATCGGCGATGGGATTCTGCTCGTGTGCTGCTCGATCAACATCACTGAAGTGTACATGGGAATGCGTCCGCACGAGCGGGAAAAAACCGAAAACTTCTTGAGAAGCCTTGAGTTTTATCCCGTTACTTGGGAAATTGCGCGTTACGCCGGGGAACTTTACAACGAGATGCGGCAGCAAGGCCGAACCTTGAGCCTGCCCGACGTTACGATTGCTGCCGTTTGCCTGACGCACGATTTGACGCTGATGACCGACAACCCGAAGGATTTTCCAATGCCCGAGCTCCGCCTCCACTCTGCCTCCTAAAAACCTTCGGCGGCTGCGTCACAACCGCCTTGCCTGGGGCGTTACTTTGGCGGAAATCGCTGCCAAATCTGTCTTTTTGAGTTCCGCGTTTTTCCGCATATGAGAACGTCAACCAAAACTACTTCGAATCGAAGTGGCTCTGGACATCAACGGTCAGGCTTGGAGCTCGACGATTATAGGCCGGACGGTGACGCTGGCGGCGGGTTGCTAAACTCGTCGGGCATCAGGGACGCCAATGTCGCGGAGTTCCACATTCCAGTTGGGGAATGGTGCTGACCGTTGCGGGATGCGTGATTACGCGCCAAAGTCAGGCACTGCGAGGGATTCGTGTTTATGAGCCTGGGAGACGAAACCGGAATCGTAAACATCATTGTTCAGCCCGACCGCGCCGTATGTGCTCATCAAGATGCGGCGGTCATGCAGTCGCATGATTTTCACTAGTTTCCCAATCCAGTCGCTAAGCCTGCGGCTGCTTGAGGTGAAGACTGTTGTGAATCGCGAAGAGGGCCAGTTCCAGACGATCGGAGACACCCAGCTTGTCAAAGATGTTATGGAGGTGATTCTTCACGGTTTGTTCGGTGATGAACATCTTTTCCGCGATTTCTTTGTTCTTGTAACCTTGCGCGATTAAAACAATGATTTCCCGCTCTCGCTGGCTGAGTTGGGCGCGTTCCCGGCTCGGCTTTCCATTGGGATGGGCCGCCGGAAAGTCGCTCGGTGAAGCAAATTGTCGAATGACTGCGGCGGTTGTGTTGGAATCCAGCCAGATTTCTCCGGCGTAAACCTTTTGGATGCTCTTCTCGATCAAACCTGTAGCGGCATCTTTGATCAGCACGCCGGAACAGCCAAGTTTCATGGCCTCCACAAACTCGTCCTTGGCTTCGCCGGCGGCAAAAAGAATCACTTTCGATCGCGGCGCACGAGTCTGAAGGCTGCGCAGGACGCCCAAGCCATCCACTCTGGGAAGCTTCAGGTCCATGATGATCACGTCAGGGTCAAGATGGACGGTCTTATCGATCGCCTCCAGGCCATCGCATGCTTCGCCCACAATCTGAATGGCTGGATGCTGGCTGAGAACACTCCTCAGGCCCTCCAGGACGATGGGTTGTCCGTCGGCGATTAGCACGCGAATGGGTACTATTGACATCTTCAGTTTCTAGTGAATCCGCGCCACATCTTTATGGTACCTGTACTAAAGACATAGCACTTAAGCCCAAAGTTTACAGATCATAGTGCCAAACTAAAGTAATCTCTTGCAAGTAGGGGGCCGCTCTGGACTACAAAGTTCTCCTAAAGTACTATTCGGCCTGTATCCAAAGTTTCTCTAGTGAACTTCGGAGACAATTAACTAAATGTCTAAGTTGTCCTTAAGAGACCTCGACTTAAAAGACAAAACCGTCTTTATGCGGGTCGACTTCAACGTGCCCCTCAAGGCTGGCGGCAAAGAGATCACGAGCGATAAACGGATACGAGCTTCCCTGCCGAGCATCCAGTATGCCATCGAGCACTCTGCCGGGGTCATTTTGGCGAGCCATCTGGGACGTCCCAACGGGAAATACAAGCCGGAACTCAGCTTGGCTCCGGTCGCGGTCCGATTAAGCGAGCTCCTGGGAAAACCTGTCCCAATGGCCCCGGATTGCGTAGGCCCCGAGACGGCTGGAATGAAGCCAAAGCCCGGCGAAGTTCTTCTGCTCGAAAACCTGCGTTTCCACTCCGAGGAAGAACGCAATGATCCGGCGTTCTCGAAACAGCTCGCGTCGCTTGCAGATATTTACGTCAATGACGCCTTCGGCTCGGCACACCGGGCGCACGCCTCCACGGTTGGGATCGTATCGTACCTGCCGCTGGCGGCGGCTGGGTTTTTGATGGAGAGAGAGATCGAGTGGCTTACGCGGGTCACAAAGAATCCCAAGCGGCCTTGCGTGGCGTTGCTCGGCGGCGCCAAAGTCTCGGATAAAATTCAGCTTATCCGAAATTTGGTAGAAGTCGTCGATAAGCTACTAATTGGCGGAGCGATGGCTTACACCTTCTTGCGCGCCAAAAATGAACCGACGGGGCGATCTCTGGTCGAGGAAGATAAGGTTGATCTCGCGCGGCAATTACTGGCAAGCTCCGGCAGTAAGCTGATGTTGCCGGTTGACCATGTAGTCGTTAGAGAAGTAAAGGCCGGAGCGGAAAGCGAGGTCGTGAGCAGCATCCGCTCGAATCATATAGGAGTGGATATCGGGCCGGCGACCGTTGAGGAATACGCGAACCTGATCCGGGGAGCGAAGACGGTGATCTGGAACGGTCCCATGGGTATCTTTGAAATGCCTCCGTTCGACAACGGAACCATAGCGCTTGCCGGAGCTGTGGCTGAATCGGGAGCCGTTTCGGTGGTGGGTGGGGGTGATTCCGAGAAAGCCATCAAGAATGCCGGTGTATCCGACAAGATCTCGCATATTTCGACTGGCGGCGGCGCATCGCTCGAGTTCCTGGCGGGGATTGAGTTACCAGGAGTTGCCGTGCTCACAGACAGATCGGCATAGTGACCGTTTCCAGAAATTGCAGGATAATATCTCTGCACGCCTCCGGCTGATCCGTGATGAGGATGTGACCGGCCTTCGGGAGAAGGTGGAACTGCGCTCCCGGAATTCTGGATGCAAGCACCTTACCGTTTTCCGGAGGAATGAGATGATCCTCATCTCCGTGCAGGACCAGGGTTGGAACTTTGGTCCGCGGCAGCCGGCGATAAGAGTTCCAGACCAGGACTCCGGCGAGTTGGTTCAGGAAACCACGGTAACTCCAGCGGCATTGGCAACGTACTTCGAAGTCTTCTTGCAGACGCTCGCGCGGGGTGCTTTCAGCGTAAAGCAGCGCCGCTAAAGCGTTTTCGCGCTCCATCCTGGTCGCCTTCGCCCAGCGGATACCGCGCGGCCGACGATTGAAATGAGGCCATTTGCCGAACATTCCGCTGTAGGTACTGCAGGCGAGCACCAGACTCAGAACGCGATCGGGGTGCTGAAAAACAAATTCCTGCGCGATCATACCCCCCATCGAGGCGCCCACCACGTGCGCGGCAGGAACACCCGCCGCATCGAGAACGGCTCCCGCATCCGCCGCCATTTGCCGAATCGAATAGGGACCCTTGGGACAATCGCTCAGGCCCATACCGCGATTATCGAAAAGGATAAGCCGATAACGGTCTCCCAGCCAGGGAAGAACCCTGAACCACATCTCATGAGTGAAGCTCAATCCCATAATGAGCAAAATGGGCGTACCTCTGCCGTGCTCTTCCCAGTACAACTTTGTTCCTTTGTTGAAGGCGTAAGGCATTCACACGACCGCTACATATTGCGCTCTGCTGGACAGGCAACGCTACAAAGAGTACGATAGAAGCACCCCCGAGAAATAGTTCTCAGGAAGGGGACCTCGCGTTGCTCAAGCTTAAGCGCGTCGAAATTCACGGCTTCAAGTCTTTTTACGACCGAACGGAGATGAAGTTCAACGGCAGCGGGGTTGCCGCTATCGTTGGGCCGAATGGCTGCGGCAAATCGAACCTCAGCGACGCCATCAGTTGGGTGCTGGGCGAGCAGTCGGCCAAAACCCTCCGCGGCGCCCGGATGGAAGATGTAATCTTCGCCGGAACCCGCGACAAAAAAGCCTTGGGAATGGCGGCGGTGACCATGACCCTGGCGCCCGGTGAAGCAATCCGTCGCGCTCTTCCCAATTCCGAATCGGCGAACGGCCACGGGACCCATAAAAGCGAGGTTCTGACCACGGCTGAGCGCATCGGTGAGATCACAATTACCCGCCGTCTCTATCGTTCGGGTGAGAGCGAGTATCTCATCAATGGGAAACTTGCGCGCCTGCGCGATATCCAGGACCTGTTTCTTGGAACCGGGCTAGGCCCGGAAAGTTACGCCATTATCGAGCAGGGCCGGATTGGGCAGATTCTGAGCAACCGGCCGCAAGATCGGCGGAACGTGATCGAGGAAGCGGCGGGCATTACGAAGTTCAAAACGCGCAAGCGCCTGGCTGAGGCGAAACTCGAAAGCGCCAAGCAGAATCTTTCGCGGGTATTCGACATTTTGGAAGAAGTCACTCGCCAGGCGAATTCTCTCAAACGGCAGGCGGCGAAAACCAAGCGCTATTCGGAGCTGAAGAATGAGGCTGTCACGTATTTGCGGCAAGTGCTCGCGGGCAAGTTTCGTATGCTCGAGCGCGAGACGGCCAAGATTGCGATTGAGCTGAATCTCGTATCGGCGGAATTACGGAATGCTCAGGCTGCAATTGCGAAGCGCGAGTCTGATCAGGCTGTAGCGCTCGAGACATCGTACGCCACCGAAAGGGAGCTGACCGAAGGTCGAAAGCTGCTGGCCGACTTTGAGATCGAGGCAGAGCGAGCACGCGGACGGCTTGAAAACCAGGTTCGGCAGATTCAGCAGACTGAACGACGTTTGGCCGCGGGCGGCGAGGAAGCAAGCGCCCTCGAAAAGCAGCACCAGGAGATGGTTTCCGAGCTTGAGCGGCAGAAGTCGGAAGTCAATACGCTGGAAGGCGGGTGCGCTCGAGCGGAGCGGGAGCTGAAGGAAAAATCGGCTGAACGCCAGCAGGCCCAAAATCGCCTTGATGAGCAAGAGAACGCGCTCGAAGCGGCCAGGCAGCGGGTGCTGCGCCTTCTAGGTGAATCGGCAGCGCTGAAGAATCGCATCACCCAGGTCGAAGCGCAAATTGTATCCGCGGATCGTGATACCGCTCGAGTGCGTGGCGAACAGCATCAAGCCGAAGATGAGCTTTCTGAAATCGGAAAACTCAAGTCGCAGCTTTCCGAGCGGCTGGAAGCGTCTCAGCTGGAGCTCGTCTCCGTAACCGACCAGCGCACCGCGACCGAGGACGAACTGCGCGAAAAACGGGGACGCCTGAACGAGAGCCGCCAAGCTCTCGACCGCGTTCGCGCCGATCTATCGCGATTAAAAGCCCGAAAGGATTCGCTTGAAGACGTGCTGCGGCACCGCAGCTACTCGACTGAAACCGTGAAGCGGTTCTTTACGGCGGTCGAGCACGGAACATCTCGAGAGGTTAGGCCCATCGGCGTACTTGCGGATTTTTTGGAAGTGGATCCGCAACTCGAGAAGGCGGCGGAAGAGTTCCTGCACGATGAGCTTGAATACGTGGTGGTGCGCGATTGGGCGGACGCCGAGCGCGGTATTGAGCTGATGCGCGCAGACTTGAATGGGCGCGCCACGTTCTTGGTCGAAGCCGGTACGGAACAGAGCGACGCGCCGGCCGAGCTCGCGAAATTGGCGGCCCAACAGGGTATAACCGCGAAGCTGACTGACGCGCTTCGATTCACGAATGGATTATCGACTATACCCCTCCAGACGCTGCCTCGCATCGCGAACTGTTACATCGTGGCTGATCGGGCGCTGGGTCAAGAGCTGGCGAGTCAATTTCCGCAGTACTGGTTCCTTGCCGCGGACGGCGTGAATTATCATGGCCGGGCAGTGAGCGGCGGCAAAAAGACCGGTGCCGGACCGCTTGCGCTGAAGCGCGAATTACGCGAGGTGTCGCGGTTAGAAGAGGGGAAACAGGGTGAATTCAATGCCGCGCAAGCAACCCTGACTGAACTCGAGCGCATCATCGCTGTCCTCGCTGAAGATTTTGAAGCCTTGCGCGCGCGCCAGCAAACGCAAGAGAAAAGCGTTCTCGCGATAGACCACGAGACTCGAAAAGTTGCGGAGGAATTCCAGCGAATTCAATCGCGGCTTTCGCATGCTGGGCTGGAATTGGATCGGCTCTCGCGGGGTCGGATGCAGCTTCAGGACACGCTGGAACGTGATCGCCAAGCCGCCGAGGAATGCGACCGGATGCGAGCCGCAGAAGAACGGGCGCTCGAGGGGGCTCGTGAGCTTCTCACCGCGCTCCAGGAGCAAGCCGCGGCTGTCGCTGAGGAACATGCCGGCCTCCGCGCCAGTCTGGCGAGCCTGGAAGAGCGCCGGCGATCGGCCGAAACCAACGCAGCGCGCGTCCAGTTGCAAGTGCAAGAATTCTCGCATCGCCTCGTGCAATTGGCCATTGAAGCGGAACAGTTGACTGAGCACCGGGCGCAATTGCTGGCCAGCAATGCCGAAATCGAGTCGAAGAGCGGCGAATTGAACGCCTCCATTGCGGCAACTGAGCAGAGAGTGAAGAATCTGGCCTCTCAAGAATCGGAATTGAGAACACTGCTGGCTGAGAC
>JBAUUG010000297.1:0-6029 GCA_049582585.1 Bryobacteraceae bacterium | reverse complement strand
CTTCATATTTTCTAGACTCAATGATACGCTGCTGGGCGGAAACCGGAAGCCCAGGCGAAACGTGTAGTGGCCGAGTAGCGGCTGCTCCTCAACATGCATCGCGCAGACTCACGGTAGTGATCCAAAGGATGGGTGTTCTCGACACTTAAAGTGCGGGCCTGCTCGAACCCCTTGGTGCGGCGCGACTGGGTCGAAAAAGTTAGTTGCGGCGGGCTGCAAGTGCCCCGAACGCAGTCAGCCTACCGTTCCGCTTGAATTCGACGACAAACCGTTCCGAACAGCCAAAATCATTGGGACATCCGGGTGGCCGCGACTGTGACAAAAGGCGACTTTTGAGGCAATCGTCATTGCTGCAAAGCGGCGGGCGCTTGCATTTTTTTGAAAAGTGCTTCAGAATACGAGTCGCGCTCAAAAAAGAGAATCAACGATTCAACAGCCGGAACGATATGCACGTTAATATGCAGCTTCTTTTTATGAACGTTGGGTCGATGAGAGCGTACAAGGGTTTAGTAAAAGGTGACACGATCAGCGGAGGCGGCGAATACCCCAAGACACACGGTTTCGGCCACGAGATCTTCAACTTCAAGCCGTTCAAAGGCCGCTACTACGGTTACGGGCGTCCAGCAAATGACGCCATCGCCTTGGAACGACTTGGGGCGCCAGAAGGAAGCTCGTACATAGATGCGGTGTTGGTCGTATGGGTCGCCAAGTCCCACGTCGTCGGATGGTATAAGAACGCTCGCGTTTACCGAGAATGGCAACCCCCGCCACCTGGCTCTAAACGGCTCTTCAGAGGCCACGAGTGCGGATATTACGCGACCGCATTGGACGGCAAGCTGCTTGAGCGTGAAGCCCGGTGGCTGTCAGTGCCGAGAGCAAAAGATGTCCCTGGCGGGATGGGCCGTTATGTGTGGTACGCAGAGGGAACGCAACACGAGCCTTTCCTGAAGAAGCTTTTCGATCTCATCGGAAGTAACGGTAAAACGGTACAGAAGACGCCGGGATCTAAACCGGGCGCTGGTGCTGGCTGGCAGATAGACCCTCGCCGGCGAAAGAGGATAGAGGAGACCGCTGTTCGTGAAGTGATGCGGTATTACCGAGCGGGACTAGGTTACGAGATCAAAGACCGTCAAAACGAACATTGCGGATGGGACTTTCAGGCTATCAAGGACGGAACCGAATTGTACCTTGAAGTCAAAGGCATTGCTGGCCACGAGATCAGCGTAGAGTTGTCGGCGAACGAGTACAAGCACATGAAGAAGCACCGAAGCAAGTACCGGGTGTGCATTGTGACCGGGGCCCTGTCAAAATCCCCCACGCTGTCGATCTATGGATACGTTACAGGGTCGAAACGATGGGAGCACCACGAAGATGGAACGCCGATTCGGGTTAAGTCAGTGAGTGTGGAGACTGCACGGCTTCATTTATAAGGGCGGCGGTGCGCCAGACGAAGAAGGCTACGGCTTGTCTGGAGTAGACTGGGCCCAACCCAGCACAAAGGAGACCCCGTGTCGTTCATTCGAAATAATGAGCCCTGCAAGATGGCAGGAGCGCTGCTCCTCTTTTTGCTGAGTTCGTGCGGCCTCGATTATAAAAGGGCGGAATCGCTCGTCAGGAAATCGGATGCTTTTTCCCTGCCCAAGATTGCCGTATTCCACTATGCGGGTGAAAACGGACGCAATTACATCATGAGTGAACAAATTGACCCCTTTACCTACCCCGTCGAGGCCAGACTTGAGGAGTTGAAACTCTTGAAAGCTCAATACGGTAGTATCTTCTCAACCGACGAACTGACGAAGGACAGCTACAAAGGCGCACGCTGGCCTGACATTGTTTATCCGCAATCTCTCGCGGGGACCGGAACGGCGGTGGCAATTTTGGCGCGACGAGATTTTCTGAAGATAACGGGAATTAATCGCAAAGACGACCTTGCACGCGTAGAATTCCAATGGAAATGGAAACCCACCAGACTCGGGCAAAAGTTCCTTCCTGACACCTGGATCACGGCGGACTCCGGGCTAATTACGGATCAACTTCGAAGGGCAAACGCACTTGTAGATGAAGACGAAGTACACACCTCGATGCTCTCTTTTCGCAGGTTCGACTCGGGTTGGCGTGAGGATTCAGATCAATCACCGTGAAAATACTTTTGGGTGCAGTGGCGGCCGTCAATATCGTCCTTGGAGCTTGGATGCTGCTGTATCATCGAATACCCCGAAGCACTACGACCGAAGCAGCCTAGTAACGAGCGGGCCGATTCTTCGCCGAACCAGCAGCGATAACTCTTACCAAATCGTTCTAATCTGTGACGAGCGGATCTTGGAATCTCGACTTACCAAGGGTAAATTCAGCGCCAAAGCGGTTGCGGCGATTACACGATCCGGAAGATCTGGTACCAGTTGCCGGTCGATAGTATGAACTGCATCCGCAACATCTCGATCGAGCGGGGCGAGTTCGTACGGCCCGTTAGGATCGTCAATGGCAGATAGCAATCTCGTGTGAGTGGGCCGCATGCGTATCGACGACAACGCTCGGCATTAAACGTCGCTACCAGGGAAATTGCCCCACATTTCCTTCCGAGCCTCGTCGATATCCTCGGTCGAAAGTGAGATGCCCAGATCCTCCCAGAGCCCTCGACCAGATTTCCTCGGCCGCTTGGGCTCGGCATCGTGCTTCAACGATTCGGCCACCTTTAGCGCCTCTTCCTGCTTTTCCGGTCGCAGTGCCCGAACGGCGTTTAGAATCGATTGCTCCAGAGTCATAAGCAAGCTCTACTCCCATTGTGCCGTAGAGTCCCGATGAGCTGCTGGTACAATCGCCGGGCGATGAAGGTGCTGTAAGGAGTTGATGCGGGAGTTTTTGGTGCGCTCAGAAATCCACGCAACCCACTGAGAAAGGTTGGTTGCGGGGGCAAGATTTGAACTTGCGACCTTTGGGTTATGAGCCCAACGAGCTACCTGACTGCTCCACCCCGCACTTGCATCGTAGCAATCCGCGCGCGATTTGGTCAACCTCGGTGCATGTCGAGTGGTCGCTCAATTTGGGCGAGCGTATGAAATGCCGGCAAATCTCTGTCCTCCTGAAACTAGAAAGTTTTACAGTAGGAGGAGGCATTTCCGCCAACCTTTCCGCCTGTATGACAAGCGCACGCTCCGCCAGGAGACGCCCAGCCGGCTTGAGAGCCGCAGCACCTGCTCCGCGTCTCGACTCTCCCGACCTGTATCTGAATCCTCACTTGAGTCTGCTCGCCTTCCAGCGCAGGGTACTTGAGGAGGCTGAAGAACGATCAACCCCGCTGCTCGAACGCGTAAAGTTTGTTTCTATCCTCGGCTCGAATATCGACGAGTTTTTCATGGTTCGTGTCGCCGGCCTGTGGCAGCAGATCGAGACGCGCACCACCGAAATCAGCATGGATGGCAGGTCGCCCGGCGAGCAGCTGGAGCTCATCCGCCACGAAGTCACCAGCATTGTTGATGAGATATACAAACTGTGGCGCGAAGATTTGATGCCCGAGCTCAAAGATGCGGGCATTCACATCCTCGAGCTGGACGATCTGAACGCTCAGCAAAAGACCTCCATCGATGATTACTTCCGCCGCGTCGTTTACCCTGTCTTGACGCCCTTAGCCGTCGACCAGGGCAGGCCCTTTCCGCACATCTCCAATCTAAGCCTGAATGTCGCAGCCATGGTCAGCAATGGAGATGGGCAGGAGCGGTTCGCTCGGGTCAAGGTTCCGGATTCGCTACCCCAACTAGTTCCGGTTCCGTCGGAACGCGGCGAGCTGGCCTTTATTTGGATTGAGCAGGTGATCATCGCGAACCTGCGCTTGCTTTTCCCCGAAATGGACATTCTGCAAGCCGACCTGTTCCACGTCACGCGCGATGCCGAGCTGGCGATTCAGGAGCTCGAGACCGACGATTTGCTCGAGAGCATTCAGGAGGCGGTCTGGAGGCGAAGATTCCGCGATGCGGTCCGGCTGCAGGTAAATACGGGCATGCCGCGGAACCTGATCCAGTTACTGACTACCAATCTGGAGCTGGACCAGAACGATGTGTACCGGATTAACGGCCCCATCGATCTAAGCCGCGTTCGAGCGCTGCTCAGCATAGACCGCCCCGCCTTAAAGGACCGGCCATTCATTTCCTCCACTCCGAAGGCTTTCGCCGCGGCTAAAGGCAGCGAGATCTTTCCCGCAATCCAGGAATCTGACATCCTGCTCCACCATCCCTTCGAATCCTTTCAGCCGGTTGTCGATTTCCTTCGAGCCTCGGCCGAAGATCCGGATGTCCTGGCAATTAAAATGACGCTCTATCGCGTCGGCCGTAATTCGCCGCTTGTCGAAGCTCTCCTGGATGCAATTCAGAACGGAAAACAAGTCGCCGTGCTGGTCGAGCTGAAGGCTCGCTTCGACGAGGAGAGCAATATCGAATGGGCGCAAAAACTGGAGCGCGAAGGCGTCCACGTGGTTTATGGCCTTCCCGGAGTAAAGGTGCACGCCAAGATGGCGATGGTGGTGCGGCGCGAAGGTGAAGTCATCCGGCGTTATCTCCATTTGGGCACCGGCAACTACAATCCGACCACGGCTAGAATCTACACGGATCTCGGCCTGTTTACTACAAATGAAGAAATCGGGGCCGATGTCAGCGATCTCTTCAACCATTTAACCGGCTATTCAGCCAAAAAATCATATCGCAAACTCCTGGTTGCGCCGCATAGCATTCGATCCGGCCTGGAGCGGTTGATTCGCCTGGAAATGGAGCGTCATCGCGCACACGGCGACGGCCACATCATCTTTAAGATGAATGCGCTCGAAGATGCCGGCATGATCCGATTGCTCTATGAAGCCTCTCAGGCGGGCGTGGAGATCGATCTCATCGTGCGCGGCGTCTGTTCCCTTCGGCCTGGAGTTCCCGGGGTAAGTGAGACCATCCGGGTACGAAGTATTTTGGGCCGCTTCCTCGAACACAGCCGCATTTTCTACTTTCATAACGGCGGTGACGAGCTGGTGTATGTCGGAAGCGCCGATCTGATGCCGCGCAATCTGAACCGCCGCGTGGAGATCCTCTTCCCAATTGAAGATGGGCGTCTGGTTCGACGCCTTCGCGACAGGATTTTGGCCAAGTACCTCGAGGACGAAGCAGGCGTGCGGATCATGCAGCCCGACGGCTCCTACAAACGACCCAAGCGGCAACCCGGGAAAAAGCTCTTGAGTAGTCAAGCCTGGTTCTTAAAGCGCCACGAAGCGTAAGGCGGTAACCCATCACTCTCGGCAAGTTGATCGCGGCATGGTGCCTGCTCATGCTCTCATGGCCCCTCGCCGTCGTTTGGCTGAGCCCCGATTTTAAGCCTGAGGCGCATGGCCCCGCATTCGCAAAACTTTTCGCCCTGCTAAGTCTAGTGAGCGCCGCCGGCCTTGCGTTCATCTATGCGCTTTCACGCAAATGGTCTGTTCCCGTCGAGCGTCTTGAGCGCTTTGCCCTGGGCCTGCCCGCCGTCGAGCGCGACCTTCCGGAGGACGGCCCCCCCGAATTGCAGAGCCTCTCGCGCGCCATGGAAGCGATGGCTGAACGGGTCCGCCAGGTGGTGGAGCGGGCGAATTTAGAATCCTACCGGCGCGAGACCATTCTTGGCTGCCTTGCAGAGGGCGTACTCGCCGTTGATACCAGCCTCAGAGTCATCTTCTGCAACGATGCCTTTGCGCGCGCTTTCAACGCTCGGACACCTGTCAGTGAAGGGCGACCTTTGTACGAACTCGTCCGCGAACCCGTGCTTCGCGACATTTTCGAACGCGTCGTAGAGACCGGTGCTGCCGAAAGGCATCGCTTGCAACTGCCGACCGCGGCAGGCCGATGGTTTGAAGGTCGCGCTTTGCCGCTAGGCGAGACCACCAGGCGCGGAGCCGTCATCGTCCTCCACGACATAACCGATCTCCAACGCCAGGAGCAGGTTCGTAAGGACTTCGTCGCCGATGTGTCACATGAATTGAGGACGCCTCTCGCCGCGATTCGAGGGTATGCTGAGACTTTGCT
>JBAUUG010000296.1:0-8815 GCA_049582585.1 Bryobacteraceae bacterium | reverse complement strand
GTAATGATCTGAGCCGTCGCCACCCGTAAAGTCCTGCTTATAGCTGAGGCGCTGGCCCGACCCCTTGGCGGTCAGGTCCGTATCCGAAGAGATGCCGCTGTCAATGACCGCGACTCCGATGCCGCTGCCGTCCCAACCGGAATTCCAAGCAGCCGGCGCATTGATTGCGGAGGTGGTGTAATCCAGCTTCGCGGATATTTTGTGATCTAGCGAGATGTGGACAACGCCGGGATCGTTGGCCAGATCTGACAGCGCGGACGCCGGAATCGAGTAAGCGCCCGCCTTCACCGAGTGTAAGGTGGCGCGGAAGGTTCCTCCCCGGCTCAGCACCTTCTGATGCTGAGCATCAGTTGGATCCTGATCAAATTGCACGATGACCTTGAGAGTCGCCTTGAGGTCGGCTTTCTGAAGCTCCGGCGAAATTTTCGGTCCTTGGCCGAAGGAAAGGCCCTGGACGAACAGCAACGGAAGTAATAAGCAAATGGATCTCATATATAAATTCCCTAAGTAGGTTCTCCTGTGTAATTACTGCTCTCCGCGGATTGCGACGCTTAACGCCGAAGAAGTGCTTGAGCCGCTCGAATTATTAGCGCCCCAGATGGATTGCGCGCCCCAGACCGCTTGAGCACCCCAAACCGATTGCGAGCTGGAGGGATTAGACGCCCCCCATACTGCCTGCGCGCCCCATACGGCCCGATTGCCGGTCACAACAGAATTGCCCCAGACGGACTGGGCGCCCCACACCGCTCGGGTGCTCCAGATATCCGTCGAGCCATAAGAAAGCGTCACAGTTCCGGAACTGCTGGTGTAGTTTGCCACCGGAGACAAAGCCGTTCCGGCGGGGACGTTGTTTATTGATTGCAGAGCCGCTTCGAGATCCAGATAGCCCGCGCCCACCGTGAAGATGTCGTAGTAATCGACGTAGCTCAGTCCGCTGACTGGATCAGTGGCTGTGCTCGATACCGGGAAGGTTTTGTATGCGGTTTGCATGATCAGCGCTTTCACCTGATCGGGAGTAAGCTTTGGATTCGCTTGCAGAATGTCGGCAACGGCGCCGCTCACTACGCCAGTGGCCATGCTGGTGCCATTCAGGGTGAAGAAGTTCTTTGAAGTCTTGCTGGCGATGCCTGGGCTGGTGTCTTGGTAATACGCTCGAGTGACCGTATTGCTCGGGAACTCCCTTGCCAGGGTGACCGAAGAGGAGGCGAGCAAGGAGACCACCCCGTTGCCCGGGGCCACTACGTCCGGCTTGACGATGTGGTCAATCTGGGTCGGGCCTTTGGAGCTGTAGCTGGCGATGAGATCATCGATTCGCGTGTCAGTACCCATGGTTTTCATTCCGCCCACAGTAATGACGTAAGGATCATTACCGGGCACGGTAATGGTGCCGTAGCCTTGTTCGCCGTAGGTGTCGTCGCGGCCATCATTTCCGGCGGCCACCACGACCACAATTCCAGCTTTCCATGCGGCCTCCACCGCCTGACACAGAGGATCTAGGGTGTAGCTCTCGTAGACTGGCCTGCCCAAGGACAGATTGATGACTCGTATGTTGTGGGTGCTCTGAAGAGCAATGGCTTGCTCGATAGCGGAGATTACAATACTGTCCGAAGCTTGGCCGTTCTGATCGAGAACCCGAAAATTTAAGATGGTGGATCCGGGTGCGATGCCGATCAATTGCCGGGAGCAGCTCGAGCAATTCGCAGCGGAGGTGCTGTAGCCGTTCGATCCGATAATGCCGGCGATGTGGTGACCGTGCCCATACTGATCCTGGCCATTGCCGCCTACGAAATCTTGCGTGTAAACGACACGAGAGCCGGAATTCGAGGGGCCTTGACCGAGATTAGGGTCGGACGGATTGATGCCGCTGTCCAGGACGGCCACACCGATTCCCGCTCCGTTGTAGCCCGAATTCCACGCGTAGCTGGCGTTGATGGCAGCCGCGGTGTAATCGAGTTTGAAGCTGACGGGGCGATCCGGCGTGATATAGACTACATCAGGGTCGTTTTCGAGGTCGTGCAGGATCGATGCCGGGACGGTGTAGGTGCCGGCCTTAATCGAACGATGCACGGCGTGCAAAACGCCTCCGCGATTCAGGATCCTTTGAGTCTTGGTGTCCGGGTTGCTCTTCCACTGAATGATAATCTTCACGTTCGACAAGGCGTCTACGTCATCAAGATCCTTCGAAATCTTCTTATGCGCCGGCGCGGCCCAGCAGGCACACCCGGCAAAAATCAAAGCAAGAGCGGCTTTCTTCATTACTTCCCTCGTCCTCATCCCTTTTGGAATCACAAGCGCTATTTATTACCTGCTTAAGAGGCTTATCGGAATCGTGAGCTCAAGATTTTGTTCGAAGCGAAGCTTAGCCTGTCTTGGGAGTACTGGCTTAACGGAACCCGAACGTGGGTGCCGAGGCGCGCAAGTGGGCGCCGTGATTCCGTATCTCAGTGCGGGCCGTTCTCCCGTGAGAATGAACCGCGTCCGCTGCTACTAGCATCCAGTGGCATTATTCCGCACCTTCAGCGCGGCTATCCAGGGTATCGACGCGCACGTCATCGATGTCGAAGTGGATATGTACCCGGCGGGCAGCAACCGCGATTTTGTCACGGTGGGCATGCCCGACGCGGCGGTGAAGGAAAGCCGCGAGCGGATCAAATCGGCGCTGCTGAATTCAGGTTTTGGCTATCCGAGCAAATCAGTAACCATCAATTTGGCCCCGGCGAACATCCGCAAAGAGGGAGCCGGGTTCGACCTGCCGATGGCAACGGCCATTCTAGGCGCCATGGGGACTGTAGGCCGCACTGACGACTACATGATCGTCGGCGAACTATCTCTTGACGGCAGCTTACGCCCCATCCGCGGAGCGCTATCGATCGCAGTGTGCGCCGCGCGAAAGGGCATCCGGAATCTGCTCGTTCCTTTCGATAACGCCGCCGAGGCCGCGGTAGCCGAGGGCATACAGGTTTTTGGACTGAGGCATTTGGCGGAAGTAGTCCAGTTCTTGAATGAACCGGGTGCGTTCACTCCGGCGATTGCAACCCTTCCAGCAGTGGATGTAAAGGATCCGCAGGTTCCCGATTTCGGTGACGTGCGCGGGCAGACCATGGCCAAGCGCGCGCTGGAGGTGGCCGCCGCGGGCAATCATAATGTCCTGATGATCGGGCCGCCTGGATCCGGCAAAACCATGCTGGCCAAGCGCTTCGCGGGAATTCTGCCGAAGCTCACCTTTCGTGAAGCGCTCGAGGCGACGCAGATCCATGGAGTGGCCGGCGTGCTGCCTGCGGGCATCGGCATTCTACGCAGCCGACCGTTTCGCTCGCCCCATCACACCATTTCGGATGCCGGCCTGATCGGAGGCGGGAGCGGCAGCCCCCGGCCAGGTGAGGTCAGCCTGGCTCATCAAGGCGTTCTATTCCTGGACGAACTTCCCGAGTTTCCGCGCGGCGTCCTGGAACAGCTTCGACAACCTTTGGAAGAGGGCTCGGTGACGCTGGCGCGCAGTAATGGAACCCTCACTTTTCCTGCCCGGATCATGTTGGTGGCTGCGATGAATCCTTGCCCGTGCGGATTTTACGGCGACAACACTCGTGAATGCCGCTGCACGCCGGGCATCATTCAGCGCTATCTGGCGAAGGTGAGCGGCCCGCTGCTGGATCGCATCGATCTGCACATCGAAGTTCCTGCCGTTCCCTATAAGGAGCTGCGCGGCAAGGGCGACGGCCACTCATCGTCTCAGATCCGAGAGCGCGTGGAAGAGGCTCGTGAAACGCAGCGCAAACGCGGCTTCTATAATTCCCAAATTCCGCCCTCCCAACTGCGGACCTTGTGCGAGCTGGACGAGAGCGGCGAACGAACGCTCGAGATGGCCATACGGCGCATGAATCTGTCCGCCCGCGCTCATGACCGGATGTTGCGCGTCGCGCGAACCATTGCAGACCTGAATCGCTCCGAAAACGTTTCGGCGAAGCACCTGGCGGAAGCCGTACAGTGCCGGAATCTGGATCGGAACTATTGGAGCTAGCCTCGAGCCAATCCGCGAAACTCAGAGCTCGAATGAACTCAGTATGAACAGATCATCCGGGCGGACTGGGTGATCGCTGGCTTGCTTAGAACCCCACGTGGATCCCTATCCCGATAGCCTATTGTCCAGATCGTCGAGCCGCGATTCGTGCGCAGCGGCGATGTTCGCTAGCCGGCGGATATTTTCGGCATCGATTTCGACCACACGCGTGAGATCCGCGACTGAACCTCGAAGCTCTCCCACCGTGACAGTGAGATCCTGCAAACTAGAGTGCAGCGATTCTGTTGACTGCAATAGGAATTGCAGTCGCTCGTCCGTCGTCATCCATCTCCAGAATAAATCTTAGCTCTCAGTTTGACTCACCGGAATTCAGATTTACACGCGAATTCCCGTCTTCGCTGGGCACTAACAGGACGGAGGAGTATGCCGCCGTGTCTTCGCTTGGCATCATGCAGGGGCGTCTCGTACCCCCTGAACCGGGGCGATTTCAGGCCTTTCCGCGCAGGCGTTGGATGGATGAATTCCCGCTCGCGGCACAGGTTCCGCTAACTTACATCGAATGGATTTATGACGTTTATGCGGCGGATGTTAACCCGTTGACGAATGACGAAGAGCTTCCGCAGGCTTTAGCTCTCATCCAGAATA
The DNA here is from genome assembly GCA_049582585.1 of Bryobacteraceae bacterium. GTDB lineage: Bacteria > Acidobacteriota > Terriglobia > Bryobacterales > Bryobacteraceae > Bog-105. The sequence continues at coordinate 4,152 of JBAUUG010000296.1, read as the reverse complement.
CCGGCGTGGCAGTTTGTTCTCTTTGTGCCGATTACTTCATGGATTTGCCCCTTCTGCGATGCACTGTGGCCCAGCGCGAAAAACGGGAGCAGTTTCTGCATGAACTTCTGCGCTCCGCTAAGAAGATGGGCATTCGGAGAATCGTGCTCCCTTTTGTGGACGCCTCCCGGATCGAGAGTGCCGAAGAACGGGATACCGTGAGCCGCATCGTCAATAATGCTGTGTCGACCGCGCGTGAGGCTGCGCTCGAGCTGCATCTGGAAACTGCGTTACAACCCGCGGAATTCGCAGACCTGCTGGAGCGTATCCCGGATGGGCTGGTCAAAGTGAACTACGATTCGGGCAATAGCTCATCTTTGGGCTATTCGTTCATTGAAGAATTCGCTGCCTACGGCGAACGTATCGGCAGCATCCACATCAAGGACCGAACTCGAGGCGGGGGAACCGTTCCATTAGGATCGGGCGATACAGATTTTGCCGCCCTCTTCAAGCAATTGGAAAAGGCCGGCTATCGCGGCGACTTCACGTTGCAGGCAGCACGCGCCGAGAGCGGGGATGAACTTGCCTGGGCGAGGAGAAATCGCTCCTTTGTGACGCGCCTTTGGCCGTTAGGTGAGTGAGTTGAATCTGCATCTGGCCGATAAGATCTTTCTGGTCGCGGGATCCTCGCGCGGTATCGGCAAAGGCGTGGCTTCGGCGCTGCTCACGGAGGGGAGTAGAGTCTGTATTACCGGACGTGACGCTCATACGCTCTCCACGGCTTGCGAAGAACTCGGGAGCCAATGGCGAGCCGAATCGATTCTGGCCTTCCAAGGCGATCTTTCAGAAACCAGACCAATTTGCGAAGCACTTGACGCCATTCTTTCCCGTTGGGGAGGCCTGGACGGCATCGTAGTCAATGTAGGAACGGGGAGCGGAAAGCCTGGATGGGATCAGGACGAGCAGGAATGGGAACGGCTCCTGCGCCTGAACTTTCATGCCGCTTTTCGGCTGGCTCAAGCGGCCATACCTCGGCTGATCGAGCGCGGCGGCGGCACAATTGTGTTCATTTCCTCCATTGCTGGTGTGGAAGCGTCCCCTGCTCCACTCCCCTATTGCGCGGCCAAAGCAGCGCTACTGAATTACAGCAAAAATCTGTCGCGCCAACTCGGTGGGCACGGTATCCGAGTCAATTGTATTGCTCCTGGGAACATCATTTTTCCCGGCGGCGCCTGGGAGCGCCACCTCATGGACCGGCGCGCGGCCGTGATGGAGATGCTCAACTCAGACGTTCCTATGGCGCGCTTCGGCGCTCCCGAGGAAATTGCGGACCTGGCAGTCTTCCTCTGCTCGCCGCGGGCCTCTTTCATAACCGGATCCTGCTTTATCGCCGATGGCGGGCAGACCAGGACTATTTAGTGGAAGCCTGGACAAAACTCTTCAATTTGAGCGATCGGGTCGCTCTGATCACCGGCGGTGCGGGGCTGCTCGGCTCAAGGCATGCTGAAATCATCGCCGCTGCCGGCGGCTCGCCCGTGCTCATCGACCTTCCGAAGGCAGATCCGTGCGGCAAAGCGGACGAGCTTTCGAGGCGCACTCAAGCCGCGACGCTCGGATTGGAGGGAGACATTACCGATCCAGCCCAGGTGGAGTCCATGCGCGAGCACGTTCTCGATCGTTTCGGCCGCATTGACATCTTGATCAATAATGCGGCGAACAATCCAAAGATGGAGGGGCGCGAGGGCAAGAACTTTACAAGGCTGGAAAACTTTCCTCTCGAGATCTGGGAATCCGACATCCGTGTGGGGCTTACTGGAGCATTCCTGTGCAGCCGGATTTTTGGAAGCGAGATGGCCCGGCGAGGGCGGGGAGTCATTCTGAATGTTGCTTCTGACCTCGCCGTCATTGCGCCGGACCAGCGTTTGTACCGGGATGAGGCGTTACCCGAAGATCAACAGCCCGTCAAGCCTGTTACTTACAGCGTTATCAAAACCGGATTATTGGGCCTCACTCGTTATTTGGCTACCTACTGGAACAATTCCGGCGTTCGCGTGAATGCGATCTCGCTCGGCGGGGTTTACAACGGCCAACCGGATGAGTTTGTAGATCGCCTGAGCCGGCTGATTCCACTGGGACGCATGGCAGAAATTGACGAATACAAGGGAGCGATTCTCTTCCTTTGCTCCGAGGCGTCCTCATATATGACGGGGGCTAACCTGGTCATCGACGGCGGGAGAAGCTGCTGGTGAATCTGAATCGATCCGCTCTATTTTCCCTGGAAGGAAAGACTGCGCTGCTAACCGGCGCATCGGGATTCCTGGGACGCATGTTCGCGGAAACCTTGCTCATGAACGGCGCGCGCGTGATTGTGATCGGCCGCTCTGAAAAACTGCTGGAGCTGGCCGGCGTGTGGAGCGAAATCCATGGTCAAAGCCGGGTACGTGCATGTCGAGTGGACATGTACGACATCGCGGCGTTTGAAAGAAGCCTCGACGAGATAGTGGCCGGCGAAGAATCGATAGATATCCTGGTTAACAACGCCCACGAACTGGGAGCCCAAACAGGATTCAATGTATCTAACGGCGCGCTGGAAGAAGCCTCTTACGATCAATGGATGCGCAATTTGACCGGCGGCGTGTACTGGGCAGCGCTAACGACCCAGAAGATCGGCAGGAAGATGCAAAGCGCAAAATCCGGCTCGATTGTTAATATCTCGACGATGTATGCACTGGTTGCGCCGAGCCCGCATCTTTATCAAGGCACGAAATTCTTAAATCCTCCGGGATATTCGGCATCAAAGGCTGCATTGCTGAGTTTCACCCGCTACACTGCTTCCTTCTGGGGAAGCTATGGCATCCGCGCCAACGCAATGCTGCCAGGCCCGTTTTCGAACACGGAAGAGGCAGGTCCAAATACTGTGCACGATGACGTGTTGTTCCTTGACCGCCTCAGAGCGCGCACGTGCCTGCTACGCATCGGACGTCCGGCGGAGTTGGCCGGAGCGCTTCTGTTCCTCGCTTCTGAAGCCTCTTCCTACATGACGGGGCAAGCCATGATTGTCGATGGAGGCTGGACCGTGACGTAGGGAGCGTCTAATCCTACTTCTCCAGGGGAAACTCGAAATACAAAATTTCCTGCCCGGAACGCGCGTCGCGCAATCCGTTCAAGTAAATTTTGTCTCCCGGCTCGGGCCGCGCCTCAAAATAAAAGAATCCGCTCGCCGAATCGCCCGGCGGCAACATCTTCGCGGAAAAAGCTCTGGTCACGATTTCCGGCGCATTCAATGGATTCTTCTTGGCGGGTAAAGGAATCGGCAAAGGGACGTTGCTGGGACGCTTGCCGTTTTTCCCAAGAAATGGAATGTCCTCGGGATTCACCGCCGTCACGTGCCTTCCGTCAGCACCGACCAGATTTACTTCTATGTCTTGCAAATCGAGAGCCTTCGCTCGTTTGTTCTCGACAACCACGAGCACCGGCAGCACTCCGTACTTCAGCAGGTCCGTCTTTTTTCCAAATGCCTGCGCGGTAAGGTCTTCGTTATCGAACGGCTTGGCTCCCACTGTCACTTGGTCTGAGCTTTGATGGGCGTAATCTCCAGCCACACCCGCCCGGAATTCTTTATCGCTATTGCCGCCCGGCGACACTGACACCGCAGCCGCCAAAGTTATACTCAAAATCACGAACCGAGTTCTTGGAATCACGCGCGCGCTTCTCCTCTACCGATTCATTCAACTCCTATCTCTTCCGTTTGCCGCTTTGTATTTCATCGCGCGGTTGCTGTTAGAGCGCGAATACGGGTCCCATTTCCGCGAGCGCTTCGGCGTGCTGCCCCAATTGTTCACTCGGACGAACACAGCTTCCATCTGGTTGCATGCAGTATCGGCCGGAGAGGTCGCCTCCGCCATACCTCTCATCGAGCAATTTCGATCCGACCAGCCGCTCACTCCTGTCTATCTGTCTACCTCTACTATCGCCGGACGCAAAACCGCAGTGCGAAAAGCGTCTTCTCTGGTCGACGGAATTTTCTATTGCCCACTCGATTATGTCTCGTGCGTCCGGCGAGTGCTCAGGGCAATTCGGCCCGCTCTCGTCGTAGTTCTCGAAACCGAAATCTGGCCGCACCTATATTGGGAAACGAAACGATCCGGCGCTCGGCTGGCGATCGTCAATGGT
>JBAUUG010000295.1:0-21240 GCA_049582585.1 Bryobacteraceae bacterium | reverse complement strand
ACGTGATAGACAGCTGTGTGTACAACTCTCGGCATCAGTCGAGCGGGTTTAGTGAGCGGTTCATTGCGACCAGATCAGCGTGGGTCACGTCCCCACCGCGTTGCCGGTAAAGACCGATGAAACGCTCAAGCTTCTTGGGCGCTTCGCGCTTGACGGCGGCTGCAAGCCCCTTCCGCGTAGTTGCGGCATCATAATCACAGCAATAGACGGGCGTCCCCGGCTCCTGCCGCCACGACTCGTCCAGCGGCCCGGCATCAACAGGGTCAAAACCGGTCTCGTTCACGATATTCATAACGATTTGCTTGGATCTGAGATCATCGCCCGCCACGGCAATGGCAAGGCGGCCGGGCGAGCCTTCCGGACGACCGAGTTCCGCGAGCGAGTAGGCCAGGATGTTGTTGAATGCCTTAATCACAGGGCGGCCGAGCTGCTTCGACACCCACACGCTATGCGGCATCCCCGCATCAATCTCCGGGATCTGTGGGTCGCGCAAACCGGGATAGTAGTTGCCGGTGTCGATGACCGGAATATCCTGCGGGACTGTGTCGAACAAGTCCTTCGGAAGCTCAGCTACCGCCGAGAATGAGATCGATATGACAACGAGGTGCACGTTCTTCACAGCTCCGCGGGTGTCAACAGCTGTCGCGCCGATTTCGCTGGCGAACGCCTTGACGCCTTCCAGACCTCTTGAATTCGCGACGCGGACATCGTGTCCTGCGGCGGTCAACTTGCGGGCAAGCGTGCCGCCGATATTGCCAGTTCCAATAATTCCGATTTTCATTGCTTGTAACCTACCGATGTTGTCTGTTGTTCTTACTGCTTTCGGCTATGAACCCACCAGCACGGGCTGCACCTCATCGCTCGGGACTGTTGCCGGTTTTACTCCAAACCAGATTGAATAGAGTGCAGGCAGGAACACCAGAGTCAGCACAGTACCCACGGCAGTCCCCCCAATCAGTGTGTACGCCATCGAGCCCCAGAAGACTGAGTAGGTCAGAGGAATGAAAGCCAGTACCGCTGCAAGAGCTGTAAGGATCACCGGACGTGATCGCTGTACAGTTGCCTCGACGACAGCGTGATAACTGTCAAGTCCTTCCTCCTGATTGGTTTTAATTTGACCGATGAGGATCAGGGTATTTCGCATCAGGATGCCAGCTAACGCGATCAGTCCAAGAATCGCATTGAACCCGAATGGCTGATGAAAGAGAAGCAATGTTGGAACGACGCCAGCGAGACCGAGAGGCGCCGTAAGAGCCACCATGAACATCCCGGAGAATGACCGGACCTGGAGGACGATCGCCGTGAGCATTAGCACGATCATCACGGGAAACACCGTCCCCAGCGCCCTGTTCGCTTTCCCAGCCTCTTCTATATTGCCGCCCGTTTCGATCTTGTAGCCCTCGGGCAGGCTTGCGATAATCGGCTGAATGGACTTTTGAATCTCTGCCGAGACCTGTGGAGGTTGAAGCGATTCATCGATGTCACTCTCGACTGTGATAGTCGGCAACCGATCACGGCGCTTGAGGATCGGTTCTTCGGGACGAATCTCGATGTGGCCGACTTGACTAAGTGGAATAGTCTTCCCCGAGCGATTCATCAACGTCATGTCGTTCAGCTTTCTGGGATCGAGGCGGTCGGTTCCGGCACTTCGAGCGATCACCTCCACCGTTCGAATATCTTCACGGACCTGCGCCACTGGCGCACCCGTCAGAAGAAATTGGATCTGTTCGGCAGCTTCGTGGGACGAAAGGCCGATCAGTTGTAGCCGGGCTTGGTCCAGCACAAAATGAACAGTTGGCGCGCGTTCCCCCCAGTCCTGGTTCACTTGTCGAGTATGGGGATTTGCCAGCATGACAGCCTGTACCTGCGCCGCAATTGCGCGGTCCGTTTCCAGATTCGGGCCCATGACGCGAAAGGCTACCGGCCAGGGTGAATAGGGCCCAAATACAAGCTGCGAAGCGCGCACGCGGGCTTCCGGCGCAAGACCCTGCGCAACCCGTTCACGCAGCCTGAGCTTTAGATGATCTCGATCCCTCTCATTCGCCGTCAGAACAACGATTTTGGCAAAGTTGGGGTTCGGGAGTTCCGGATTATACGAAAAGAAGAAGCGCGGTGCCCCGGCCCCGATGTAAGCCGTAACAATGTTTGCCTCGGGCTGCAGCCGGAGCCAGCCCTCTACTTTCTTCGAACTCGCATTGGTGGTTTCTATGCTCGTGCCTTGTGGCGCCGTCACCTCTACCAAGAGTTCAGGCCGGTCGGATTGTGGAAAGAACTGCTGCTTGAGAAGTCCCATGCCTGCAACAGAGGCAAAAAAGATGCCGACAACAATGCACGCGACGAGAGCCTTCCGGCGCACGGCCCAGGCAATTACGCGGCGGAGTTTCTCGTAGCCGGGTGTTGCATAGATCGCTGCATGGCCGCCTCGCAGTGCCTTGATTTCGGGCAGCATCTGCACGCCAAGATAAGGAGTAAATGTCACGGCTACAACCCATGAGGCGAGCAGTGCAAAACCCACTACCCAGAAAATATTTCCCGCATACTCGCCAGCAGTCGATCGCGCGAACCCGACCGGCATGAGACCAATGACAGTGACAAGCGTGCCTGCAAGCATTGGAGCGGCGGCATGACTCCATGCATAACCGGCGGCTCGGACACGGCTCCACTCTTCCTCCATTTTGACCACCATGATCTCGATGGAGATGATCGCGTCATCAACCAGAAGCCCAAGTCCCAGGATCAGCGCGCCGAGCGTGATGCGATCGAATACTCTTCCGGTCATCAGCATGATGACAAAGACGGCCGCCAATGTCAGAGGAACGGCTGCTGCCACAATGATTCCTTCGCGCCAACCGAGGCTGACAAAGCTAACGATCATAACGACTGCAAGAGCGACAAAGAACTTCAGCATGAACTCATTTACTGCTTCGCGGATGTTGACTGCCTGATCCGTCACTTTGCTGAAGCTGATGCCTGCAGGCAGGCCGGCGGAAATCTTCTTCTGTTCGGCAACAAGGGCTTTGCCAAGGTCCAGACCGTTCCAGCCTTCCTTCATCACGATGCTGAGAAGCAAGGCCGGCTGGCCATTATGACGAACAAGAAAGGTTGCGGGATCTTCGTATCCGCGCTTCACATCGGCAATGTCAGAGAGCTTTAGAGTGCGCCCGCCGGCCACGATTGGCGTGTCCCGGATCTTCTGCAGATCATCGAGCGCGCCATCCAGGCGAATGTAAACCTGTTGAGCTTTCGTATCGATAGACCCAGAGGGGGTGACGGCATTCTCGCGGACGAGTGCATCGAAAATATCTCGCGCGCTTACTCCCAGCGTAGCCAGCCGTTCGTATGAGAACTCGACGAAAATACGTTCTGGCCGTTCTCCCACGATGTCAATCTTCTTTACACCAGGAACCTGAAGAATTCGCTGGCGAAGAGTTTCTGCTTCACGCGTAAGCTCGCGAGGAGGGAGACCGGGAGCCTCGACCGAGTAGAGCGCGAATGTCACGTCCGAGTATTCATCATTAATGAAGGGACCGAACACGCCCTGAGGCAGGTTGTGCGCTTCATCGCCTAGCTTTTTACGAGCCTGATAAAACTCTTCGGGGACGCCCTCTGGACGAGTATTGTCCTTGAGAGTCACCATCATCAGCGCGAGCCCCGGGCGGGTGAAGGTCTCTACGCGATCGTAGGTGCGCAATTCCTGCATACGCTTCTCCAGAGGCTCGGCAACGAGATCCTGCATTTCCTGGGCTGTCGCTCCGGGCCACACGGCTGAAACGGTAAACACCTTAATCGTGAAGGTAGGGTCTTCTGCGCGTCCTAGTTTCAGGAAGGCGAAAATGCCAGCGGCAGCAATCGTAATCAGCAAGAAAAGTGTAATCGCCTTTTCTCTGACCGCGAGGGTCGAGAGGTTAAACCCTTTGCGTCCCTGATGACGATCATCGATTTTCTGATCTTCGAAGTCGTAAGTATTCATCGCTGGGCCAACTCTTTCTTTTCCAGCCGGATTTCTTGTCTCTCGTGCTCGTCCACTCGGACCTGCTGTCCTTCATGCAGCAGGTGAGCGCCAAGGGCTACGATTTCTTCTCCCCGTTTGAGACCGGAGTTTAGGTAGGTGTCTTCTTCTCCGATACGTGAGATCGCCACTGGCCGAAACGAAACCGTGAGATTATTTCGATTCAAGATCCAAACGCCGGGACCGCTCCCCCGGTCGGTAATGGCAGCATTTGGAACCGTGAGAGATTCTTCTGTTCCGCTGCCTGTGAGCTGTATTGTCGCCGTGGCGCCGAGGGGAGCTTCAGCGCCAACGCTTCCCAGAACATATCGCGCTTCGAAGGTTCGTGTAAGCGGATCGGCCGAATCGGAGAGCTGTCGTAAGCGCGCTGAAACACTGCCGCTTCTGCCGAACAGCGTGGCACGCGCTACCGAACCGAGACGAGGCCGCGTTGTCTCCGGCAGAAAGACGGACGCCTCGCGCGGACCGCCATGGGCAAGCCGGACGACAGTCTGTCCGGGCGAGACGACTTGGCCGGGCTCGGCGAGTGTCTCCACGACCGTGCCGTCAGCATCCGCCAAAAGCACTGAGTAATCTCCCTGGTCTCGCGCGATCTTTTCCTGAGCCTCCGCCGCAGTTAATTGCGCTCGCGCCGTATCGGAAGCCGCTTTAATTTGGTCGTAGGTCGAAGCCGAAATGGCTCCCGTCGCTACTAGTCCCCGGTAGCGTGCCTCGTCTGCACTCGCCTGATCGGCGCGCGCTTTGGCGGCTGCAACACTCTCGGTCTGCGCCGTGATCGCGTGGGCATAGTCTGTATTGTCTATGCGCATCAGCGGTTGGCCAGCCCGGACAGTCTCGCCGGCGTCAACTAATCTCTGCGTGATCTTGCCCGAAACCCGGAATCCCAGGTCACTCTGAACGCGGGCTGTAACGACTCCGGTAAAGAGTTGGTTCGACCTCGATGACGTGGAGGCCGACGTTATTCGCACCAGTTCCGGGAGGGTGCGCGGATCTTTCTCCTGACGCTTGGCGCAACCTACGCCCATAGAAGCGAGAACCGCGAGAGAAATCATGAAACGTTGCATTGCTTTAGAACTTGCTATTTGTGCACTAAACATATCGATCACCTAAGGAGTCACGCTTTACGGATTCCATCCCCCACCAAGAGCTCGGAAAGAGCCGACGGCCGCGCGCGCCGCATTCTCGCGTGTCAACGCCAAATCATCGCGCGCCACCAGCAATTGGCGGTCCGCATCGAGCAGGTCCGTTAAAGCGATCACTCCTGCCTGATACGCCTCTTGAGATCTGTCTCTCACTCGCTGTAGCGCATTGATCTCCCGCACGACCTCATCTTTTCGGGCCTCGAACTGGGTGAGCGCATAGAATGAGTCTTCGACATCTTCCGCCGCGTGTAGCACTGAGTTCCGGTAGCTGGCAAGAGCTTCGGCATTAGCGCCTCTCGCTTGCTTCACTTCCGCGTCGACGCGGCCGAAATCACATAGCCGCCAACGCAAACCCGCGATAGCGCTCGGCTGAAAGGTCTTCGCTCGAAAAAGATCCGCCGCATTGGTTGCTTCGTTGCCGAGCAGTGCGGATAACGAAAGCTTCGGATAATATTCGGCGAGCGCCTGGCCGATGCGAGCGTTTGAAGCTGCGACACGGCGCTCCGCTGCGATGATGTCCGGTCTTCTCCGCATAAGTTCCGAAGGTTCGGCGAAAAGCGGAATGGCAGGAACGGCCGGAATATCCGAAACCGTTTTCAGCTCAAAGGCGTACGTACCGGGCTGAGCGCCCATGAGGACATCTAGGCGATTGAGTTGAGCCTCCAACGTGATCTGAATTTGCGGCACGGAAGCCTTTGCCTGTGCTAATAACGCTTCAGCCTGAGCCAGCTCCCGGTCGGAGGCAATCCCGGCAGTTCTTCGCTGCGAAACAAGCTGCAGCAGGTGATCGTCGATTGCGATCTGCTCTTTGGCAAACGCGAGCCGCAGTTGGGCACCCCGAATCTGTAGGTACGCATCAGCGGCTTCGGCAACCACAGAAATGCGAGTGCCCATATGTCCCGCTTCCGCTGCCTGCACCTCTTCTGTTGCGGCTTCGACCCCACGTCTCACACCACCAAACAGGTCGACCTCCCAAGTCGCGCTGATTCCCAGGTCGAGATAGCTCTGATTTCGGTCAAACCCAGGAAACGCACTCGCAATACGCCCCACGGGGCTTTCGAGAGATTGGCGAAGAGAGGTCGATTGGGCGATCATGGAGCCGGACGGCTTTAATCTTGCACCTGCCTCCTTCGCCGCGGCGCGGGCTTGCTCAACACGGCCAAGCGAGGCTGCGAGATCCAGGTTCTGCTCAACTGCTCGCTCGACGATCTTCGTAAGCTCCGGATCTTGAAATCCGATCCACCATCTGTCAAGAGCTGGCGCCCCCGCAATCGTCTTCCGTGCTTGAACGGCGGGAGCGTTGTGGAAGGGTTGAACATTGCTTATTGGCTGCCTGTATTTCGGGCCAACGACGCAGCCGGTCAGCAAGACTGTGATCAGTCCGCAGGCCACGCCCCACGCGGTGGCCCAAGTACGCGGCGGTCTGAAATTACGCCGCGCCAACTGGCACCAGCTTCTTGGCAGCTTTCCAGAGTTGCCCGTTGATGAAATCGGGAGCGAGGCGGCGCATCACTGCGAGCAGCTTTGCCTGCCCGGGCCGGATTTCCAGGGCGCCCGCTTTGAGCGCGGCAAAGGATTGCTTCACCAATTCATTGGTGGTTATTAACTTGAGGCTGCCCGCCGGAAGATCTGCCGACAAGTCGGTCTTCACCGCCGGAGGCATGAGCTCGATAACTTCTACACCGGTTCCCTCTAGTTGGAACCGCAGTGACTGGGTGTAGGAGTGAACCGCCGCCTTGCTGGCGCTATAGATCGGCGCGGACGGCAGCGGCACGAACGCCAGCGCTGAGGATACGTTGATCAGCGTGCCCTTGTTCCGCGTCAGGATGTCGATGAACGCGGACGTCATACCGATCACCCCGCCCACGTTAATGTTCATCTCCGTCATCAGCCCCGCGACGTCGGCCGCCGGGGCCTTGAGGTTCTTCTGCAGCATGATGCCCGCGTTGTTCATTAGAAGGTCGAGCTTTGGAAAATCTGCCTTCACGTGCGCCGCGAGCGCGGCGATTTGCGCGGGGTTGGCCACGTCGCTCTGAGTGGTGTGGAGCTTTGGGTGTTTCGCCCTCACCTCGTCGAGCACTGCCTGGCGTCGCCCAGTCACGATGACCTCGTTTCCGAGTTCGACGAACTTGAGTGCAAAAGCAAGGCCGATACCGGCGGAGCCTCCGGTGATGAGAATGGTACGACCCGTAAGATTCATAAAATTCCTTTCCTTTCTTTTTCGTCTCGTATGCGTTGTAGGATTACGTACATAATCCCAAGGTCGCAAAAAAATTTCAAAAACTGGCCAAAAGAAAATCTCGGGTGCTGGCCAATACTCTTTTCCTATCGGCAGGCTCGGTAAAAAGACGCGCCGTCGCCACGGCGCCCGCCATCGCACCAAAAATAACGAAGAAATTGCGCTCCCGCTCTCTGGCGGTCGCTCCCGGCATGAACTCGGCCCATCTAGCCGTAAGCTCTTTCATCACGCCGGCCATTCGTTTTCTAACACTCAATTTGGCGCGGGCAATCTCAGGCGCCAACGTTACCACCGGGCAGCCTACGTCGGGACGATTACAGTGCTCGGGTGAGAGGTACCACCGAACGACCTCTTTCCACCGGTCCCCTGGTGGCACATTTTGCAACGAGGCAAAGACCTTTTCGCTAAATTCCGCGAATCCCTGCGCGATGGCCTCGGCTAGGAGCTCGTCTTTACTCCGAAAGTGCTTGTAAAAGCCGCCTACGGTCAGCCCCGATGCTTTCATTACGCTCGCGACCCCAGGACCGCTGAGCCCCTCAGCTCGGACCTTGCGAGCGGCGTTCCGCACAATACGATCGCGGGTTTGCTTCTTGTGTTCCGGTTCGTAACGCATATCGGTTTCTGATTGGATTATACACGTAATCCTGAAGATTCATGATTCTCCGAGCAAACAGCAGAGTGCGGACTGGATGAAGACAGGTATGGCGGTAGCCTGTCGGTGAACTGACGTGGCCTTTTGAACGAATCCTCGCCGCGACGACACGGGCTTGCCGGGTAATGGACTAGCATTTACCGGTGTTTGGCTCACTGGCTTTGAAGTCGGGTTTCTGGACAAGTGGCAGCCTTTCACTCTGCGAGAACCCGGTCTTCTGACCACGACACGGCGAAAACTGGATAACTGGATACCTCTTCCGAAGCTATGTTAAACAATGACCAGTTGTTTAGCTGGCTACCGAGGTGAAAGATAATCGGCCGAAAGTGAAATCTGCCAGATGCCGGGTGCTAACACCAGAGACGCGCAAAATGCGACGTAACGTGTTAGCCCGGCATGGTTTCAAATAGGACGTAGAGCTTTGTAGTAGTTCGCGTGAAAGGGAGGAAATTTTCGTGAATCAACAATCAAAAACGATGAAGGCGGTGGCGATCGACGAGTTCGGGGGGATCGAAAAGATGAGGGTGCGGGACTTGCCCATTCCCCAAGTGGACCCCGGCGAGATTTTGATTCACATCGAAACGGCGGGAGTGGGCGTGTGGGATCCGTTTGAGCGTGAAGGCGGATTCGCCAGAGAGTTCGGTGTCAAACCGCAGTTTCCTTATGTATTGGGTTCCGACGGCGCGGGCACCGTGGAATCGATAGGGAAGGAGGTACACGGATTGAAAAAAGGAGACCGCGTCTACGGGATTAGTTTGATGAATCCCAAGGGCGGCTTTTATGCGCAGTATACGGCCCTCAAAGCGGAGCACGCCGCCGCCGTACCAAAGAAGCTTTCGATTCAGCAGGCGGGCGTGATGGCGGTCGATGCTGTCACGGCGCTCCAAGGGTTGGATGATACGCTTCATCTAAAGTCGGGCGAGGCAGTCATGATCTTTGGCGCTAGCGGTGGGATCGGCCACATGGCGATTCAGTTGGCTAAACGGATGGGCGCAAAAGTCCTGGCGGTAGCCTCCGGCGAGGACGGCGTGCAACTGTCGAAAAAGCTGGGCGCCGACGCTGCCGTCGACGGGCATAAGGACGATATTCTCGCGGCCGCTCGCGCGTTCGCTCCCCCAGGACTGGATGCGGCTCTGGTGACGGCGGGCGCTCCCGAGGTGGACCAAGCGCTGACCGCATTACGTGAGGGCGGCCGCGTAGCGTTTCCGAATGGCGTCGAGCCCACGCCCAAAGCCCCCAAGAATATAAAAGCGCAAAGCTACAACGGACAGCCCAATCGTCAGGTTTTTCAAAAGCTCAATCATTTGATCGATGCCGGCCCCTTTGAAGTCCACATCGCGCGGACCTTTACGCTTGACCAAGCCGCTGAAGCTCAGCGTAGCCTCGACGAACACTATCTCGGCAAGCTCGCGCTTCAGCTGACGGCTTGAAGCGACGTTTCCTCGCATTGGATGCTACGCCGCGCTCCTTTCTCGATGGGAGTAGGCCGATGGCCGCGGCCCCGTAGGTTGGTGTCGTCTTTGCTTTCGGGTAAAGCGGTCTCCCCGGAACGGATACAGGGCGATTCCAGAAAACGCATTTCCGATGATCGGCAACATGAATTCAGGACCGCAGCCCGCTCAACGCAAGTTTTGAGAACTCGCCAACCCTTGCTGAAATCGCTCGATTAAGTCACGGATTCGTATGGCATCCCGCTTACCATGTCCGTGACTCACGATGGGATCGGTTCCGCCGGTTGAATCAATTTGAATCGTGGACCAGATAAACCCCGTCCGAATACCCACGGATGCCACTTGGGAAATCGAAATGCTCTCTTCGTTGGAACCAATTAGTCGTGGCTTAATGCGGGAAACGCGCTGCGGTGTGACTTCGATTCTGAGTGGAAACCAAAGGTTTCCGGCAGTCCAGCTTGCTAGCCTTGAAAACGTATTTTTCGTCAGACATGAGCATAGGTTAGACGTTTTCAGTTAGCTCTTACGCCTCCCGGCTCTGGACCATGACTGTAATACTGCGGGGCGCCACAGCATTCGGAGCGCTTGGAGTTTTTGCAAAGCCCTTTGCATAGCGTCCGGGTGCTCGGTCAGAAAGCGATCGACTGCGCGGTACTGCTGAATGCTGTGCAAATGTCTACAACGCCGTACCCAAAGAGTGCCAGGAAAACAAGCAGCAGAGCTTTACGTGCTAGCCTGAGCGATCTCCGCATATAAAAACTATGTCTATCTCCGTTCGGGAATCGTGACGCTCGAAACCATATCGGATTCTAAAATCATTGTCCGGCGCCCCGCTTGGAACACTGTTCGCTTCATGCCAACTTTGTAACGGGCTCTCTGATTGTCGCTACCAGTTCGGGCTCGAGTGGGGTTCAAGCGGTTGCGAAACGTAAGCCTGGTGCAGCAACGCAGCTGCAATTCTGTGCCAGAACGGCTGATACTCATTCGCGTCGATCAGTCGTCCGGCTGCTGACTATTGTGTTCTTTGGCGGTTTGGGGGATGAACGATCAGACTTTGTGTGCATCGTGTGTGCGTCGTCAACGCAGTTCATGCGGCAGTTGTGGGTCACGTCGGGATCGGGACTGCGTATCGTCCAGCTTGGGAAATCACTGTAAATCGGCCGCACTTTGAAGCTCAAGGCTTATGCCGGTGCAGGAGCGTTTCCCGCCTCGAACCTGTCGAAGCGCCGAAGCATGTGGCGCGCGCCTAGGTCCAAGCGGCATTGTTATCTAGGGCAACGAAGTCCCAAGCTGTCGGCTCGCCGGTGGCAAGCCGACGATGTGGATCTACCGTCTGCCAGAGGCAAATGGAGTGTATGGACAGATTCGCTGTGTACTTGGGCGCCTTGATCGAGGATTGGTTCTGCACCAGCAAGCGCAGTAAAGAAACAAAGCGCGCGAGGAAACTACGACCCGAGGAGGACTGAAGGCCATAACCATGTAGGCTGAATGACTGCTAACCGAGGCTGCGGGTTTTCATATTCCAACGACATTGCCCTAAGTGGTCAACCGTGCTCCGTCCCGGTGGGCCCACTGGGTCTTCCTTAAGCTATGACGAGAGATATGGAGGACTATTTCGCACGTAAGCCTTTTGGATATTCCTGATGGCGGAGGGGAACGGTGTGTTCGGTCACTAATCCGATCGGGCGCTGTAACATTTTCTGTGTAAGTTGTTTTGGGGTTGGGATAGGCTGGCAAGTGGTGTTTTGGGGACGGAGGGAGCCCGAAGGGCGACCGGAGTTCCCCAAAACAGCGACGGTCATGCTTCCGGCCCCGACTGCGGTGGAGCTAAACCGTAACGCAAGAAAGAGGAAAGGAACAAGCTCCATGACACAGACTCAACCGCAGAATGCGGCCGTTTCTCCCGACTCGTCGGGAGATTCCGAAAATTTCAAGCAACAGCTGATGGATCGGGTGCGCGCCGGCGGCGGCACGAAGACCATCGATACTAAACAGCTTTTTCAGAACCTGGTGAAAGACACGCTCGAGGCCTTCCTCGAATTGGAATTGGAAGAGCACCTCGGCTACCCCAAACACGATCCGGAGGGCCGCGGTAGCGGCAATTCCCGCAACGGTGGCACTCCCAAGACGGTGCGCGGCGATTTCGGCGAGGTAGAAATCGAAACACCCCGCGATCGCAACAGTAGCTTCGAACCTAAGATTGTGGCCAAGCGCCAAACCTTGGTGGGCAACTTTTCCGAAGCGATTGTCTCGCTGTATGCGCGCGGCATGAGTACGCGGGAGATCGAGCAACACGTGCAGGAGATCTATGGAGTAGAGGTCTCCCCGCAGTTTGTTTCTCGCGTTACCGAGCAACTGCAGCAACAGATCGCCGAATGGCAAAGCCGCCCGTTAGAGGGCGTCTATCCCATCGTCTTCGTGGACGGCTTGCGTGTCGCCGTACGCACCGACAAAGGCGTTCTCAAAAAATGCGTCTATACCGTTCTGGGCGTCACTGTCTCCGGTAAACAGGAAGTGCTCGGCTTATGGATCGAAGAAACCGAAGGCGCCCGGTTCTGGCTCAAGACCCTCAACGATCTGAAAGCACGCGGCGTACGCGACATTCTGATCTTGTGCGGCGACGGACTCACCGGCCTGGCCAGTGCCGTCGAATCTGCATTCCCGCAAACCGACGTGCAGCTCTGCGTGGTGCATCATATCCGCAACGTGACCAAGTTCGTTTCCTGGAAGGATCGTAAACCGCTGTGCGCCGACATGCGCCCGATCTACTCGGCGCCCACAGTCGAAGCAGCCGAACTCGCTCTCCAGCAGTTCGAGCGATCCTGGGGTACACGTTATCCGGTGTCGGCGGCAGCTTGGCGTACTCACTGGGATAGTCTCACCACTTTTTTCAAATACCCGGTCGAGCTGCGCCGTATGATTTACACCACCAACGCCATTGAAAGCCTACATTCGCAAATGCGCAAAAACATCGCTACTCGCAAAATGTTCCCCACCGACGAGTCCGTTATCAAAATCCT
Source organism: Bryobacteraceae bacterium (assembly GCA_049582585.1). Classification (GTDB taxonomy): domain Bacteria; phylum Acidobacteriota; class Terriglobia; order Bryobacterales; family Bryobacteraceae; genus Bog-105. The sequence goes on along the minus strand of JBAUUG010000295.1, from coordinate 8,727 downwards.
ATTCCTGAACATTCGCAACTTCACCAATCGCTGGACCAAACGCCAGGGATGGGATATAGTCATGAATCAGTTGATGGTGCTCTTCGGCGATCGGCTCAGGACAGACTTGGTCGACACGCTCTGATTAATTTGCTCCACCCACTTACACGGTTCCCGTTACGGTCTCTCCGATCGATGAACTCGGATTGCGCTAATTGCATATCCGCAAGCATTGCTTACCTACTCGCGAGTATTCCGCAGTAAATTGCGGCAGCATGGTCAACTCGCTTCTTTATTGATGTCCGTGCATCGGTGCAACAGAGTTCTATGTGAGTACCCTCTGTAACGCCAATCGACACTTCAACCGTTTGATACCTTGCCTACTCGCAGAAGCAGAGCCTGATCGCGCCTACTTGCTTACCACTGTCACTACGGACTGATCCGGTCCACTCCACGCCGACGCACCTTCGTGTTTCAGATGATGCGCAGCATCATCCCATGTCAGCCTCGTGACCAAGCCGCCGCTCTTCTCGTACGCATACGTATTCCCGTCGTCCTGAAACAACGTAAACGTTCCATCCGCTCCCGGATACACTCGTACTGACGCGATCATCTGCGGCTGCTCGGCGCTCTGCACCTCCGACCCAAGCGGCACAATGCTTCCCGCCCTTACAAACAGCGGCAGTGTATCGATCGGAGCGTCCGCCACAATCGTCTGTCCGCCGTGCAGCCGCTCATTGGTCCAATAGTTGTACCAATCACACCCCGCCGGCAGATACACCGTCCGGTGCGTCGCGCCCTGCTCCGTCACTGGAGCCACCAGGAAGGCCGGCCCGTACATATACTCATCCGGAATATCCGCGGCCTTCGCATCCCCCGAAAAATCCATGAAGAGCGCCCGCATGTACGGAGCGCCTGTCTCGTAACTACGATATGCAACCGAGTATGTGTACGGCAGAAGCTGGTAGCGCAGCTTCAGATACTTCGCCAGAATCGGCTCCGCCTGTTTGCCGTACGACCACACCTCGTTGTGATTTCTCTCTCCGTGCGCGCGCATCACCGGCTGAAACGAGCCCCATTCAAACCACCGCACAAACAGTTCGGGATAATCCTCATAGTTCCCAATCGTGCCAAGTACATCCGATCCATCGATCAGCGGCTTGTGTGCCGCGTGATAGTCCGCCGGAATCGACGGTGAGAAGAACCCGGCGATATCCGTGTCCCAGTACGGTAGCCCCGTCGCGGTGAAGTTTAGCCCCGCCGGAATTGAGCGCTTCAGCATATCCCACGTTGAAACAATATCGCTCGACCAGAAGACCGTGCCGTTGCGCTGTGCCCCTAGGTACGCCGCCCGCGCCAGGATCATGACCCTCCGGCTATCACCAAAATCCCGGCGGAAGCCTTCGTACACCGAAGCCGTGTGAAACAGCGGATACGCATTGTAAAAGCGCGTTCCCGAGCCGATCGAGAACACGTCCTTCGCTGGGTCGATGTCCGGCTCCGTTTCATCCAGCCATATGTAATCAAACCCGTACGGTTTCACGTACCGGTCGCGAATTTCCTCCCAGAACCACTTCGCTGCCTCCGGGTTCGTCGTGTCGATATTGGGCCCGATTGCATCCTTGAAGGTTCCCCCGTCCGGCTTCCCGTCAGGCGTATGCACTAGCCAGCCTTTGCTCTGCACCATGTCATAGAACTGGGTTCCCTGCGCAAAGTGTGGCCACACACTCAACAGCGTCCTTATATCCATCGCATGCAGTTCACGATTCATCCCCGCCGGATCCGGCCAGCGCTTCGGGTCCAGGTCCAGTTCCCCCTGCTTCGTCATGTTCAAAAAGTCCACCACCACCACATCCAGTGGCAACTTTCTCTCGCGATACCACTGCGCGACCTCCAAAATCTGTTCCTGCGTCGGGTATATCGCCTTACTCTGGATGTACCCGTAGATCGCCCTCGGCAGCATGTGCGCCACGCCTGTCAGCAATCGGTAGCCCGCGTAAATCTCGTCGCTGGTCGCTCCCGCGATCACGAAGTACGACACGCGGTCTCCCACCTCCGACGACCACACATTCTGACCATTGAACCCCAGGTCCACCGTCGTTTTCGACGGATTGTCCCATACAAGCCCGTAGCCATGAGTCGAGACCATGAACGGTACACAGACGTCCTCGCCGCCAATCGCCGTGTAGTCATGCCAGCAGCGGATCTGGTGATCACGGAGGTCCATCCAGCCCTTCTGCTGTTGTCCCAATCCGTAGTAGTGCTCGCCTGCCGGCGAGTCGAATACGGCCGCAACTCGGTAGCTCTTCGTGCCGACGTCCGCTTGCGCTACTTCTGGGCGTTCCGGTGCCATCGTCCACGTGCGCATGTGCAGCAGCATCTTACCTTCTGCCGTTGTCACCAGCAGCGCGTCGTTGTGCGGACCATGACCGGCTCCTCCTCCAAAGTACTGTTCCCGCAGCTGACGATTTAGGGCATCCAGCGGCATCGGCTGTGGCAGCTTCACCTTCGGTAGATCCCCGGGCGCCACACGCACCACCATCCGGCCCGATCGGAACACGTCATCGCCTTCCGCATCGCGTTCGTGCGTCCATGCCTCCATCGACGGCTTTGCCACAAACCCGTACCCAGGAGCGCCCATCGCCGCAGGCCTGTCGATGCTCATCGTCACCCGCAGAATGTTCGCAGCATAGGGCACCAGCGAAATCACTCGCCCATCCCGCTCCAGCACCAGCGGACGACCCTGGGCCATTGCCGCCCCTCGCAGCAACACGGCCAGAAGCAGCGTGCCCATCCCGCGTGCGAGTGACTTCCGTACCAATCGCCGCTCCATTTCGACGCCCCGAGTAACAGGCTCTAGCGCTGCCATCACACACGAGATCTGCATTTGTCTCCGTGCGCCAGCGCCTCTCTTATCAAGGAGAGAACGCCTACTTACCGCATCGCGCCTAAGATTGAGGTCCTGGCGCCGCTGGACTCGAGAGTCATCCCGATTAAACCACTTGGGACCTCGAAATCTCCTCCACTACTTCAGCTGTCTTCTCAGGTTGATCGCTGCGGACAGCTACGTCGGCCTGCGAGATCATTCCGATCAGTCGTCGCTCATCATCGATTACCGGAATGCGTCTCACCTGATGCTTCTCCATCGCATCCAGGGCGGTCTGCAAGTCGTCGTCCGCGCGACACGTCAACGGCTCCCGCGTCATTACATCCTGCACCTTTGTGCTGCTGGCATCGCGGTTTTCGGCGACGACCTGTAAAGCCAAATCCCGGTCTGTCACGATGCCCAAGAGTTTTTTGCCGTGGCGGTCTTCGCAAATGGGCACCGAACCGATATTCTCCGTCTTCATCAATTTGGCTATCCTAGCGACTGTGTCGGCGGGCACGCAGCAAACCGGATCTCCAGTCATTACTTCTCTGCATTTCTTCACGCGCGCTTCTCCTCTCATGGAAGATGTTACTCCTGCGCGGAGAGGTTTGACATAAAGGACATCGCCACCCAGCCGACATTTCAGGGAGCAGGCCTCAACCACGTTGCCCTTCACGTGAACAACATCCAGCGCTCCCGTGACTTCTGTCAGAAGCATTTTGGGCTTTCGGTTCTTCACCAAAGCGAGGATAATTGCTTCTCGGACTGCGGAAAAACTTCCTGCTCTAAGAAATTCGAGAACCATATCGTATCACTGGCGCTCTACATCATGGCCTACAATTTTTGCCGCAAGCACATGACATTCGGAACCACGCCCGCCTCATCGGGTTCGCTAACGAATACACGACCGAAACTCGGCGTGAGTATCATACAGCCTCCGCCGAATTGCTCGACGTTCCGAAGAAAACCCCGAGTTCCGTCGAGGCGCTGGGAAAGCCACTCCGTTTCCTACATCGTTTCGACAATTCACGAAATCGGGGGATAACGCTGAAAACTACAGCTCGGGGAATTCTTGTTGGTTGACGACGCGCAAACCGGAGATTGGGCCTCCGGACAGACAAATAGGGCTGTAGCGCGGAAAGCGGCGCAGCTGCGCACTCGCGGCAAAGCCTCGGAACGCAGCCGCACCGATGCGGCGACTCGAAGGAGGAATGCGGCAGAGTCGTGCCTATCACCTCCTTCAGTGCCACGCGAGAACAACGTTGCTCGACGCAATTTGAGGGCAACCCAGTCGCCCTCGGCGCTACGCTCTTATCAGAACGGCTCACTACTTCGTTCGAGCGGAACCGAAACCAGAGCGGCTAGGCGAATTGTACGAACAGCTAAAAGCTGATGCGTTCATCGGGCTGCGCCCGTTTGGGAAGACGCTCACCTATTCACTGAAAAAGCCAGGATCGAGTTCGATGGCACTGCAATTTGGGAGGAAGAAGATTACTGCACGCCGCCTTTAGCCCAGGAACGGGCTGCGGTCCTCGACTTGTACTTCGACGCGATCACGGTGGAAATGGTCCAGGCAGGCGAGGGCTGGTCCCGCATCGAGGGGCTGCCGAAACTGAACTCGAATGTTTAATGGTTTTCTCGGTGCTGTCAACTCTGCAAAGCTGAAGGACGTGCGACTTGATCTCATCGTGTGAATACTTTCTCGCGCAGGTAAGGCCACCAGTGCCTTTGTCGAGTGTGGCGGTAAAGATTTCGTGCGCTCGAGTGTAAGGCAACTTCGTCACCATAGAACACCGTCGGCGCACCAAGATCAAGTGAATTGGAAGCGATTCGTTGGATTTTCTTGGTTCCCACAATATTTCAGCCGCGAATCCGTCTACATCAGTGGATGGAAGAAGTGCTTAGCGCCCGCGGAGCCGCCGCCGATCAGAATCGGCGGCTCTCCGAAATTATTGCGCGGGAACAGGGACGGCTGCGCCAATTCATCCTCTCCCGCGTCTCGGATACTGGCGACGCCGAAGACATTCTTCAGGAAGTCTTCTATGAACTGATTGCTGCTTACCGTCTGATGAAACCGGTGGAGCAACTCGGCGCTTGGCTGTTTCGCGTGGCACGCAACAGAATTGTAGACCTGTTTCGAAGCAAACGCCCGACCGCTTTGGGGAATGATTCCATGCTCATACCCGAAGGCGGCGAGGAGCATCGATGGGAAGATTTACTTCCTTCGCCGGATGCAGGGCCAGAAGCCGCTTATGTACGCAGTGTGCTGCTGGAACAACTGGATGCAGCCCTCGAAGACTTGTCCGAAGAGCAGCGCGACGTTTTTATCGCGCATGAAATAGAAGGTCGAAGCTTTAAGGAATTGAGTGAAGCAACCGGCGTCAGTGTTAACACGTTGCTGTCCCGAAAACGATACGCCGTGCTTCAATTGCGGCGGCGATTGCAAGCTATCTATAACGAGTTTGGAAGAGATTGAGGAGTAGCAGATGAGAAGGTACCGTTTGTTGAGGGTCTTGAAGATCGCATTGTTTGCGGCAGTAGCCGTGACGCTCTTTACTTTCTTGGTGATGGGCCTGTGGAATATTTTGATGCCGGGCATCTTTGCCGTTCGAGCTATTAGCTTCTGGCAGGCGCTCGGGCTTTTGGTCCTATGCAAGATTTTGTTCGGAGGTTTCCGCCCGTATGGCGGTGGTGGCCTGCGTTGGCGTCGGCACATGATGGAACGTTGGGAACAAATGACACCGGAGCAGCGCGAAAAATTTAAGCTGGGAATGCGCCGGGGTTGCGGGCGCGGCCAAACCGCCGAAAAACCGAACACGGGAGCAGAAGTGCAGGCATGAGTTCCATCTCAAATGAACTCATGGAGGTTTAAGGCTGATCAAATGGATGCCCGAAAGTAGGAACGTAAGACAGGATTCGCACAACTGCGGTTCACGATGGCTGCAGTGGTCGAGCCACGGTTGTCTGTCTCCGTATCGGCTCAGCTATCTGGCGCCATGCCGGAATGCCTCCAGGCTCCACGCGTCCTCGACCGGCGAGGGGTTGTGCCGCAGAATGTAAAGGTTGCCGTCATCCGCACGCACTTTGAAGAAGGTGGCATCCGGGCCATACCATTGATCTATGATTTCTTCGATAAAGTAGCTATGATCGTCAGTCCAGAACCGGACCGGCCGTTCATCGGCACGGTAGCCGGAGTAGCACTCAACCCGAAGAGGCATTTCACTCATTATCAGGAATTCTTGTAAGTGAGTGGAACTGAAAAATAGTCTCACAGACGAAATGGCTGTCGTGGCACAGCAATTCTGGAAGAGAACGTGAGAATGTACACACCGCGTCACATGACGTGGATGGCCGTCGCAGCGATCACATCATCGATATTCATGGCTGGAGCTATGCAGTTCACGCCGCCAGATAGCCTTCACCGCCTGTCCGCCATTGGACCGGAGAAGGGCCTGTCCGAGGAACTTCGGAGGGCCGTGGATCCTCGCGAGGATTTCCAGTCAATTCCGCCGCCCGGCCCGGCAGATTGGCTATCGAATCACCCGGAATCTGGCCAGACGTTCGAGCAATTCGTGCTCTCGCGTCCGAATCGGCCCGATTCTCGCCGTAATAAGCTCTATCTTGCGCCCATCGGAAGCTTCGCGCAGCCTGGAGCGCCGCGTTTGGATGAACTCGTACGGTTTGCGAACGCATTCTTCACGATCGAAATTGCGACGCTCCCACCGATCAATATTGCGCAGGAGCACGTTGGAAATCGGCGGAATCCCTCAACCGGCCAAACGCAATTACTCACCACCGATATACTCGACCTGCTGCGGAAGCGGCTTCCCAATGATGCCTTCGCACTGCTTGGAATTACGATGACTGATTTGTATCCGGATCCTAAATGGAATTTCGTATTCGGCCAGGCTTCGTTACGCGACCGCGTGGGCGTATATAGCTTCGCGCGCTACAAACCGGCTTTCTATGGTGATGAACGCTCCGGCGATGTACATAAACTGATGCTCCGGCGAAGCTGTAAGGTGCTGGCTCACGAAACCTCTCATATGTTCGGCATTGAACACTGCATTTGGTACAGATGTCTGATGAACGGTTCAAACCATCTCGAGGAAGCCGATGCGCGGCCGCTCCACCTTTGTCCGGTAGACCTGCGGAAGCTGCAGTGGAGCATCGGGTTTGACGTGGTCGGCCGATATCGCCGTCTGCTTGAATTCGACCAGGCGGCCGGATTTTCCGACGAGGCGGAGTGGCTTCAAAAGCGGCTGGACTTCATTCAAAGCGGGTACTCTTGAAAAAGCGCCGCCTTCCACAACAAGCGAGCTAGAACGCTCGCGTGAGACAAGAAAATCATTCTATGATCGGACGCGATGTACGAAGCTGTGGTGTAGGACGCCATGTCACAAAGGTAGCCGGACACGAGCACGTTGGAACGCGGCAAGATTTATTTCGTTTACACGCCACGCGTCCACGGCCTTGGCGAACACACAAAGGTCGAGGGCCTGGAGATATCGAGCACACATATATGATTTAGTCTGTGCCATGGCCAGCGCCGATACCGCCGGATCGTTGTGGGCAGGAAGCGAATGCTCCGACATGGTCAAGAAATTCGGATTGAATCGCTGGAAAACGATCCGCAGCGAGTCAGCGTTGCCGATGTCGTGCGCCTGTTTAGACACGAAACCGACGATCTCGATCTTTTATCTCGCGTCATGGAAGTGTTCTAGACCAGTTCTCCTTGAGCGAGTCCATCAGATCAATCTTCGAAGCTTGCAAGGCCGAAGACATTCTGGACAGCACTGAAATCACAAAGGCGAAGCCGAGGACGCGGCCGTCGAGTGCAATGCCATTCAAGCGCGGAATCTCCGCCGGCATGACTGTCACCAAGCCTCTGATCATGCTAAGTGGCCAGCCCCAGGCAACCGCCCAGTAGCGAAAATATGAGATTCTCCGTTAGTAGCTGACGGATGGCTCGACCGCGGCTCGCGCCCAGCGCGACCCGAATCGCCATCTCTTTGTACCTTCCGCTGCTCCGGGCCAATAAAAGGTTCGCGACGTTTACATAGACAATCAGCAGAACACATGCTACCGCCAAGGGCACCAGCAACGGTGCGCGGATGGGACTCACCAGCCCTTGAATCTCCGGCACAAGTTGCACGGTGCGCGGTTTGTTCTTTATTGAGCTGGCGCGTGATGGCAAACCATCTCCGTCTGCGCCTGCTGCAGTTTCACCCCGGGTTTGGACGATCCGACGACGTCCAGATAGTGCGCGCCACGCTGGTCGCGCCGTGCTTAATCACCTTTTTATAGTTGGCGATTCGGGCTTACTGGACGCTGGGGCACTGTCGCGTACATGACGTGGAAGCATAAGCAGGCATCGTCGCACATCACATCCGACTTCGAGCGACCGAGTCTGATTGTTTCCGAATTGTGGTCGAATCACGGGCAAACCGGAAGTTGGCCGACTCCAGTCGGTCCCAATGTCCAGTTTGACCCTCTTGGAATTAGCGGTGGGCGCATCCGGGCCACAACAGGGGCGTCGTTTTCCATCCTTGAGGCTTGAACAGCCCCACTCGATCCGGCGGCTTCTAATTTTTGTTTTTTTAGCTGAATCAATCCAACATATCCACTCGTTGCGTGCGAGCGGTGTAATATCCTCCATGCTGTTAATGCTTGCAGGTCGGATGTAAGTGCTTTTTTTGAATCTGCGGGCACTTCGTGTATCACACCGCTAGAAATCTTTTTTCGCGACATAGATAGTTCTCCCTTCGTCAGCTCCAACGGCGCGAGGATCTCTTGCTGAGCAAAGGATGTTGGTCGTTCGGTCATGGCGAGGCCCTGACGCTCAGGTTAACTGGGCGTTAATTTATCCATGCGGTCGT
>JBAUUG010000294.1:0-19361 GCA_049582585.1 Bryobacteraceae bacterium | reverse complement strand
GTCCGGCACTCTCCAGCCGTCGGCAGGCTTCATCCATCAGCAAGCGCCGAACGTGTCCGATGTGCGCTTCTGACCTGCCAAAATCCCGCTCGGCGATATGCAACCGGAACGTGGGGTAAAGGCGTTTGAAGCTCCGGGCTATATCGGGTGAAGCATCGGTAGTGTTGTTGATGAGAAGAATGACTTCGTAACAATCGTGCGAAAGCGCCCCGCCGCGCAATGTTTTCTGTTCCGCCAGCGCTCGCAATGCCGCCGGCAGCAGGTCTTCCTCATTTCGCACTGGAACCACAACACATGCACGTAGGCTTCTACTAGGAGGCTCCGAGACAAGCGGGTCTGCAAAATCTCTGGGCATATTGTCTTATGTGATAAGAAGCTGCCATCCTTTGGCATGTTTCGGTATCCAGATGCGCTCGCAGCCTCTGTATGTTAGTGCGAATTGCGCGATTCCAGTTGCGTGTTCTCTAGTGATCTGAGACGCATACCCGCCAATGATTCTAGCTTTCCACCTCACGCCCTTCTTGCCTCGAATTACTACTGGCCTCAGCGGCATGCCTGTACGCTCTTCGATATCCCCGATGCTGCGGCGGAGCACGGAATCCGGGGTCCATATTGCGTACGGAAGATCTTCATAGAATCCCAGTCTATTGCGCATCGAGCTGCTTACAGCAGCCGTTTTAACCGCTAAGTGATCGACATGATTCCCTAAACCGAGAGGACTCAGGACCAACCCGCGCCTGAGATATCTGCGTATCCAATACGCCAGGTTCTCTGCTTCTCCCTGGGGCTGGAGGGCGCCCATTTCCGACCGGCACACCGAGCTGACATTCACGCCCAGCCGGAGGGGAGCGTCTAGTAAGTCCAATGACTCGATCTTAATCTCGCGATCTATACTCGCAATCGCTCGCTCATCTTCGCGTTTTCGCAACGACGAGATCAACGCTCGATCTGTTGACCCGCTTCTGGGTCCATAGGCGCTCACCGTGAAAAAATTGACCACCCTAAGCTTCAGAGGCAGATGCGTCCAACGGGCCAACGACTGGCAAAGCGAGAAGGCCGCGTCGTCGCGGTGCGGCGAAAGGACCGTCAGCTCATCCATCACCCGGTGGCGAGTGCCGCTCGCGCCGCAAGGGGCTGGCTGGTTGCCGCGGCCGCTGCCGTGGCGGGAACTGCGAAGGCAGGAGCCGCGGTCAGTTGTTTGCAAAGCGTCAAAGCCTGGGCGACCACTTGGTCCATGTTGTAGTATTTGTAGGTTGCCAGACGGCCGACGAAATGGACCCTCTTAGTCGCCGCCGCTAATTCTGCGTACCGTTTATATAGCGCCGCGTTTTCCGGAGTCGGGACAGGGTAATACGGATCACCTTCGCCGGCAGGATACTCATACACGATGCTGGTCTGACGATGTGCCTGTCCGGTGAGATACTTGAACTCTGTAATTCGAGTATACGCGTGATCGTTGGGGTAATTTACAACAGCCGCTGGTTGTAAGTAGTCCATCTCCAAGGTTTCATGCTTGAAACGCAATGATCGGTACGGCAGCTTGCCAAAGCGATAATCGAAATATTCATCAACCGGTCCGGAGTATATAATCTCGCGATACGCAACACTCTTGAGAACATCGCGATAATCGCATCCTAAGATCAGCTCAATGTTATCGTGATCGAGCATGTTTTCAAACATTCGGGTATACCCGTGCTTAGGCATCGCCTGATATCTGTCACTGAAATACCGGTCGTCCGTATTGGTTCGAACTGGAATTCGAGCCGTTACTTGGGCATCGAGTTGAGATGGATCTTTTCCCCATTGCTTTCTGGTGTAGTTACGGAACAGTTTCTCGTAAAGATCGCGTCCCACCTTGCTGACCACCACATCCTCCGAAGTCCTTATCGAGGCGCGAGCCTCGGCTTTAGATGCGAAGAAGGACTCCACTTCCTCATCGCAGGTTAGATTGAGATCGTATAACAGGTTGACCGTATCCCTGTTGATAGGAACTGGAACCAGCTTTCCGTCTACCGAAGCCAGAACCTTGTGCTCATACGGCCGCCACGAAGTGAACTGCGAAAGATATTGGAAGACCTGTTCGGAATTCGTGTGGAAGATATGAGGCCCGTATCTGTGAACCAAGAGTCCGTCGGCATTGTAATGATCGTACGCATTGCCTCCGACATGATTGCGGCGGTCGACGACCAGGACTTTCTTTCCATGGCAGCGAGCCATTCTCTCCGCAACCACTGAGCCGGCAAAACCCGCGCCTACAATCAAATAATCAAACATGGCTCGCGCCTTTTGCAGAAATATCGGCTACTGGCGGCCGTTTCACTGCGGGTGAGTACTTAGACATATATGCTTGCTCCATTAATCCGTTCATATTGCTCCACGTTCTATCCCATGATGATTTTGAAAGGAAGCGATCGGCGCGGTCGCGGAAATCGGCATCCTGCCGCCGCTGCAACAGTGATTCCGCGACGGTGATGAATTCACTGGCTCCGTTCGCGATGCCGACAAGATCTAAGTCACCATACGAACTAATGACGTCACGTATGGGCGTAGATACCACTTGTAGACCCGCCGCGAGATACTCCGGGGTCTTGGTCGGGCTAATGAACTGAGTGGATTCGCTCAATGCAAAAGGAAGCATCCCTATATCCCAGCCCGAGAAATAGGCAGGCAGCTCCGCATACGGTTTCATCCCGAGATAGTGGATGTTACGTGCTTGAGGCAGGCTGGCGGGATCTATTTTAGCGATCGGGCCAAGTAGAACGATTTGCCAATCAGGGCGCTCACCAGCCACGTATCTCAATAAGTCAAGATCCATTCGTTCGTCGATGACGCCCGCATAACCAAGCCGGGGACGGCCCAAAGCGGCTTGATCTTCCGGATCGCGCTTTATCAGCCTGGCCCCTGCGAAATGCGCGAAGTCGATACTGCTGGGGAACAAGTGGGCGGAAGGATGCTGTCTGCGCTTGGAATCGAAGAGACTCGCGCCTCCTGTGAACACCAAATCTGCCTGGGCGAATAAAGCCTCCTCGTTGTGCCTCATCGCCGCAGGGGCTCCGCTGAATGCGGAGAGTTCGTCCATGCAGTCGTACACCGTCACTTTAGGTCGCAGCGTGAAGGCGTACTCCATGGCCATGGGCGTGTAGTACCAAGCCATGTAATCGTCCACCTCATTTTGACCCAGCATTAATTCCAGCAGGCTGTTTTGCAGATTCGAGATCTCCTGGCGATTGAGGCCGGGCGGCAAAATGGGCGTGTAAACCCGCACGCCCGTCTTGGAACAAATAGAGCCGCGTAAGTGTGGCTGCCCATCTTCAAAAACCGGTTCTTCGAAAAAAAACACTCGCCGGTCAAGCGCGAATCGGCTCATTAGGTGCTGCGGCCGCTGGAATACGAAAGCCCAACGAAGATGCGAGAGGCAGATGAGGTCGATGTTGTTCGGGATCATATACGGATTGATAACTCCCTTGCAGCTTTTGCTGCTGATTTATAAGTGCATGCGCAAGCGGCCAGTGAACGTCCCTTTCCCCGGCGTTATCCGCGTAATCAAACAGCCCGTTGCAGCAATACCGGTCGTCTTCCCAACCGGGGTGATTGATGATCGGATAGAGGCAAATTCCGTGAACTGGAGTGCCGCAGATATGGGCCTGAATAACTTGGTCGCAGATATAGTTGAACCACTCCGCGCGTCCGGCGCCTTCGGTTCCGGTTTCAGAAACAAAAATAGGTCTGTGGTATCGGTTGCGCACCTCTTCGAGGATCTGGTGGAAGGGACGATACCGCGGATCCGTCCGCGAGAGAACGGTGGAATTATGGATCCACTGATTGCGGTCGTAGAAGTTTACGCCGATGATGTCCAGGTACTCCGGCCTTCCGCCCAGTTCCGGCGCCAGCCGCCCCGACAGCATATCCCACGCTTGGAATTGAGCCGTGCGGTAATTCTCCGCTTCCAGTTCATCTCCGGAAATGGATGGGTTCCCGACAATATGAATGACCGGCTCGGGTGAAATGAGTCTCACGCCGTCCAGTTCATTGAGCAAAATTTCACTGGCTACCACCGCGCACCTCACCAGGTTGCGCTTCAGCTCAGCGCCTCTTCGTCTCGCGTGCGGATTAACACACGCCACATCTCCGCCGCCCCAGGACAGAAAGGAAATTTCATTCACCGGAGCGAACATTGTGCAGCAATTGGCCCGTCGTCTCACGTGACGCGCCAAGGCGTGTACATAGCGCCCGAACTGTCTCGGAAATGAGGGCGCGAAAACATCCAGGTGATCGGGCCAGCCAAAATGCAAAAGATCGAGGAGAAATTCGGTGCCCGTTTCTGCCGCTGCATCGATAAAAACATCGAGAGAATCGAAGCTATATTCCCTGGGAGCCGCTTCAATGAGGTGCCAGCGCGCGCCTAAGCGAACGGTTCTAATTCCAAAATCGTGCAGACGCGTGTAGTCTTTGGAAGCGTACCGATCATGTTCCGTGGACCGCAAAAGATCGAGCCGCTTGCCGCTGCGGAGTTTGTGCGTCGAGCATTCAAACCCCGCTTGCATAAATGATCTAAACAGACCTTTTGAAGATGACAACACAGTTCCTTACACGTACGCGCTACGAACACGGGCACATACCAATAGAGCCCGATGTGCATGCACTTCATCGAAACTTGCGGATGACTCAGCATCCCGAAATGCAGATGCTTACGAATGTAAGCCCTGCGTCAAATAGATCAAGCTTAGGCTGAATTAGTTACCTGAGCTAGTAAATTACCTAGGCTTGGTATTCACTCATTTAGCCTCTGGGCTGACGATTTGCCCAGGAAAGTAACTGTCTTAAATATCTTACCAAATTGGCGATCCAAAACCTTCCCGCGTAACGAGCTGGTTTGCATGTTTGAGCCGGGAAGCATCGCTCGGTTTACAAATTGCAGCATCATTCGAGCCGTCTCGGGCATTACAGCCTCCCAGGCAATTAGAAGCTTGGCGGGCAGCGAGATAGTACACGTGCTGCGGCCATTCTCCAGCGCTTTGCAAATACACCGTGCCGCGTATTCAGCGGCGACGGTGAAACCGGGGAAGTTACCCAGCACCCCAAACCAGGCGAACTCTTGCCGAGCCTTTCCCTTAAACTCGGCGTTCAAATAGGAGCCGGTTCGCATGAGTCCCGGCACGACGGTGAGTACGTGTATACCTTCCAGGCTCAACTCGCTACCGATTCCGGTTGAGAAGCCGACTAGCGCGAATTTCGCGCAACTATAAGGCAAGAGATGGGGAATGCTGACGCGGCCGCCTACTGAGGTGATGTTTACGATGTGTCCGCGCCGGGCGCGTTTCAGATAAGGCAGCGCCGCGAAGGTCAGATTGAGCGGCGCCCAGAACATCACGTTCATGGCGCGCTCATAATCGGAACGATCGAACGTATCCATCGGCCCAACGCTGATATGCCCTGCATTGTTGATCAAGATATCGATTGTGCCGAAGTGCTCCCATACGCGCTTCACCAGAGCTGGAATTTCCGATTCATCGCTAATGTCACAAGCAAATGGCGCGGCCTCGATACCTCTTTGGGCCAGCGACTCGCAAGCCTTTTGCAGTTCGTCCGCGTTACGAGCGCACAGAGCAAGACGGCACCCTCGAGCGCCGAGCTCTTGCGCGAGCGCAAACCCCAATCCGCGAGATCCGCCCGTGATTAGAACGACTTGATTGCGCAGTTCGATCTTTTGCCTGCGAGCTGAGATAGCGAGCAGTTTTCCTGCGCCGTATAGGGCACCAGCCGAAAGGGCGGCCTTGGTCAAGAGAGAAAGACCCGGTTTGCGCCCCTTGGTCCCGGAGAGAGCCATGTCAAGCAGCGCCGTTGAAAGGCTTCATCACTACTTTGATGCACTGATCTTCCTTATCGCGGAAGGTCTTGTATGCATCGGGTGCATCGTCAAGCGTGAGCCGATGCGTGATCACGAAAGACGGATCAATCTGCCCTTGCTCGATGCGCTCCAGCAGCGGCTTCATATAGCGCTGAGTGTGCGTTTGACCCATGTGGAATGTCAGCCCTTTCCCGAAAGCGGCCCCCATATTGATCTTGTCGACGAAACCGCCGTAGACACCGGGAATGGAAACGGTGCCGCCCGGGCGGCATCCTTGAATGGCTTGGCGGAGCGCGGTAGGACGATCGGTTTCCATCTTCAATGTGAACTTCACCTTGTCATAAAAGCCCGGCAAACCGGTTCCATGCGCTTCCACTCCAACCGCGTCAATGCAAGCATCCGGCCCTCTGCCGCTGGTGAGCTCTTTCAAACGCTCTACTACGTCATCGTCCTTTTCATAGTTGATGGTTTCAGCTCCGCCTTGCTTGGCGAGTTCCAGCCGTTCCGGAACGCGGTCGATGGCGATCACTTGCCCCGCGCCTAAGAGGTAGGCGCTTCGGATTGCGAACTGTCCTACCGGTCCGCATCCCCAAACGGCGATGGTGTCGCCGGGCGTGATGTTGCAATTCTCCGCGGCCATATATCCTGTCGGGAAAATGTCGGAGAGAAAGAGGACTTGATCATCCCTCATCGATTCGGGAACTTTGATGGGTCCTACGTCTGAAAACGGCACGCGCACGTACTGTGCTTGACCTCCCGGATATCCGCCATAAAGATGCGAATAGCCGAAGAGGCCCGCCCCCGGATAGCCGTAAAGCTTCGCGAGTTTTTCAGCATCGGGATTGCTGTTCTGGCACAGAGAAAACAGCGTGCGTTTGCAGTACCAGCACTGGCCGCAGGAGATATCGAACGGCACCACCACGCGATCGCCTACCTTCAGAGTGCTCTCCGGGCCGACATCAACCACGTCGCCCATGAATTCATGGCCGAGCACATCACCTTTTTTCATTTCGGGGATAAATCCGCCGTAAAGGTGAAGGTCAGAGCCGCAAATAGCAGTACTTGTGACGCGAATAATCGCGTCTCTTGGCTCCTGAATCTTTGGATCAGGAACGTTCTCTACTCGGACATCTTCTTTTCCATACCAACAAACGGCTTTCATAATTTCTAAAAAGAAGAATTGCCCCAGGTATAAAACGTTTCGGAGCGGGGGGCCGGGAAAACTGCGAGTGCGCAATTCGAATGATATTCTGTGAACAGAACTTTGAATTTGAGTGAGCGGGCCGGTAGCTCAGTTGGTAGAGCATCGCACTTTTAATGCGGTGGTCGCGGGTTCGAGTCCCGCCCGGCTCACCAACTTTAGCCGTCGGCGTTCTCGCCTCTAGGCTACTGAGAGTGCTTCCACGCGGGGCTGGCTGGAGGCAATTTCGGCCACAAGCTTCAATACCCCGTCGACCTCGATCGGCTTTGATATATACCCGTCCATGCCGGCGGCGAAACATCTCTCGCGATCGCCGGTCATGACGTGGGCCGTCAGCGCGTATATAGGGATGCGCGCGCCTTCCGGCTCGGATGCCCGGATCGCGTGAGTCGCTTCCAACCCGTCCATCTGAGGCATCTCGATATCCATCAAAATGAGATCGAAAGCAGCGGTCTCGAAGAGATGAACGGCATCCTTGCCGTTGGAGGCCGGGGTAACGCGATGGCCCGCCGATTCCAATAACTTGGTGATCAAACGTCGATTCACCGCGTTGTCTTCGGCTATCAGGATTGATAGCGGCCTACTGACGTACCGGGCGGGGTTCGTCCGCTTTTCTGTTTCGCGGGCGCTTTGCGTTTTTCGGAACCAGGCTGTGAACTGGAAGGTGCTGCCCGCTCCCAGCTGGCTCTGAACCTCGATCGTGCCACCCATAGCATCCACCAGCTTCCGTGAAATGGCAAGCCCCAGACCCGGGCCGGCGGCTTTTCCCCGGCTGGCCGCCGCTGCCGGCGTGAAAGGCTGGAAGATGAACTGCTGTTTCTGGGGCGGGATTCCAACTCCGGTATCCGCGACCGATATGCGCGCCAGAATTGAATCGGCGGACTTGGCTTCCAGCACGGCCGCGACCATCACGCTCCCCGTGCTCGTGAATTTTACAGCATTCTCGAGCAGGTTTAACGCAATCTGCCGAAGCCGCGTGGGATCTCCGCAAACCGTCGCGGGTATTTGCGGGTCTATGTTCCATCGCAGCGCCAATCCCCTCGCCGTGGCCTCCGGCTGAACAATTTTGATCGCCGATCGAAGGCACTCCGCGAAGCAGAATTCCGTGCTTTCCAGTTGCAATCCGCCCGCTTCCATTCGCGAGAATTCGAGCACATCGTTGATGATGTGCATCAGCCACTCTGCCGACGTGCGCACCGTTGCCAGGTATTCACGCAGCTCCGGATCAAGATCACGTTTCAGAACCAGATCCGTGAAACCCATAATGGCGTTCATGGGCGTCCGAATCTCATGAGTCATGGTGGCTAGAAACTCACCTTTGTTTCGATTGGCTGCGTCAGCGGCCTGCATTAGTGCTATTTCATGAGCGAGCTTGGCTTCAAGATCACGCGTCTTGCGCTGTACATGCAATCGCGCCGCTATCACGCAAATCACTCCGAGGAGCAAGATAGTAAAAACCACGCTCAGCAGCAGCAGCGCGCGTGGCTCCATCGCCCAGGGCACGGCGTGCAGGAGGCGCTGAGAAATCCGATCAGATGTCAAGAAGGCTTATCGACAGGTCGCCGGGCTAAGTTGAACTCAGTTTCCGCTTCACCAGCTCGCTCAAAGCCTTTCCCTCAACGCGCTTTCCGGCCAGTTTCGTCTGGGCGGCTTTCATCACTGCTCCCATCTGCTTCTGGGAGGTAGCGGCGGTTTCGGCAATTGCTGCCGAGACGGCCTCCTCCAATTCATCGAAGCTGAGCGCAGCGGGCAGATAGCTCTCGATGACCTGGATTTCCGCTTCCTCCTTCGAAGCGAGTTCTTCCCGTCCGCCCTTTCGAAACACATCGGCGGACTCACGCCGTTGTTTCAAAAGCGTGTTCATGACCTGGAGCTCCGCCGGCTCGGTCAAAGGCTTCATGGAATCGATCTCGTGCTTCTTGAGGGCGGTCTTGATCATGCGGAGAGCGCTGAGCCGCGCCTCGGCCCTCGCCTTCATGGCTTCGACCATGTCTTTCTGGATTCTGTCGAGCAGGGTCATCGCCCATATTCTACGATTCAAAAAGACAGGCCACGACACCCGATGGCCTGTCCCACCTCTATTCCTGCCGCAGAGCCGTAACCGGGTCAACCCGGCTCGCTCGACGAGCCGGTATGAAACTCGCGAAGAATGCAGCAATCGCCAGGACCGAAGTCATGATGGCGAACGTCAGCGGCTCGTCGCCACGCATTCCGGCAACCGACCGCTCCAAAAGACGCCCCGCGCCCCAAGCCGCGCCTAGACCCACCCCGATACCGAGGAAAATCATTCCAATGCTTTGCCGGAGCACCAATCGCATAACATTGCCGCTGCTCGCGCCGAGCGCCATGCGTACTCCGATTTCCGGTACGCGCCGGCTGGTCAGGTAGGCTAAAACTCCGTAGATGCCGATCGAGGCGAGCAGCAACGCCAAACCCGAGAATATGCCAAACAACAAGAGCAGGAATCGTTGTCGGGCGAGCGTCGCGCTCACAATTTGCTCCATGGTGCGGACATCGTAGAGCACTTGATCGCGGGCGCCCCCGCGGGCCTTAGCCCGGATAGCCTCGAGGGCGGTTAATGGCGGGATTTGGGTGCGCACGATCAGGCTCATGCCGGCGGCAGTGAGGCGCAAGAACGGCTCCGGCAATTGCGCGAGCGGAAGGTAGAGCTGTTCGCGCACTTTGGCGCCCTCATCAACATCGAAACCCCAAAACCGGACGTGACCCACTACGCCGACCACCCGGACCGATCCTAGAAATTGAAGCGAGAGTCGATTGCCTACGGCGTCGCGATCGCCAAAAGCACGTTGAGCCAGGGCCTCGTCAATGACAACTACAGGCTGGTTGCCGATGCGATCGTGGTCGTTGAAGAAGCGGCCGCGAAGCAGCGGCATGCCCAATACCTTCAAATATTCAGGTGTAGCCAGATTCATGAGAGCCAATGGCATCTCATTCGCCGGTGGCATCGCGGGAGCCGTCCAGTAGCCGATTTCGTCGTTATCTCCGCTCATCGGAACGGTATCGGCCACCGCGGCCGACTGCACTCCCGGCACCCGGCTTACGCGCTCTTGAATGTCTTGCCATGCGACGCGTATTCGCGCCGGATCGGCAACCGCTTCGGAAGAAAGCGCTACTCGCGTGACGAGAACGTTATGGACATCCATGCCGGTCGCGACCGAGGATAGGCGCAGCAACGTGCGCCCCAGCATCCCAGCGGCGACCAGCAGCACAACAGCCAACGCGATCTCAGAAATGACGAAGCCGCTGTGCAGACGGCGCGAGCCTCCGCTAACGGTCCGCGCTCCGGCTCGCAGCGCTTGTTCCAAATCGCGCGCCGGAGCGCGCAACGCGGGCGCGACTCCGAAGAGCAGGCCGCACAGCAGAGAGGCGCATAGCGCAAACAGCAGCACGCGCCAATCGATGTGAACCTCCTCGGCACGGGGCAGACTACCGGGCCAGAACTCCAAAAACGGACGAGTGCCCAGTTTTGCGAGCACAATGCCCAGCAAGCCCCCGAATAGCGCCAGGACTGCGCTCTCGGTGAGACATTGACGCAGCAAGCGGCCGCGGCCTGCCCCGAGGGCCACGCGCATAGCAAGTTCCCTTTCACGCGAAACCGCGCGCGCCAGCATCAGGCTGGCTATATTGACGCAGGCAATCAGCAACACCAGGCTGACAGCGCCAAGCAACAGCCACAATGTGGAACGCACATCTCCCACCAGCTCTTGTTGAAGCGGCTGCGCCGCAATGTCGTGGCCGGCGTTCGATTTCGGGTACTGCTCCGCGAGCCGATGCCCGATCAGGGACAATTCAGCCTGCGCCTGCGCCGGCGTAACTCCCGGCCGAAGACGCGCAACAACGTGAATGTCCGGATGCATTGCGCGGTCCTGCATGGTTGGCTCGGTGTCCTGGCCCAATGGGGTGAAAACGTCGGCGTCCCCCGACAGCCGGAAATTCGGGGGAGCAATGCCAACTACGGTATACACCTTCGCATCAAAGACGAGGCGAGCGCCTATTGCTCCCGGATTTCCACTGAAACGCCGCTGCCATAAGTGATCGCCGATGATGGCGACAGGCGCCGCTCCGGACCGGTCTTCTTCCGGCAAGAACGGGCGCCCGCGTACCAGATCAACTCCCAGGGTGGAAAATAGCCCGGAAGAAATCTGGCGGCCCAAAACGTACTCAGCATCACCGGGTTCACTGACTGTACCGGAGCCGTTACGCCACGCCTCCATGGAAACAAAAGAGCGGCTCTCGCGCTTACAGTCGAGGAAGTTCAAGTAGGCAAGCGACCAGGCGCCATACTTCTGGGTCTGTTCATGCAACGTGACCAGGCGTTCGGGTTGCGGGTAAGCCAACGGCTTCAACAGCACACCATTCACCACCGTGAACATCACGGTTGTCGCTCCGGCTCCAAGCGCGAGAGTCGACAGCGCAACTACCGCAAATCCAGGCTTCTGCCGAAGAGTGCGAAGCGCATAGCGGAAGTCCTGCCACACGTCTTCTAACCAGCGCGTGCCACGCGCATCGCGGCACTTCTCCTTCACCTGCTCCGGACCGCCGAGCACGAGCCTCGCCTGCCGGCGCGCCTCGCCGGGATCGCCGCCGCGCGCGATCAGGTCGGAGGTGTGCCGCTCGACATGGAAACTGAGTTCCTTTTCGAGCTGTTCTTCCATTTTTCGGCGCTGGGACAAGCGCTTCCACCAGCTCATTGCCCAGCTCCTTCAGACAGTCTCAAGATCAGCCCGACAGCTTCAGTCAATCGTTGCCAGCTGGCGGCTTCCGTTTCGAGCTGCGCGCGCCCTTTCCGTGTCAGGCGATAGAACTTCGCCTCGCGCCCGGTCTCGGTCTCCTTCCAGTCCGCCGCCAGGAGTCCCCGATTTTCCAGGCGGTGCAACGCGGGGTAGAGCGAGCCTTGCGGAACCTGAACAACGTCGCGCGACACCTGCTGAAGACGTTGCGCGATGGCGTATCCGTGTACCGGGCCGAGCGCGATAACCTTCAAGATCAGCAGGTCCAAAGTACCCTGCGGAAGATCGGATTTAGCCTCCGCCATTGTCTACGTCTCCTACTCTTGCCGAAGGGCTTTAACCGGGTCCACGCGGCTTGCTCGCCGGGCTGGTATAAAACTCGCAATCAGGGCAGCTAACACCAGTACAGGAATCGTGATCGCAAATGCCGATAGCTCATTGGGCTGCATTCCCTGTACCAAGCGTCTCAATATGCGACCGGCAGCCAAAGCGGCAAACGCGCCCGCGCCGACGCCCAAGAAAATCATTCCAAGGCTGTGCCGCAGCACAAGGCTCACGACATCGCGAGCTCGGGCGCCGAGCGCCATCCGCACGCCGATTTCCGGCACGCGCTGGCTGGTCAAATACGCGAGCACGCCGTAAATCCCGATACACGCGAGCAGCAAAGCCAATCCGGAGAACATGCCGAACAACAGCAAGAGGAAGCGCTGACGCGCTAGGGAAGCGCCGGCGAGCTGCTCCATAGTATGGACCTCATAAAGAACCTGATCGTCAGCAGCCCCGCGCACTGCGCGCCGCAGTGATTCCATCAAATTTAATGGCGGAACCCTGGTCCGAACGGCAATCGACATGAGGTCGGACCAGCGGCGCAAAAACCGATCGGACACCTGGGCAAAAGGATAGTAGAGCTGCGCGCGCACTTGCGCCTGATCGTCACCGGCGAGGCCCCAATACCGGACGTGGCCGACCACACCCACCACCGTTACGGGATCCGCGCCCAGCTCAATCCAAAGGTGTTTCCCGAGGGGCTGGCTTCGCCCGAAAGCCTTTTGCGCCATAACGTCATCGATCACCACCACAGGCTGATTACCCATCCGATCCTGGTCATTGAAGAAACGGCCCTGGCGCAGCGCCATGCCCATGACCTTCAGATACTCGGGCGATACGCTGCTCGCCAGCACCAGCGGCTGTTGATTCTCGGGTGGGAGAGCCGCGCTGGTCCAGTAGCCGATTTGGTTATTACCCTCGCGCATGGGGACGGTATCGACTGTGGCAATGGACTCGACACCCGGCACGCGGCGAGCGCGATCGAGAAGATCATCCCAAGCGGCGCGTATGCGGGCGGGGTTTTCCAGCGTGTCGGGCGAAAGCGCCGCACGAGCGGTCAATACGTTGCGGATGTTAATGCCCGGGTCGAGTGATGAGAGGTGCAGAAGCGTTCGCCCCAGCATTCCGGCACAGACCAACAGCACGACCGCGAGTGCGATCTCCGAGATGACAAAACCGCTGTGCAGACGACGCGAGCTCCCGGTATGAGTTCGCGCTCCTGTACGGAGGCTTTGCTCGAGGTCACGTGCGGGGGCTCGCAAAGCGGGCGCCAATCCGAAAACGAGACCGCTCAGTATCGAGACGCCTAGCGCAAACAGCAGCACGCGCCAATCGAGCTGGACTTCCTCCGCGCGCGGCAAGCTGCCGGGCCAGAACACGATAAACGGGTGAATGCCCGCAGCTGCCACTACGACCCCGAGCAGGCCCCCCGACATCCCCAATACCACGCTCTCAGTTAGACATTGGCGCACCAAGCGGCTGCGGCCAGCCCCGAGCGCCACGCGCATGGCGAGCTCACGCTCACGCGAAACCGCCCGCGCCAGCAGCAAACTTGCGACGTTGACGCACGCAATCAGCAGCACCAGGCTGACCGCGCCGAGCAGCAGCCATAACGTGGACCGGATGTCCCCTACCTCAGGGCGAAGCGGCTGCGCTATGAAGGTGCGGCCCTTATTGGATTTCGAATATTGCTCAGCCAGGTGGCGGCCGATCAGCGCCAGCTCCGTTTGTGCCTGAATGAGCGTTACGCCGTGCCGGAGGCGCGCCAGCGCATGAATGCCGGGATGTGCTTCGCGATCCCGCATAACCGGTTCCGTGTCCTGACCCAGCGGTGTAAGAAGGTCCACCTGGTCTCCGCCCAGTTGGAAGCGCGCGGGCGCAATGCCGATAACCGTGTAGGGTTTACCCTCGAAAATAAGCGCTGTGCCGATGGTGGACGCGCTTCCGGCGTACAGGCGCTGCCACAAGCTGTAGCTTATGATCGCGACAGGCGCTCCGCCGGGCCGGTCTTCTTCCGGAAGGAAGGCGCGCCCTTGCAGCGGGCGAACGCCCAGGACGGAGAACAGGTCCGACGAGATCTGGAAATTGTCGGCGTACTCCGGTTCGCCGGGCTTACTGACCGTGCCTCCGCTCCAGCGCCATGCCGCCATATTGAGAGAGCGGGTGTCGCGCTTACAATCGAGATAATTCGGATACGTAAACGCCCAGAGATTGCCCCACTGCGTGCTCCAATCAGTCTGTTCCTCGAGAATGACCAGCCGGTCGGGTTCGGGATATGGGAGCGGCTTCAGCAGAACGCCGTTGATGACGGTAAACATGACCGTCGTCGCTCCGCTGCCGAGGGCCAGCGTCAGCAGGGCGACTACCGCGAATGCCGGTTTCTGCCGCAGCGTGCGAAGCGCATAGCGGAAGTCCTGCCACAGGTCGTCCAACCAGCGCGCGCGACGGGCATCGCGGCAATTTTCCTTCACCTGCTCCGGGCCGCCAAGATCCAGCCTCGCTTGTCTTTGCGCTTCCGTGAAATTGTGGCCGCGCTCGATCAAATCTGCCGCATGCTGCTCGAGATGGAAGCGCAGTTCCTTCTCGAGCTGCTCATCCCTCTTGCTTCGACGCCATAGACGCTCCCACCAAGTCATTCCAGGGCTCCTTACGCATCGGTCTTCTACACATAGATATTAGTCCAAGTATGTGTAGAAGCGCAAGGCCTCGTCTATCGCAATGCGGAGCGCCACGGCTCATTCGTACCGCAGCGCCTGCGTCGGGGCAATCCGGGAAGCTCTTCGCGCGGGCACATACACCGCGAGCATGGTCACCAGAAAAAGCGACGGCACGACGATGATATAAGCCACAGCGTCTACTCTGCCGGAATCGAACAGCATAGAATTCATGAGTTGCTCGACAGCGAACCCCATCGCCAGCCCGAACACCGTTCCAATCCCGACCAGCAGCAGCCCCTTGCTCATCACCAGGCGCAGCACATCCGCCCGGCCCGCGCCAAGGGCCATGCGTATGCCGATCTCGCGGGTTCTGCGGTTCACGTTGTAAGCGATAAGTCCATACAAACCGGCGACCGCCAAGAGGAGACCCAAGGCGCCCATGGAACCCACCAGTTTGACCGCAATTCGCGGCCCTTCCACGGCTTGGTTCCGGTAATACTCCGCGTAAGATCGCGTGTCCAACATCGGCATACTCGGATCCAGGGCGCGGACGGCGTCCTGTAATGGCTTGATCAATTGCAGTGGATCACCGCTCGATCGCAACATCAAAACCATTCGCGCCACAGGGTGCTGCGCGAGCGGCATATACACGAAATCCACCGGTTTTTCGGTGGTTCCTTGATACTTGATGGTCTTCGTGACCCCTACGATTTCAACCGGCGCGCCTCCGGGGCTGTCTAGCCGGATGCGTTTGCCTACCGCACCGGCGCCCGGCCAATAGTGTCTGGCGAATTGCTCATTCACGACGGCGACACGCGGCTTATCCGCGGTATCGGAGCTGAGAAAGCCGCGGCCGCGCAAAATCGGAAGCCCCATCGTCTCGAAATACCCTTTGTCAACCGTATCCATCGCCGAATCGAAGTTCTCGCGGTCGCGCGGCATCTGAAAACCGTCCGGCACGAAAGCGACGGCGTCAAACCCGTCCTGTCCGAGCGGAATGTTCTGCGTGAGAGCCGCGCTCTCGACTCCGGGAGCTTCCCGCGCACGTTCGGCCAGGAGTTTGTAGAACCGCTGCGTCTGGGCTGGGTTGTACTGAACCAGACGCGGATCAAAGCTGGTCATCAGCAGACGATCTTTCGCGAAACCGGTTCCATCGAGCAAGGTATGCTGAAAACTTCGCGCCATTAAGAAACACGCGGTCAGCAGCATCAGGGACGCGGAAACCTGCGCCACTACCAGCACATCGCGGCCCCACAGGCGTTTACGTCCGGGCACCTCAACGTCGGCCGACTTGAGTCCATTTACCAGGTCCGTGCGCGTCGACTGCAGCGCCGGGGCAAGGCCGCAAACCAGCGCGCTCAAAGCCGTCAGCACCAGGCTTGCCACCAGCGCGCGAGTGTCCATCCGGAACGGGATCGTGCCCGGCAAGTCGGTCATAAAAATGATTGATTGATACGTGTGGAACCAGGCAACGACTCCATACCCGACGGCAATCCCGGCCAATCCGCCCAAGGACGCCAGGATCAGGCTTTCGGTCAGCAGCAGCCGAATCAGCCGGAAGCGCCCCGCGCCAATGGCCAGCCGTACGGCGATTTCACGCGTTCGCGCGCGGCTGCGGCTCAGCAGAAGCCCCGCAACGTTGGTGCAAGCGACCAGCAGGACCGCCAGCGCTAGGATCACAAAGATCACGCCGAATTTCCAATTATTGTCGTCATCTCGAGTTCGCATTTCGAACCGCGTGTGTACCGCCGCCGCGCGCCCGCGATTGACCTTCGGATACTCGCGCTCAAGATCTTTCGCCAGAACGGCGAGTTCGTTCTGCGCCTGCTGCAACGTCGTGCCCGGTTTCAAGCGCGCGCTTATATTCAACTCGCGATCGTCGCGGTCCTCGAAAAAATTCTTTTGACGGTTCGTCGAAAACACCCCCGCCATCGCCAGCGGCATGTAGAAGTCCGGATGCCAGAATACGTCTATCCCCGGGAAAGTTTCCGGAGCCACGCCAATCACCCTGAACTCCGTGCCGTTCAAGCGAATATGCCTGCCGAGGATGGAAGGGTCGCTCGCGAACTCCCTCCTCCAGAAAGCCGGACCCAGCACCACTACCACATCGCGGCCTGGTATCCGGTCTTCGTCGCTCCGAAAACCGCGCCCCAGCCGCAGTTCCACGCCGAGCACGTTGAAGTAGTTTCCGGAAACCATCATTCCGCCCTTCACGCGCGGCGTAGCGCCGGCTTCGGCGCTGAAACTGACACTCTCCATGTCATGGTTTGCGATCACGCCGGCGTAGCTCTTCGTTTTATTGCGGATGTCCAGGTATTCGCGATAAGAGAAATCGTCGAACTTCGTCTCGCGTGAAGTGCTCACCAGCGTGACTACGCCGCTCGGATGTGGCACGGGATAAGGCCTGAAGATCAGCGCATCCACCATACTGAAAACCGCCGAGGTCATCCCGATCCCCAGCGCCAGCGTGATCACCACAAACGCGGCAAGCCCGCGCGTACGGAGCAGGCTTCGGATCGCATAGCGCGCGTCGTCGTAGAAATCCGTTAGCCAATGAATGCCTCGCATGTCTCGCATCTCCTCTTTCCGTTGTTCCAGGCCGTTCATCGCGCGCATCGCCCGGTAGCGCGCCTCCTTGGGAGAGAGTCCCTGCGCAATGCCTTCCTCGATTTTGCGCTCGAGATGGAACTGGAGTTCCTCATCGAGTTCCTGTTCCACGCGCGGGCGGCGCAGAATCGATCTCAGCCGCAATGGCGTCGTGAACCACCAGTGTTCCATTCGCATCTACGCCTCCGAAAGCTGGACGACGCGCGAGATGGCCGAGGATAGCCGCTGCCAGTTCACCGCCTCCGATTCGAGTTGCTTTCTGCCCAAGCGCGTGAGCGAATAAAACTTCGCGCGCCGATTATTCTCCGTCTGCTTCCACTCGGCCGTGATCCAGCCTTCCTGCTCCAACTTGTGCAAGGCCGGGTACAGGGAGCCTTCGCTGACTTGAAGGACGTCTCCCGATACGGATTTCAAGCGCAGACTGATGGCCCACCCATGCAAGGGCTCCAGGGCGAGGATTTTCAGGAGAAGCAGATCGAGGGTGCCCTGAACAAGGTCGTTTGGTTTACTCATATCGGTTTCCTAGATGAGTGTAGCAGATCGTCCTCTCGGTAAGCAAGGGGAATCTGAATCGGTAAACTGGAAGGATCCATGGCAGACAACGGCACGATCGACCAGTTGAATCATCTCGTTCACATCAATAAGGATTCGGAGGCAGGCTTTCGCACTGCTGCTGAGAATGTAAAGAACTCCGAAATCGAAACGCTTTTCGCCGGGTATGCGAAGCAGCACGCCAAATTCGTAACGGAACTGCAGAATGAGATTGAGCGGCTGGGCGGTAGCGCCTCAGATTCGGGCACGCTGGGAGGGGCGCTTCATCGGGGTTGGATGGATGTGAAATCGGCAATTTCGGGTCATTCCGCAGCGAGTATGCTCAGCGCTTGTGAGAATGGGGAACAGTCCGCCGAAGCCGCCTACGCGGAAGTCGCCGATTCAAACCCAACGGGGCAAACGCACACTCTGATCTCGAAACATCGAGAGCAGATTAGAGGCTTCCTGGCGCGTTTGCGACGACTCACTGGTGAAACGAAGAATGGCGTGGAATTCCAGAACAACGAATAAGTGTTGTTTGGTTCTCGCGTTGGTCTTGCGCGGGGCAGCGCACGGCCAGACTGACGCGTACCCGCAAGCCGAGATATCAAATGGACTGCTGCATGCCAAAATCTATCTGCCCGATGCCGGCAAAGGCTACTATCGCGGAACGCGGTTCGACTGGTCGGGGGTGATCGGCAGCCTGGAATACGAGGGGCATGACTACTACGGCCCGTGGTTTACGAGGACCGATCCTAAGGTTCGCGATTTCATTTACGAGGGCGTGGATATCGTTGCCGGCCCGTGCAGCGCGATTATGGGTCCGGTAGAAGAGTTCTCGACGAAAGACAGAGCTCTGGGATACGACTCGGCAAACGCTGGAGGAACATTCATCAAGATAGGCGTCGGCGTGCTGCGGAGGCCGGATGCCGAAGAGTACAGCCCATATCGGCTTTACCAGATTATTAATCCTGGAAAACGGATCGTTCGCCCCGCGCAGGATGCGGTCGAGTTCGTGCAAGAGTTGACGGACCCCGGCTCCGGTTACGGGTACGTGTACACGAAGGTTATCCGGCTAAGGAATGGCAAGGCGGAGATGGTGATCGAGCACAAGCTGAAGAATACCGGCCGGCAGTCGATCGAGACGAGCGTTTACGACCACAATTTTCTGGTGCTCGACAAGCAGCCGATCGGGCCGGATTTCATTATTACGCTGCCGTTCGAGTTTACAGCGAACCCGCTTCTCAATCAGGAGCTTGCCGCAATACGCGGGAATCAGCTCACGTTCTTGAAAGCGCTGACCGAACGGGACACTGTTTTTGGATCCTTTTCCGGATTCAGCGACCGCGCGCCGGATTACAACATACGAATTGAAAACAGAAAAGTGGGGGCGGGCATGAAGATAACGGGTGATCGGCCACTTTCGCGCGAGAATCTTT
>JBAUUG010000293.1:0-2231 GCA_049582585.1 Bryobacteraceae bacterium | reverse complement strand
GAGAATCGCATGCACGATCACCGGCAGGATCATGCTGCTGTAACCCGCCGGTGCGCGGGCGATCTCAGGGAAACGAAACGGGCCGACCACAATTGGGCCGGGACCATGGGAGATCATCTTCTTCGTGGGAATGAACTGGTTGGGATCATGGTTGGGGTCCTCCAGTCCGTCGAGAGTGATCTGCAAGACGGTGGTTCCGCCTTCAACGATGGTCGTTCGACGTGGTAGCACGCGTCCGTGGAATTGAACTCCGCCGTCGTAGTCATAAACGCTGTAAATCCCCGGAGCTTCGGACATAACGCGTAAGAGTCCGGTCTTAGGATCAATGCAATACTCGTTTTCCTCCCATCGACGTCCCGGCTCGCTCATAGCGTCACTCATGCCGCGCGAGATCAGGATGCAAGCTACATCTGTTCCTTCCCACTTGGCCGTTGCCATGCGCAGAACAGAGCCGGCGAAGCCACCAACGATGGGCCAGAAGACGGCGTTGCGCACCATCTGGATGCGCAGCGGTATATGGCCTTTTGGCTTTTCGTCGTACGCTGCGCCTTGATAGAAAATTCTGAGCTGCGAGTAGTCGCCTAAACGCGCCGTCCAGCGCCACGTCTGGCCATTGAGCCAGGTTTCTTCGACTTCGCCGTAACCGGTACTGTGCGAGTCCTTGCCGATCGAATTGAACGAAACTTTGATATCGAAGGGCGCCATGCCGGGCGCATGCATCGCACTGTTTTGGCGAGCCCGCTCCAGAAGATCCAGAACGGCGACGCGCTTCTCCGGCGTATCGGGGACAAGCGCAGGACCAGTTGCCAATTCCAGCGGATCATTGGGCAAGGGCGCGACTTTAGGAGCGTTTTGCGCGACGGCGAAGCCGGCGAGGAACAGAAGAACAGTCAGCAATTGCAGGGCCCGGATGGACATAAGACGCCTCTCCAGCGGACAGGGCAAGATCGTATCGCGGATTTAGGCCGCTCGCAAGATCGATGAGTTGGGACTGGCGTAGTCCCGTTAAACCTGCTTGAGGCCGGTCTGAACGCTCGAAAGTCTGCGCAGTGGAGCTTTACTCGGTGGTGAAGTAGTCCACGGTCACTGGATTTTCGAACAGCGAGTAATCGCGGGTTACGACCGTGATACCGCTTTCGGTGACGAAGTAGCGCTGGCGGTCGGCCTCGGCGTCGTATCCAATCGTTGTCCCCTCGGGGATGTGAACGTCACGGTCGAGAATCGCTTTGCGGATACGGCACCGGCGACCGACGCTCACATGGGAGAACAGAATGCAGCTGTCGACCTCGGAGTAAGAATTGACGCGGACGTCGGGCGAGAGCACGGAGTTCTTCACCATGCCGCCGGAGACAATACAGCCGTTGGAAACGATGGAGTCAACGGCAGAGCCCGTACGTCCGGTTTCCGCAAAGACGAACTTGGCCGGAGGATACTGCCTCTGGTGCGTGCGGATCGGCCATTCTTCGTCATATAAGTTGAAGATGGGCGATACCGAAACAATATCCATGTTGGCTTCATAGTAGGCCTCGAGCGTGCCCACATCCCGCCAATAGAGAGCTTCTTTCTTGTTTTCGTCGACGAAATCGTAGGCGTAGACACGGTAGTCGTCGACCATCTTGGGCAGTATGTCTTTGCCGAAGTCATGACTCGACTGTGGGTTTTCGGCATCTTTTAAAAGCACCGGAATTAGCACGTCCGCATTGAAGAGATAGACACCCATCGATCCCGCGACCTTCTCCGGATTCAGAGGGGATCGCAACTTGGTGATCTTTGGCTTTTCTTCGAAGCCATTAATCCGTCCGTCTTTGTCGACATCAACCACGCCGAATTGATAAGTCTGATCTGGATCAATTTGAATAGTGGCGAGCGTGATGTCGGCTCCCGAATCCTGGTGCTGCCTCATCATCTTCCCGTAATCCATCTTGTAAATGTGATCGCCGGAAAGGATCAGCACGTGCTTCGGTTGCTCGGAGCCGATGGAATAAATGTTCTGGTAAACGGCGTCGGCTGTGCCTTGATACCACTGGTCGCTCACGCGCTTCATCGGCGGCAGGACCTCGATGAACTCGTCCACTTCACGGCCGAGGACATTCCAGCCTTCACGGATGTGACGGTTGAGCGAGAGAGCCTTATATTGCGTGAGAATGTAGACCCGGCGCAGGTCGGAGTTGAGGCAATTCGAAAGCGTGATGTCGATGATGCGGTAAATACCGCCGAAGGTGACTGCCGGC
>JBAUUG010000292.1:0-3930 GCA_049582585.1 Bryobacteraceae bacterium | reverse complement strand
CAACCCCAACCTTGGTGTTCAGTAGAGAATACTCCTTAAGATCGGCTCAAGCTCCTATGGCGAGGCTAAGCTCATGTTACTCGGGTAAAGTAACAGTTTCCAGCCAAAAACTCTTTATGTCCAGGGCGGTGCTCATTAATCCGTCGAGAGTGGATGGTTTTTTGAGATACGCATTGGCATGCGATTCGTAGGCGCGCCGGATGTCCGACTCAGCCCGAGAGGAAGTCAGGACGATAATCGGAATGCAGCAGGTGTGCGGATTGCCTTTGATGCGGGTCAGAACATCATGGCCGCTTACCTTCGGCAAATTCAGATCGAGGAGGATGAGGTCAGGGCGCCAGTTTTTCTTCGGATGTTTGGGGTGCAAGACCATTTCCAAACCTTCGGCGCCGTCCTTAGCCGTGTGAATGTGAACATTCGCACGCAGTTCCTCAAAGGCTTCCTCAAGTAACCGAATGTCACCGGGGTTGTCTTCGATAATCAAAAGTTCAAGAGGTCTATGAGATTGGCCGCCAGGCATTTAACACACAGCGCTTTACGTGCAGACCACCGCTGCGCTCCGTACGTACTCACGTACTCGTAGAAGAAAGACTGTTTTAGGCCGATAAAGTTGCAGAGCAGATTTTTCTGTTGACCTTGGGTCAGGGAAACCTCAGGCTGGCTAGTACTATTTGGCACTGCGGCGCCCGATTACGCCCAGATTTCCTAAAGCCGTTCCACACTCACGTCGATAGAAACTCAGAGCCTTAACTCTTGATGACCATTACGGGACACGGAAATCTTCAGCAGAAAACGGCGCCGGTCGGAAACTGGAGCCTGCTTCGATCGGACGTTGACGAGCGGGAGAGTTTTTCACCGCGCGGCAAGATCCTGATCGTTGACGCGTCGACGGGAGAGCGTGGCAAGGTGAGAGCGACGCTCGGCGAATTCGGCCATGAGTTGGTCGAGGCCAGCACGACTTCAGAAGCAATCGCGGCTATCTCGCTTCATCGGGTGGATTTGGTCTTGATTGATTTAGCGGCGCCCGAGCTCGGCGCCACAGAGTTTTGCCGAATGCTGAAGAAGGCGAGTGCCACTGAGTTTCTGCCGGTGTTCGTAATGGCGGGTTCGGACGACCTCGAGAGTGAGGTTCGGGCAATTGAGGCGGGCGCTGATGAATTCCTGGTGACGCCGTTGCGTCCCCGGGCACTCCGGGCACGCGTACAAGCGAGTTTGCGGCATAAGGCAATGATCGACTCGCTGGACGACTCCGAGACGGTCCTATTCTCGCTTGCGCAATCGGTAGAAGAGCGCGATCCAGGCCTGGGCCAGCATTGCCAGCGCTTGGCCTTGATGGCGGCGGCGATGGGGGTCAGCTTGGGCCTGCCCGCGCCGGAGATCCTGGCCTTGCAGCGGGGAGGATACCTGCATGATATCGGCAAGGTGGCAATACCGGATCACGTCCTGTTTAAGCCGGGTCCGCTGACTCCCGAGGAGTGGGAAGTAATGAAGACGCACGCGGAACGCGGTGAGCGCATTTGCAGCAGCATGCGGTCTCTTGCGCCCGTTCTCCCGATCATTCGACATCACCACGAGAGATGGAATGGGACCGGCTATCCCGACGGGTTGAAGGCCGAAGAAATTCCCTTGTCGGCGCGCATTCTCCAGTTGGCCGATATCTATGACGCGCTGACCACCGTAAGGCCGTATAAGAGCGCTCTCAATCCGGAGGACGCGCTGAGCGTGATAAGGGAAGAGGTTGCCAAAGGGTGGCGGGACCCAAAACTAGTGGAGATGTTCTCCGATATTCTGCCGATGTTCCGGACGCCGACCCCGCCTGATTTCTCACGACTGTCTCTGCACGCGCTTGCGACCTCTATCGAGCGCTACAGAAAAAATCCCGTACGCGGCCCCTCCAGAGCTTCGCTGTTCGACAATTCTGAACCGATTAAGCTGATCGGCACACTATAATTGCGACGATGCCGTCGCCCGGCTTTAATGGGCCGCCCTTATTGCGCATTTTGAACGAGCAGATGGTGGAGTGTTTTCGGTGCCCACGCCTGGTCGCGCATCGGGAAGAGATTGGGCGCATCCAGAGGCGCGCGTATCGGGGCCAAGAATATTGGAGTAGACCGGTGCCTGGTTTCGGCGATCCGGCTGCGCGGCTGTTCATCGTTGGCCTAGCGCCTGGAGCGCATGGCGCCAATAGGACCGGGCGGATGTTCACCGGCGACCGTTCTGGCGAGTTCCTGTACCGGGCTCTTTGGGAAACCGGATTCGCGAATCAACCTCAAAGCGTTTCGCGTCAGGATGGCTTGACGCTGCAGGACGCTTATATCGCTGCGGCGGTCCGCTGCGTCCCGCCCGACAACAAACCGACGCGGGAAGAAATCATGACCTGCCGGCCATTTTTGGTTCGAGAGCTCGCGATCCTGAGGAATGTTCGCGTCGTGCTGGTATTGGGGGGCATCGCGCTCGACGCATACCTTTCCGTGCTGCAGGATTCGGGGCTGATCAAATCGCGATCCAAATTTTGCTTTTCGCATGGGGCGTCATTCCGGACACACGAAAACGGCCCGCTGGTCGTGGCTTCGTACCATCCCAGCCAGCAGAATACTTCGACGAAGCGGTTAACGAGAGAAATGCTTCGCGAGGTGTTCTTGAAGACGCGCTCGTTACTCGACGAAGCTAGACCGCGGGCGGCGGTTGCGGCGGGTAAGTAGGCGGGGCGGGATAAGACGCCGGGGCGGGTATATAGGCCCCGCGAGTTGCGAACAGGCGCTCCGTCTCCTGATTGAGAAGCACCCAAAATCCGTAAATGCCGATAGCTGTTCCGATGGGAATGTGGAGCAGATTGAGAGCTGAGATCACGATCATGAGAATGCGCGCCCAAGGCTGAAACTTGAGCAGGCCCCAGCCTCCGATGATCGAAGGCACGGAGAGGACAAATAAGAACATTGCGATAGCGAACCCGATTATTCCGAGTATCGGGATTGCGCTCATGTCGTTGCTGTTGTTCGCGGACATGCCGATCACGCTAGCTATCCCGCCGAAAACGAGCAGCACGCCCGCGCCGGCGAGCGCGCCTAAGCTGCCCAACACGATGTTCAGAATGCCCAGAATCTTAACGTGGTCTCTCATGGCGAGTTTGCTGGAACTCTCCCAATAATAACGAGTTACAGCGTTTCTACCAAACGAAGTGGTACTGGGTGTCCGAATATGTAAGATGAATTACTGTTATGCGATGAACCTGAAAAGACGTTAAACTGAATCATAGGTGCGGAAGGCATGATCTTATCCAGCGCGCTCGCGGCGTTACTGTTCGCGCAGCCGACATTTGGCTCACGAATCGCGAGTGGCCTGTTTGACGACACGTTTTCAGGTATTTACCGGCTCTCCCCGTTTGATTGGGCGCTGCTGATACCCTATTTCGGCATTCTCGCGATCCTCTCGGTTTACGGCCTGCATCGATACGAGACGGTGCGCCGGTACATCAAGTACCGCAAGAACCTGCTGAAGAGCGCGCCGGGCAAGTTCGCACAGCTACCCAGAGTAACGATCCAACTGCCGATCTATAACGAGCGGTTCGTTGTGGAACGGCTCCTAGAAGAGGTATTGAAAATCGAGTATCCGCCGGAGCTGCTCCAGATCCAAGTTCTCGATGATTCGACGGACGAGACGCATCCATATACAGAGCGGCTGTGCAACGAGCATCGGGCTGCCGGGTTCGCGATCGAGTACAGGCACCGGACGAATCGGCACGGGTATAAGGCAGGAGCGCTTCAAGAAGGGCTGGAGACTGCGACAGGCGAGCTGATCGCGATTTTCGACGCGGATTTCCTGCCTCCCAAAGACTTTTTGAGCCGGACTGTCCATTTCTTCGCGGATGCGGAGGTCGGCCTGGTACAGACCCGGTGGAGCTACCTGAACAAGGAATTCAATATCCTGACC
>JBAUUG010000291.1:0-3972 GCA_049582585.1 Bryobacteraceae bacterium | reverse complement strand
ATTTTAGCTGGATGCGGGCGCGGTTTCTCCCAGGCGCGAGCGGTGCATTACAATCCGGTGCATTACAATAAGGTGGTCACCACGCTTCGCGGATGTGGCGGAATTGGCAGACGCGCTAGATTCAGGTTCTAGTTTGGGCAACCAAGTGGAGGTTCAAGTCCTCTCATCCGCACCAAATAAAATCAGGCTTGCCGTTATTCCCGTCCTGCTTGGAAAAGTCGTTCGTCAAATGTAAACGGCACTGCTATTTCGGTCACAACATGCGAGAAATCACGATGTCGCGGATTCAAGAGGTAGATGAAGTCGCTTGGTACCACGACAGAAGGCACTCGCAACACGGCGGACGTTCCACTATCGATCCACCCATCGCCGATCGTTTGAGACGGCAGATCTTGTTTCCTGACATCGAGTTCTTGCAATGAGAGGACGCGCACGCCGTTTGGAATTACGGCCCCAATCACCACATAACCAACCGGGAAGTCTTCGCGGCGCATGTGAACTAAATTTTCCAGCACTGCCAGGGAAACGCTATCTGCCATGTACACGACGGCTCGTCCCGGCGAATTCCATCGCCCACCGACGCGCCGAGCACCTTGGCCGTCTAGACGCGCATGAACCGCCCGGCAGACTCGATAGACTCGCTGCACAGGTTAAGAAGGAATATTGTGTTCTATTCGAGTGAGTGTCTGTTCGACGAGTGCTAATCCCTCATCGGTATCGAGCATCTCTTGAGGAGCGCGATTCTCGAAGAAAGGCAACGGAGTGGACAGCCAATGGGTGGCTTTCTGCTCGTCTCCAAAAACTGCAACCGCATGAGCAATAACAGGAACGAGACGGCTCACATTCTGGAGAGAACTTGCCATGATTTTCCCATTTTACGCTCGGGAACAGAGATCTGCTGACATGCTGAAAAGAAGAGGCGGAGAGAAGGACATTTCAATCGTTAACACTCTAGTAAATCGCGGCGCGAGCACCCTCACAGCACCCGTATATCCATCACGGTAATATCATCCGCTTGCTTTCCCATCGAAGCGGCCCTGGATGCCAGCGCGCCCGCGAGCCCCTCCGTGCGACTCCGGCCAAGCGCGCGAATCAATTCCGCGGTCCAATCTTCCTGTTCTTCCAGATCTGCTTCAGCAATGCCCGCTTCAGAAAAACCGTCCGAAAACAGCACCACCCGATCGCTCGGCGAGAGCGAGACCGTTCGCTCTTCGAACGCTCGGTCCTTGAATGCTCCTAACACCGTCGCGCTGGCCTGCAGAAGCTCGAAGGTCCCATCAGCCCTCAACAAAACCGGAGCCGGATGCCCGCAATTCACATATCGAATGGTTCGCGCGCCGGCTTCATAGACACCGAAGAATAGGGTCGCGAAATGCTCGGGACGGGTCGACTGGAAAAATAAGCTGTTCACCCGATCCATCAGCCTCGACGGAGAGCGCGCCAGGTCTTGATGGCTTCGAATGGTCGCCTGCAAGTTCGCCACCAGCAGGGCCGCGCCGATTCCCTTTCCGCAGACGTCTCCCAGCAGGAAAGCCATTCTGCCGGAATCGATCTCGAAGAAATCATAAAGATCTCCGCTGATTTCTCCCGCCGGCAGTGAAGCGCACTCACATTCCAATCCATAGGCGCTGAAATGCGGTTGGGGCAGCAACTTGCGCTGCACCTTCCGCGCAATCGCGAGTTCCGCGTCCATGGCACCGCGCTCCTGCGGTTCGGCCTTCAGATGTTTCTCGATGACCGAAAGAAAATGGCGATTGTCCCAGGGCTTGGGGATGAAATCGCAAGCTCCGTGATGCATCGCTTCAACCGCCAATTCGATGGTGCTCCAGCCGGTCATTGCGATGATCCGCGTATCCCGCCGCTGAGCGCGCAGCCGGTCAAGCAGTTGCAATCCTTCCTGGCCCGACGTGGTGTCCCAAGTGTAGTTCATGTCCACGACAATTAAGTCATGGTCACGGTATGCCGTGGCGGCGAGCGCTTCATTCGGCGACTCCGCCGTTTCGATGGAATATCCAGCGCCCTTCAGCAGCAGCCGCAATGCTTCTCGAACATCGGGCTGGTCGTCGACCACAAGCACTTTGTAAAGGTCGATTTTCGATTCGGTTGGAGCTTCCAAGGTCATACTTCTTTAGGGTATGCAAACGCGTAGCCATCGCGGAGCTCGCGCTGGGACTTGCGCTCTCAACTAGTTAGAATTGCTCTACAGCCTGAGAGGTGTTCATTTGCGAACACCTGCATCCCGCCATTAGCCTTGGAGACAGCAAGGAAAGCACAGGAGGGAAGACCGTCCGCGCCACAGCCAGCGCTACTTCAGAATCTCGATCGTCCCGTTGTTATTCGTCAGTCTCATCTCGCAACGGCCGCTGCCGATGACCCCGTTCACGTCGTCATTCGAGATTGATCCTGAAACGCTCAGCGGGAAATCCGTGCGAATCTTTCCGAACGACGTTCGTGCCGCGACCCGGTAGCTCGCCTCGCCTTCCAATCGAACTCGCAAGGTCGAGAAGGAAGTCTTAATCACGATGGGCTGGCAACCCCCGCGCGCGGTGTTCGTCGCGTCTACCGCGCCATTCTGGTCTTCAATCTGCACCGGACCGGAAACCCCGTCCAGAAGCACCGCGCCAAAGCTGGTTGTAACTTGCGCACCACCACGCGTATTAGAGGCTTTTACCCCGCCGTTGGTGTTCTCGACCAGCAGCGATCCTCCTATATCTGTCGCCTCCACCATGGCAAAAGTCGTTTTTATGTTCGCTTCGCCATGTACCTTCGCGATGGTTACGCCTCCGTTCCCGGATTGAATCCGCACGCCGCCTTCAATATCGCTCACCGTCACGGACCCAAACGAGTTCTGAATGGTGACCGGACCGCCGGCTCGCTCTCCTTCGATCTTCGAGTTGTTCGCGCGAATGGATAACTGATGCCGAATATCGTGAAAATGCACCTCGCCGAAAGTGGTGTTCAATTCGGCTGCGCCCTCAACATTTGTCGCTTCGACTTTGCCGTTGGTATTGTTCACGCTGAGATCGCCTTTGAAATTGCGGACGGTCACGTTGCCGAAGGAGTTCCTGATGCTTCCCAGGCCGCCTGAATCCGTCACGTCCACACCGCCGTTGCTGTTGGTCACCAGCACGCCTTTAGAGACCCTGGCCACCGTTATGCTCGCAAAGCGGTCTCGCAAATTCAAACTGCCCGTCACGTCTGCGACATCCACACCGCCATTGCTTGTTTCCACGGTTACGTCTCCGATGTTATTCGCGACTCTTATACTTGCGAACGAATCCTCCAGGCGCTGCGTACCCCGCCCATCGCGAAATTCAAGATTGCCATGAGATGTCGCGATATCCGCGTTCGCCTTCACGCCCGAGACGGAAACCGCTCCGAACGCGTTTCTCACTTCAAGTGGCGCGCTTTCAGGAATCGTGATGTCGTAGTGAACATAGTAGGAAACATTATGCATGCCGAGGAACGAATCGCGCGTCTCGGGATATCGCGTACGTATTGCAATCTCGGATGACGAAGGCTCCACGCTGATGTCTATCCGGTCGGCGAACGTCTTTGCCGCATTCGCATCGGCCGCCGACACCTTGATATCGGCATGAATTACCACTTCCGGTTGCGAATGCGTCCGGATTACGATATCCCCAAGCCGATGCTCCAAGTAAACTCTCTCGCCCGCGCGCATCGTCACCGTCTTATCGAACGTGCGCGTATATTCCTCGCGGCCGAAGGCGCTGCACGTAAGCGCCAATATCAGAAGACTAGTTCTTTTCATCACGGGTGAGTAACTCCTTAAGGGTTTGCTGTTTTTCCCGATACAAGTCAGCTAACTCTGTTTGCAGCCGGACGTTGAAGCGATTTTGATCCAGATTGGCCCGCGTTTCCGAAATCGCCGAATCGAGCATCAGCAGCTTCTCTTTGTAATCCACAGTCAGCGCGGAAACGGGGTTTTCAAGTTTCGGACCCGCCAGTTGC
>JBAUUG010000290.1:0-13160 GCA_049582585.1 Bryobacteraceae bacterium | reverse complement strand
TCGTCCCGATCAAGAGCGACTCGGAACACTACCCGCCCGATGGGAAGCTGCGCGTGTACCGCAGCCGGATAGGCGGAAACGAATGGGAGCCGCTCACCAACGGACTGCCCCAACACGATTGCTACGTCAACGTGCTGCGCGATGCAATGGCCGTTGATTCGCTCGATTCCTGCGGCGTGTATTTCGGCACTACGGGGGGACAGGTGTACGCATCCGCCGACGCGGGTGACAGTTGGGCTCCCATCGTCCGCGATCTACCCGCCGTGCTCTCTGTTGAGGTCCAGACACTGCCATGATCCGGGTGGTGCTTCCGGCGCATCTGCGCACGCTCGCGCGCGTGGATTCCGAGGTGAAGCTTGAGGTTCAGGGTCAAGCCACCCAGCGGTCTGTCCTCGACGCGCTCGAGGCCGGCTATCCCACGCTGAGTGGAACTATTCGCGATCACCTCACGCAAAAACGACGCCCTTTCGTAAGGTTCTTCGCCTGCGAGCGGGACGTATCGCACGAATCGCCCGACGACCCGCTGCCGGACGCGGTGGCGAGCGGAGCCGAGCCTCTTTTAATCGTAGGAGCCATAGCGGGCGGCTGAGCGCGCGCTGAATCAGGCTCCAAGCTCGAGCGCCCCAAGCATCTTCCGGTCAGCGCGAACTCGTTCGTCGCGAAGCCAGTCCGGTTCCACGGTCGCGCCTCTCGCCACTAATAAGGCCACAATTTCCGGATAGCGATCGGCCCGCGCAGCCGCCTGCTCTTTCTGCCACGCGTACAGCGCCCAGCCGAGCGGCGTCGCGCCGTAGGTTTGATCCTTCACATCGACGGGTACGTTTCGATTCAGAAGTGCCTTCACAATCTCCACGTTTCCGCCTAACGCCGCCCAATGCAACCCGGTTTTCCCGTGACCATTGCCAGTGCGGGGAAGCCGCGAGTCCGCATCCATGCCGTGGTCGAGAAGAAACTCGACTACATTGCCGCGCCCATATTCGCACGCCCAGCCAAATCCGTCCCTCATCTGCTCAAGAGTGGCGGCCGCCGTTAAGCTCCCGTTCGGATTGAAGAATGATTGGACAATATCGAGCCGGCCGACTCCGGCAGCGCCCTCCAAATCGAGAGGCGCGCCCCTCCTCGCCAGAAACTCCGCAGCCTCGCCGCGTCCGTTAGCAAGGCACCCGTTCACCAGGGCATGCACATTGCCCGCAGTCCCTGCATGATCCATTCGTGCGCCGTGCGCCAGTAGTAAGTCGATCAACTCTTGTTGCAATCCTGCCAGCTGCGGATGAATGCTGGTCGCGATGAGACTGAGCGTGGTCGAGCCGCCATACATATCCGCTACGGCGTCTACCTCCGCCCCGGCCCTGAGCAGCGCCTCCGCAACCTGCACGGCGTTCTTTGGAGTGCGCTGACGGAACGCTTCCACCCCATTCGCGCCAGTGTAATGCAAAAGCATCGAGTGGTGCTTGCGAGTGGAGCGCGCGCGAATCAGCTCGGGATCGTAGTTGAGCAGGCGCTCGATGGTCGCCATGTCGCCCCCTGCAATTGCGTCAGCTGCAGTTTCAAATCGTGCAATCGATGAATTCGGGTCTTGGACCGCCTCAGCGTGCACCAGGAACTGCTCCCAGGTCTCGAAGTGATGCGTGCTTACGATGATCGCGCGTGCGTCCCCTGCCTCGTAGTCAGGCCTTAGGCCGCCCGGCCACGACGATTGCGGCCGTTGGTTTTGAAAAATGTCCTTATGGTCCCGCAGCAACCGCTCGAGCGTCGTCACGTCACCCGCAACCACTGCGTTCTCCGCCTGCCGCCACACCGAACTCGAGGCGCCCGCCGCGT
The DNA here is from genome assembly GCA_049582585.1 of Bryobacteraceae bacterium. Taxonomy (GTDB): domain Bacteria; phylum Acidobacteriota; class Terriglobia; order Bryobacterales; family Bryobacteraceae; genus Bog-105. The sequence goes on along the minus strand of JBAUUG010000290.1, from coordinate 11,339 downwards.
TCGTACTCACCACACGACTTTAACAGCCAAGCTCCTGTTCTAATGTAGGAGACGAACCGCTATGGAACCGATGTTCTTAAAGGACGTTGAATCGCATCGGGGCGATGACAATTACAGCAAGGCCATCGACGTGATGCGCACCGTCGGCCCCGAATACCCGCAGATCCTGCACATGTTCTCCTACAAGATCAAAGCGACGCAGTACCTCGAACGGTTCACGCAGGAAATCATGCGTGAGGCTGCCCCCCTTGCGCCCGGCATCCGTGAGCTCATCGCTGCCTACACCTCGAAACTCAATCAGTGCCCGTTTTGAACGAAATCTCACGCCGCGGTCGCGGCGGAATTGATCGGCGATGAAGAGCTGGTTCGCGGCGTGCTCGACGATCTGGAACGCTCTGCACTACCCGAGCCGGAAAAAGCGCTGTTTCGATTCGTTCGGAAGGTGAATGACGATTCCGTTTCGATTCAGCCCGCCGATATTGCTGCGCTGCATGCGGTCGGCTACAATGACGAGGCCGTCTACTACGCCATCACAGTTTGCGCGCTCTTCAACTTCTACAATCGCTGGATCGATGCCTCCGGCGTTCATCCCATGAGCGATGAAGCGCATCGTGCGGGCGCAAAACGATCTGCAATTCATGGCTACTCCCGCAGTTCTCAACCGCCGCCTAAACCCTGAATCGGAGCCCGGAGCGTAGCGACTGGCCCACCCGAGCCGCCCTCAAATTCTCATAACGGCCTGCTGCGGAGTCTTCGTGGGCTTCGGCTCGCTGTTCATCTTCACTTTCGGCGTGTTTCTGAAGCCTGTCGCGGCCGCGTGCGGCTGGTCCCGCGCCGAAATCTCGACCGGCTTCACTGCCGCTGTCCTCGCGGTAGCACTTTCCTCTCCGTTTCTCGGCCGCCTGCTCGATCGCTTTCCCGCGCGCCGGGTCGTCATCCCTTGCACGCTTATCTACGGCCTCGGGTTTGCGTCTCTTGCGCTGCTCACGTCGCATTTGTGGCACTTCGTCCTGGTGCTTGCCATTCTCGGGGCGATTGGTAATGGAACCACCCAGCTCGGCTTTGCTCGAGTCGTGAGTGCATGGTTTGATCGTGGGCGAGGCCGTGCGCTCGCCGTCATCATGGCGGGTTCCGGCTTCGGTTCGATGATTTTCCCCCCGCTCGCGCAATTTCTGATCTCAAGTTATGGGTGGCGTGCTGCCTACGCCCTGCTGGGCGCTTTGATCCTCGCGCTCGGCCTCCCGCTTAGCGTTCTTTATCTGTATGAACCGAGCCCTCCTCAAGGGCTCCAGCCAGTCTCTCCGAGCACATCGCGAGAGGGCATCCTGCGAGACATCTTCAGCTTCCGTTTCCTTGGGATAGCATCGGCTCTGCTGCTGTTCTCACTCGCGACCAACGGCTTGAACACGCACTGGGCCGCGCTGCTGACTGATCGCGGTCTCTCTCCGGCAATGGCCGCCACCGTTCTGTCCGTGGCAGGCGTAGCAACTTTATGCAGCAAGCTGTCAACCGGCTATGTGCTGGATCGCTACTCCGCAACTTTCGCCGTAGCCATCCTGTTCGGCGTCTCGGGAATCGGCTTTGCAACCATCATCTATGATCATTCGGTTTGGCTCGCGTTCGCCGCAGCCGCCCTGGTTGGCATCGGAATGGGAGCCGAATCGGATGCGGTTCCTTATCTGCTTTCCCGCTACTTCGGCCTGCGCCGCTTCAGCGAGCTCTACGCCTACACCTGGTCCGTGTATGCCGTTGCGGGTGGGCTCGGGCCTCTGCTCGCCGGCGGCATCTACGATCGGACGGGGTCGTACTCCACCGCCCTGTACACCTTCCTCATCATGGTCCTCGGCGCCGCAGCTCTGTTCGCGGTGCTCCCGAAAATGACCGACCCCGTTAAATCTTAAAATCGAGCTCCGAGCCTCGCCTACGCTCGATTTCTCCTAGATCGGTAGGTTAAGATTCGCTAGATGGAGCTGCTCATTTCCGGGCCGGAAGGCGCCTCGAAAACTGTCGTATTGGAAACGCAGGATCTCTCGCTCGGGCGCGCCGCCGAAAGCGATCTCCCGTATCCGCAAGATCCCTGGCTTTCGCGAAATCACCTGCGCTTTGAACACCAGCAGAACGGCTGGTTTGTGAAGGACTGCAACAGCCGCAACGGCACGGTTCTCAACTCCACAAGCCTGAAAGCGGAGCCTCACAGGCTGAAATCGGGCGACCGGATTTATGCGGGGCACTTGACCATCGAGGTTCGCGATCCGGCGGCAGCGCCTCCAAAGAACGTCATCTCTTTTGTCCGCCAGGACGAGGAGAGAACGACTCGGGAGGCGACCATTGTAACCAGCCTCGACAAAGTGCTGGGGAAAACGGGGGTTCCCGCTCTTCAGCAGAAAGAAGCCACGCTAAACAGCCACCGGGCAGTTCAGGCCTTGATTCGCGCGGGTCAGGAGCTGGCCGGGCATCAACCTCTGGAGGAGCTGTTCCCGGCAATTCTCAACCTTGCGCTCTCGGCGATGGAGGCAAAGCGCGGCGTGATTCTTACGCTGGAAGAAGGAGAGCTGGTGGTCCGTGCCAGCAACGGCGAGGGCTTCAAGATCAGCACTGCGGTCCGGGATCGCGTGATTCGAGAGAAGTGCTCATTCGTGATTAGCGATGCGCTGCTCGATGACGCGCTGCGTCAGCAGAAGAGCATCATGATGCAGCGAGTGCGCAGCATTATGGCCGTACCGCTCCAGACCGGCGATCGCGTCATCGGTCTCATTTACGTTGACAATGGCGCGTATATCCGGCCGTTCTCGCAGGAAGACCTCGATCTGCTCACCGTAATGGCGAATGTGGCCGCTATTCGTATTGAGCATGCGCGCTTGGCTTTGGTCGAGCAATCGGAGAAGCTGATGGAATCGGAACTCGCGCAGGCGAGCGATATTCAGCGGAGTCTTTTGCCCACTGTAGCGCCCGCAGTAGAAGGCTACGATTTGGCCGGCTTTAATCTTGCGTGCCGCACCGTCGGAGGCGATTACTACGATTTTCTTCCCTATAAGGACGGTCGGCTCGGATTGGTCGTGGGAGACGTCTCCGGCAAAGGATTGCCGGCCGCGCTCCTCATGTCGAGCCTGCAGGCGCGAGTGCAGATGTTGGTCGAAACTGGCCCGGATCCCGCTTCGGCTGTAACGATTTTGAATCGCAATCTTGCCGAACGCTGCCCGGTTGGCAAGTTCATTACGTTCTTCTACGGGTTGCTCGATCCCATCACCGGGATTCTCCACTACAGCAACGCCGGACACAACTACCCCATTCTGCTGCGCGCGGACGGAACAGTTGAACAGCTCTCCGGCAATGGCTTAGTCATGGGCATTTTTCGCTCTACCGTCTATGATGCGAATCAAGTACAACTCCAGCCGGGCGACACCTTGGCCTTGTACAGTGACGGGGTGACCGAAGCTTCAGCCCCTGCCGGGGACGAATTCGGCGAAAGCGGGCTGGCGCGATTTCTTCAAATCCACCGGAATGAACCGTGTCTCCACACTGTCGAAGCTTTGGCCGATTACGTAAGAGCCTGGTGCGGAAGCTCTTCCTTCGCGGACGATTTCACTATTGTGCTGATTCGGCGCGATGGATGAGCAGGGCCGGTTGAAAGCGCGGCCCCGCAAGTTACCAGCTACATATTACTGCTGTGGGGGCGTGGCGCTCTGGCCGCTCCCCGTGCTCGAGGTGGATGACGAACCTGTGTCCGTGCCGCCCGTCCCCTTGTGGCCCTTCCTCTTGTGATGGGTGCCGCTCGAGGTTCCCGAGTTCCCGGTTTGTCCCATGGTGCCATTCGTGCCGGACTGCCCGCTGGTACCTGATTGCCCGCTGGTACCTGATTGCCCGCTGGTGCCCGATTGGCCGTTGGTGCCTGCTTGCCCGCTGGTGCCTGCTTGGCCGCTGCTGCCGGATTGGCCACCCCCGGATCCGCCCGAACCACCGCCGGACTGCATGAGCGGCGCGCCCGTCGCGATGAGCGGGAGCGACACCGCCGTGAAGATAAAAGAATAAAGCGCCTTCTTCATAGTCAATTCCTTTCGCGTTCCTAAAGTGATCAATTGAACGATCTTGAACGCTTCCGAAAGTGTGACTATATCGGCTATCTAACCATTACCTTCGCCTCGCTCCGCAGAACTACGTGGCGCTGCAGCGTGGCATACTGGAAGCCGCTAAGTAGAACACTGATCAATTCATGACTTGGCTGAAAATCACCGCCGCATCATCGTATCTTCTGGTCGCATTAGCCACGCGCCTTTGTGGCCAGTCAGCGTCGCTGACACCAGAATTAGACAGCAGAATAGGGGCCCTTCTAACGGCCACGGGTGCTCCGAGCGTTTCTGTCGCGGTTGTGCAGAATGGTCGCATCTCGTATGTGCACGCATTCGGTGAAGCCGATATCGCGAAGGATCGCCGCGCGGAGGCGAGCACCCGTTATGCCGTGGGATCGATCAGCAAGCAGTTCACGGCCGCTGCGTTGCTGCTGGAGCAAGAGCAGGGCAAGCTTTCATTGGACGACAAAGTCTCCAAGTATTATCCGGACCTCACGCGGGCGAATGAGGTCACCATACGCGAGTTGCTCTCGCATACTTCCGGGTATGAAGACTATGCGCCGCAAGATTACCTCATTCCGGACTGGACGAGACCGATCACGCCGGAGCAGATCCTCGATCGCTGGGCCAAGAAGGCTCTAAATTTCGATCCCGGTACCGAGTGGCAGTACAGCAACACCAATTACGTCCTCGCAGGCAAGATCCTCGAGAAGGCCTCCGGCGAAAAGTTGTTGCCATTTCTTCAAGAGCATTTTTTCCAACCGCTTGAGATGAGCTCCGCGGGCGATTGCGAAATACGCAATCCCGCTGATGCTTCGGCATACACACGCTATGCCCTGGGGCCGCCGCGGCCAGTTGGCAGGGAAGCAACCGGCTGGTATTTCGCTGCCGGAGAGCTATGCATGACGCCGTCTGACCTCGCCCGCTGGGACATCGCGTTTCTGCAGAAGCGCATCTTGTCCGCCAAATCGTACGAAGAATTTACGCGGGAAGTGAAGTTGAGAGACGGCAAGCCCACGCACTATGCGCTGGGGCTTGATGTGGGAGATTTTCACGGCACTCCCATGATTTCGCACAGCGGCGAGGTCTCTGGATTCCTGGCGGCCAATAGGGTTTACCCGGCCAAGAATGCCGCCTCAGTAGTATTGTCCAACGAGGACGGCCTCAACCTGATTGGACCTGTTTCCGATGCCATTGCTTCCGTGCTTGTGCAGCCGCCAAACTCCGCTGCGGAGAAACAGAACGAACAAGTACGCCGGATTCTGGCCTATCTGCAAGAGGGACGTGTGGACGCTTCGCTGTTCACTGCCAATGCGAACGCGTATTTCAATGAAGTCGCGCTGGAGGATTACCGAAACTCGCTTTCGCCGCTCGGCAAATTGCAAGTGCTCACCCGCCTGGGTGAACAGCCTCGCGGTGGAATGACACATCTGGGTTATCGCGCTCACTTCGAAAAGAACACCGTGCTGCTGAACATCTACGTGATGCCCGACGGGAAGTTCGAACAGTTTTTGGTTGAAGGGGCGCTCTAAATTTTCATGAGCTCTCGGCGTACTTTTCTCGGGCAGGTCGCGACCGGCATAGGAGGTCTGGCCATCCCCGGCGCGGTGCTCGGGTCGAACGATCGTCTTCGATTCGGCATTATTGGATACGGCGCGCGAGGCCAGGAGATTGTTCGAGACGCGTTGAGTTGCCCCAACACGGAATTTGCCGGGGTTTGCGATATCTATACCGATCAGCGGGAAAGGGCAAAATCGCTCGCGCCGAGTGTCAAAACCTTCATCGATCACCGGCTGATGCTCGAGCAGAAAGATCTAGACCTCGTCTTGATCGCGACGCCTCAGCATCTGCACTGCGAGCACTTCGTGGATTCGATCCAAGCCGGCAAGCACGTTTATCTAGAGAAGACTATGGCTTTCTCGGTGGAGCACGCCAGGCGCATGCGCGCCATTTATCAGCCGCTTAAAGATAAGCAGGTTGTGCAGATCGGTCACCAGGCTTGCTCTTCGGGGCACGTTGCCGATGCGGAGAGCTTCCTCTCGGGAGGCAAGCTCGGGCAGATCACCGGAATTGACGCGGCCATGTACCGGAACACGCCGCATGGAAAACCGCAATGGTCTCGTCCAATCAAGCCGGACATGACTCCGGAAAACATTGTTTGGAGCAAATTTTTGGGCGACGCTCCTAAGGTTCCGTTCGATGCGAACCGCTATCGGAACTGGCGCTTCTTCTGGGATTATTCCGGCGGGAACGTCTACGAAAATATGTGCCATCAGGTGGCGTTCTGGTATAAGGTTCTGCAATTGCAAATCCCTCAAACAGTGACCATGCGGGGCGGCCTGTTTGTGTGGAAAGACGGGCGCGAGGTGCCGGATACAATGAGCGTCTCGATGGTTCAGCCTGAAGATCTGCTTTTTACCTGGGTCTCCAGCTTTGGCAACGCGAGCCTCGGAGTTACCGAACAGGTGCTTGGCACGGACGGAACCATCTCGCGAGGCATGCAGATCCGTTATGTCCCGGAGAAAGTAAATCGGCCTGATGCCGAGGCGCTTACGGGTCAGACTCCGAGCGTGCGCTCCGCGCATATGCAGAACTTCATCGACGCGATCCGCTTCGGGAACCAAGTGAATTGCCCGTTCGATTTGGGATATCGCGTATCGATCGCCTGCCGCATGGCGGTTGAAAGCTATCGGCAGGGCCGGACCGTGCGCTGGGACGATTCGAAAGAAGAAATCGTTTGAATAGCGCGCACAACTGGTCATTCGTAGCGGAGAGCCACGATCGGATCTACAGACGCCGCGCGTCTAGCCGGTAGGAGGCTTGCGGCGAGGCTCACCAGGATAATACCCAGAGCGGCGATACAGATGGTAAGCGGATCGCGCGCGGCAAGTCCGTACAGCAGAGAAGCCAGCACGCGCGTGGATGCCAACGCGAGCGGCAGCCCGATCACGATACCAATGGCGCAAATCGCAAAGCTTTCGCGCAAGATCATCCAAAGCAGTTCGCCTCGTTGCGCGCCGACTGCCATTCGGATGCCCAGCTCGGAGGTCCGGCGGCTCACCGTGTACGCGAGAGTTCCATAAATTCCGGTCGCGATCAATAGAACAGCCAAACCGCCGAAAAACATCGATAGGCGAGCGACCAGCCGTTCTTCTGTGATGCTGATCTCAAACTGGGCTTGTTGCGTCATCGGCTGAAGAAGCGCCAAATCCGGAGCAAGCGATGCTACCGCGGTTCGCACTTCCGGCAAGAAGCCCGCCGGATCACCCGCCGTCCGCAGCTCCACGTGCATCGCTCCCGCGCCGCTTACTTGCGTGAAGGGGAAGTAAGCCATCGGAATATCGTCCTCGCGCACGCCTGTGTATTTGCTGTTGGCTGCGACCCCCACTACGGTGTAGGGGACGCGAGAAGAAAATGAGGCCTGATGGCCCAGAGGCTCGCGGCCTTTCAGAAACTTCTGTGCGAATGTTTCATTCACGATAGCCACCTTCGGCGCGGAGGCCGAATCGGAGTCCGCGAAATCGCGGCCCAGCCGAATAGGAACGCCCAGCGTGCGGAAATAATCAGGACCCACAGCATTCCACCGCATCATGTCGGAATGGTCTGCTGAAGTGGCACGTGCGTCGCGCCCGCCCACAAAGGCATTCGTATTGTTGCTCCAGCCCGTGCCAAGCCGGTTCTGCATCAGCGTCACGGATTCCACGCCGGGAAGCGTGCGCAGCTTGTCGAGTAGATCGCCATAGAAGCGGATCACTTGCGTTTCGGATGACGATTTCAGTTGGGGATTCAAGCCGAAGACCAGAAGTCCATTCGTTTTGAAGCCAAGGTTCTCGTGCTCTAAATTGCGGAGCGTCTGCATCAGCAGGCCCGCCGAGATGGTAAGAATCAGGCATAGGGAGACCTGCAACGCGACGATGCCTTGTCCCAGCTTTGATTTCGACCTCTCTTGAAACGCCGTTGCGGAAGAGTTCTTCAACGCCAAGCCAACGGGTACTCGAGCCAGGCTGAATAAGGGCGCGAGTCCGAACGCAAGAGCTGCTGCGGCCGAAATCACAAGCGTGAATACCAGCACCCGCAGATCGGGTGCGAAGCTAATTTCCAGTTGAGCCCAGGCCGCCAGCGCCCGCGTTGCAACAATGGCGAATCCCCACCCCAGCGCCGCACCCAGCGCGACGAGCACTAAGCTCTCGGCCAGCAATTGCCGGAACAAACGCGCTTGGCTTCCACCGATTGCCAGGCGAATGCTGAATTCACGCCGCCTGGCGGCATTGCGCGCGGTCAGCAACATGCCGACGTTTCCGCACGCGATCACAAGAATCACTCCGACCATAGCCAGCAAAATGTAAAGCGGCTTTTCGAGGCCTTGTTGAGTCGGGCCAGCGCCGCGCGCCGGAGCCAACGCCAGTTTGGGCGGCGCTTCTCCCTTATGGGGCTTACCTCCGAGATGCTCGTGCGCGGCGCGGAGAAAAGCGGGGGTGGCCATTGCTTCCGCCTGTCGCGCAGTCACGTCAGGCGCCAGGCGTGCAATCAACATCAGGCACCACCAGTTCGGGGCGGCATAATAGTTATCCTCTTGCATGCCCCAAGCATTCAGCTCGGGCCGTTTCTGAAGAGGAATCCACACCTCCGTGGGCCGGCCTTCTACTCCCAGGAAGCTTCTATTCGTCACGCCTACGATGGTGAAGGGAACACCTTTTACATAGAGCGTCTGGCCTAGCGCGGAGCAGCTTTTCGCAAAGCGCCGGCTCCAGAACCCGTACTGCAGAACGGCCACTCCGGCATGCTCCTGCTCATCCGCCGGGGTGAGCGTTCGGCCGCAAACTGCCCCCACACCGAGACCGGAAAAGAAGTCGCCGCTGACCATGTCCACTGCCGCTTCTTCGGGCTCCTTGCCCGCGCGCACGGCCACTTTATCCAGGCCCACAGGCACGTACGCCAGCACATTCGCGAAGGCTTGGTGCTGCGTGCGCAGCTGCTCAAACACATACTCACTGAAAGAGGTTTGACTGTCACCCGTGTTGCCCGCGCCGTCCGGCTGACCGGGCAGAACTTGCAGATAGAAGAGCTGATGCGGATCGTGCGCCGGCAAGGCTCGTAGCACCACCGCGTTAGTGACGCTGAAAATGGCAGTGTTCGCTCCGATGCCCAAAGCGAGCATCAGTATCGCGACCACGGCGAAGAGCGGGTTCTCGCACAAGCTTCGGTAGGTGTAACGAACGTCCTTGAACAGATCCTCCAACCACATCCAGCCCCACATATCCACCGACCTCTCCTTTAACAAAGTCTTATTTCCGAATCGCCGCTCAGCGTCGTAAATGGCCTCCGCTTCCGTCAAGCCTTCGCGCCCCAATTTCGCCGCGCGCAGCTCGCGATGAAGCCGCATCTCCGATTCGAGCTCGTCCATGCGGCGTCCCCGATCGAACAAAAAGCGTAGGCGCTTCAAGAACTCGCGTACAGACATCGTTTCTCACGCCGGCTGGAGTACTCGGCCGATGGCGGCGCTTACTCGTTCGTAACGCGCCAGCTCGCGCTGCAGTTGCTTGCGGCCGTCACGCGTCAGGGAGTAGTACCGAGCGCGGCGATTCTCCGCTGTTTTGCCCCACTCCGCCGAAAGCCAACCCTTCATCAACATGCGTTGAAGCGCCGGATACAGCGAGCCTTCTTCCACCTGAAGAACGCTTTGGGAGAAAGCCTGTATGGAATCCGCGATCTCAAAACCGTGCAGCCGGCCTTCCCGGTCCAGGGTTCTTAAGATAAGCAAATCGAGGGTTCCGGGAGGAATCTCGTCGCGCATAGACCCGATCGGCATCCGACATAGATATTCTATGTCAGCCGGGTTTAGGATACAGCGCTTAGATCCCCAACCGCAACTATCTCACCATGCGAATACAAGTTACTCTGCTCGCGTATAATTCAAGAAGGTGCCGCTACTCTCAAACAGGGACCGTAGAGTTAGTCGCGTCTTGGCGCTGATATGCCTTTTCGCTTTACTGATCGCATGTCTTGCCGGCCCGCTTCACAAGCATGATTCCAGTCAGGAAGGCGCCTGCCTGATTTGTCACGCGACGCAGCGCGCGAACGTGGTCGCGATTGAGCGCGACGCGGGTAAGGCGTTTATCTCTGCTTCCGGTGAATTAACAGCATCTTTGCGTCCGGCGCCCGTTCAGGACGTGCCAAACATGGCGCGTATTCCGCGCGGGCCGCCATCGTTACTCCTTTCACTCTAGTTTCGGATCGGCTGCACAATCGTTCCATCTGTGCGGCCGTTTCCAGTGTGTGTTGCAAAGGAGTTGTATTTTGAAGCGATTACTCAGCCAGGCGGGCACGCTGGCATTACTTACTCTTTTTTTCTGGAGCGCCGAAAAAGCCGCTGTGGCCGCGCAAGCAACCGGCACTGGCGGCACCATCCAGGGAATCGTCACGGATCCCAGCGGCGCGGCTGTTCCTGCCGCCGATGTCACGATCAGCAATTCTGTTTCTAATTACAAGCAGCAAGTGAAGACCGGCGGCGATGGCACATTTCGCCTGGTGAATATTCCGCCCAATCAATATCACGTGGAGGTCACCGCGCCCGGATTTCAGGCGTATCAACAGGATGTTCCCGTGCATACCCAAGTGCCTATTCAGATCAAAGCTGCCTTGGCGCTCGCCGGCTCCACTGAAACCGTAGAAGTTTCGGCATCCGCTGAAGTGCTCGAGAACGTGCCCGCCGCGCACACGGATGTAAGTCAAAATCTTCTAGCGGACCTGCCGATCGCTTCAACCGGTCAAGGACTGAGTGATGCGATTACCCTTACTTCCGGTGGCGTTGTCGCGGATTCAAACGGCTTCTTCCACCCGCAGGGCGATCATGGCGAGACTACTTACGTGGTTGACGGCCAGCCCATCAGCGACCAGCAAAGCAAGACATTCTCCACGCAATTGCCGGCAAACGCGTTCCAATCGCTTGAACTCGTCACGGGTGCGCCAAATGCTGAATACGGCGACAAGACGAGCATGGTTGTGAATGCGGTAACCCGCTCAGGCCTTGGTCAGAAGCCCAGTGCGAGTCTCGATTTGACCTACGGTTCTTTCGGCACCGTTACGGAAGAAGGGACATTCGGAATCGGCGGTTCGAAGTGGGGCAATTTCCTGGTCGCGAATACCGATAGAACCGGCCGGTTCTTGGATACCCCGGAATTTACTCCATTTCACGATAAGGGTAACAACGAAACCATTTTCGATCGCGTCGATTTCCAGCCCGGAAGCCGTGATTCTTTGCATCTGGATTTA
>JBAUUG010000289.1:0-29456 GCA_049582585.1 Bryobacteraceae bacterium | reverse complement strand
ATTTAAGATCTTGTCGACTGACGCGCCATACATGTTCTCGAAAGCGGCGGCGATTCGGGCATCTTTGACCTTGAAATCGTTAAGGTTTCTGACCACCAGAGCTTCATTTTTGCCCTGCAGCGTGCGTGGAAGCTCAGCGCTGAGGCTGACGGCGCGCACTGGCGAAGGCCGCGGCTCCGGCGTCATCGCGCGGTTCAACCAACCGTCGCACGTGGCTTTAAGACCGGGCGTGCCGGATTCCATATAATCTTGCGCATCGAAATGCGAGCGCGTAGGGTCGGGCGAGCCGACAGCCTCGACAATCGCCAAATGCCTGCTATCCCAGACAGGCTTCAACGATCGCAATGCCGGATGCAACCCAAAGCGCCCGTCCAGATCAATCGCGCCCTGCTCCGTGCCGTCGGGCCGCGGAATCGCGATACTCGGACGCATGGCGTAGTAGGCGGGTTCCCCGTGAGGAATGACGACATTCAAGCCATCGACCGCGCCTCGCTGGAAGATCGCAATCAAAATTTTTTTCCGCTCTGAGGGCGCTTGCTCCGCGTACACGGCGCGCGACAGCCAAGTCGGCACGCTCCCCACCCCGAACATCGCCAGCGCCGACCTCTTCAAAAACAATCTGCGTGAAGGCATTTCTACTCCTGATTCTTCTCTTGTTCAGTGGCGCTGAAACTCGGGCGACCCGATCTCTAGCGCGGTTGTCTGCCAATCGCCTGCGTCCACTTTCACTCCGCCGATCCGATTCTGCGCCACAGCCGCCGCGAAGTTCATGCGCTCGAGCAGCCCGGCCGAACTCACCCATTCCGCGTTTGCGCTTGAATAACCCGTGGGCTCGACTTTGCGGTACAGCGGCTCACCCATCTTCTGCAGCTCGTTACTCAAAAGAAACGCTGAGGTTACATCCGCATTGGTCGCACGCATGGCGCCGGCAACCATTTCAAACGGCGTTTTCACTTTCGCGTTGTATGCGCCTTCCGACCAGAACTCCGGCGCCGCCAGCATGGTTCGCATGACTTCGCGAAGGTTCCCATCGGTTTTCATAAAAGCCTGGGCCATCCGATTCACAAGCGAAGGGGGAGGGTCATCGGCGACAAAGCGCTGCGCCAGTTTCAGAGAGATGAAATGCGCGGTGGAAGGATGGTGCGCCAGAATATCGAGCACGGCGAGCCCGTCATTCATCCCGCCACCCGCCGCGATCGCGTAGCCCAGAACAAGCTTCGCGCCCTTATCGTGCACTTTGTCGTTGTACTCGAATCCGCCGCCCTTGCGGGGATTCGCAATCGTCCAGCCGGTGAAGCAACGGGCCACTTCGATGACATCCTTCTGCGTATAACCGCCATCTACGCCCAGGGTGTGCAATTCCAGCAACTCGCGTCCGTAGTTCTCGTTTAACCCCCGCTTGTTCTTCTCATTTGGGCGTTGAACAGCCCCAGGCGCGACCGATTGCCAATTATCCAAATAGAACAACATCGCGGGACTTTCCGCGGTTTCGAGCAGTAAATCGTAAAACTTGCCGAACACATACGACCGGATGGCCTCGCGCTCGTAGGTAGGAACCATATAGCGGTCTCCGCCCTTCCCCAGAAACACGTTGAAGTGGTTGTACCAAAAATCAACCAGCAGCTCTTCCAACTGATGATTGCTGTAGATGGCCCGCAGCAGCTTGCCTTCCGACAAATCATTCGCGACTACGTTCTGAGGATTCACCCCAAGCATCAACTCACGGCGCAGCTCAATGGGCGCCGAAGCAAATAGCTGTTGACGTTCCGCCGGCCGCAAGGACCGGACAAAATCCGAGCGTTTTTCGGGCGCTAGCGATTTGAGCAGCTGCTGCTTCTCTTCAGGCTTCCCCGATTGCAAAACCTCTATCTGATCCGGAGTCAAACCGGAATCGCCGCCCGCATCTTGAACTTTCCTCGGGTAACGCGCATACGTATCCTCGATGCTCATCCGCAGAGACTCGAACGGGGCTAAACGCTGCTCAAGCACGGGATTTTCCGCCACCTTCTCCGGATGAAGCTCCAGGTTCAGCCATTTATCGAGGCCAACGGTCTGAATCTTCTCTAAATCCCCGGGCCGCGCGCCGAATGTCAGGCGGTCTAGAGCGTGGTGGAACTGCTGGTCCTTGGAAACCGGTTTACTGAACGCAATGTATTCAGGCGGATTTGCGCCCGGCTTGATTCTCTTAAGCTTCTTGTTGCCAGCGAAGAGTGGGGTGAGCACCAGGACGAGCGCCGCCGCTCGAACTTGATATCGGCTCAATTTCAACGCCACTATCCCCCTGACGTGTGCTGCGAGCTTTCGTTGACGGAGGTGCGCCCGCTGCTTATGTGGTGAAGCTTACATAAGACGGGTCTGGAGCGGGAGACGGGGTTCGAACCCGCGACATCAACCTTGGCAAGGTTGCACTCTACCAGCTGAGTTACTCCCGCTTTGAGCGTCTAATCGACATTCTCTGACGACTTTGTTGCAAAGTCAATTCATCTGATTGCAACAGTAGGATCTTAGTAGAATTGCCAGGGGCGCGCACCCGTCTGCGCGCTTGAATCGCGCGGAGTGGCGCTGCCGTAATCTCTGCGTTTTCAGCCACATACATAATTATCAGATTTTTCTTCCCAAACTTTAGTCCTGTGTTAGACTGTGATTTCCGACAGGGCGAAGGCGGTTCCCCCAACCTGTAAAGTGCTGCTGGCCGCAGCAAATTTAGCCTTTATAATCACGCATTTCTTCCTCTTTTCCACAAGCGTGGAAAAGGTGTGGGAAACCTTTGCCGTTTGAGGGAAGAGACAGGGGTGTTGGGTTGAGTGACACTTGGGAAGAGATCAAGGGCTGGCTGGCTCTGAAGCTCAATGACGGAGCATACAAAAACTGGATTTCCCGGACTGCCCTGGCATCTTTTCACGATGGCAAGCTTACTGTGCGGGTTCCCGATGAGACCACGGAAGCCTGGATCCGGCAGGAGTTTACACCGCAGATTCAAACTGCCATTCAAGCGTTAAATCTTCGGGTCCGCGATGTTCAATACCAGGTCGAAGGTGGAGCGGACCATCGGCTTCGTGGCGTGCCTGCTGCGCCCCCCACCAATGGCCATTCCCACTCGGCGGAGCCGCTCTTTGAACAGACGGTAACTTGGCTGAATCCACGACTGACGTTCGATACGTATGTAGTGGGATCTTCAAACCAATTGGCGCATGCAGCCGCTCGAGCGGTAGCGACCATGCCATCGCGCAGCTACAATCCGCTATTCATCTATGGCGGCGTGGGCATCGGCAAGACGCATCTCATGCACGCCATCGGGAGAAGCCTCCTGGATAATTTCAACGGGATGAATGTCGTCTACACATCCAGCGAGCGCTTCATGAACGAGATGATTACATCTATCAAGCTCGATCGCATGCCGCTCTTCCATCGCCATTACCGCTCGGCCGATGTGCTCCTCATCGACGACATTCACGTGATCGCCGGCAAAGAACGAACCCAGGAGGAATTCTTTCATACCTTCAACGAGCTGTACGATCACCGCAAGCAGATCGTCATCTCCAGCGACTCGGCTCCCAACCAATTGCCCGGGTTGGTGGAACGGCTGCGCTCGCGCTTCGAGTGGGGTCTCATGGTGGATGTGCAGCCGCCGGACCTCGAGACCAAGATGGCAATCCTCGACAAAAGAGCCGAATCCGAAGGCGTAGCATTGCCGCAGGACGTTCGCATCTTCATCGCGACGAAAACAAAATCCAATGTCCGGGAACTGGAAGGAGCCTTGACAAAATTGATCGCCGTTTCGTCTGTGGCCGGGCAGCCCATCACGCTGGCTATGGCGCATCACACGTTGAAACACCTGAACACCAGCTCCGAAAAGAAGATATCGGTTGAATCAATCATTCGCGCCGTCGCTGACCGCTTCAACCTGCAGCCCGCGCAATTGAAGCTCAAGAGCAACACGCGCCAAATCGCTTATCCTCGCCAGATCGCCATGTACCTCGTGAAAGAGCTTACGCACGCCTCTCTGCCTGAGATCGGCCGTTACTTCGCAGGCAAGCATCACACCACCGTCATGCATTCGGTTCAGAAGATTGACGGTTTACGCCAGCGTGATGAGGATTTGAACAATCTTATCCACTCTCTAACCGATTCGCTTCACTAGGCTTATGAACCTTTTCCAGGAGAGAGCGCTAACCGGGCTGTTGAAGTCTATTGGAAACTCTTCGAGGACCCACTTTTCGAGATTGCAGGCACCTGAAATCCACAGCTCAGGCTGGAGGAAAGCAGTAATTTTTGCTATAATTTAGAAGGATTTCAACATTTCCACAGACGTTACTAATACGGTTCTCTTCTGTTAGTAGAAAATAGCTAGTCAGGAATAATAGAAAAGCTCAATTCGAGAGCAAGGAAGCTCCAACAACACTCACCATGGAATTCTCGGTTAGCAAGTCTGATCTGGTAAGGGAACTAGGACTCACCCAGGGGGTCGTGGAAAAGAAGACTACGATTCCGATTCTCTCCAACATTCTGCTGGAGACTGATTATGACCAGGTATGGCTCACGGCTACAGATTTGGAGCTCGGGATTCGATGCGCCTGCCCCGCGCGGATTAAGAAAGAGGGTGCCGGGACCATACCGGCGCGGCGGTTGCTCGATTACGTGCGGCTTCTCCCCGACGCTGATGTTCAGGTCAAGTTGGCGGAAAATCACTGGGCGAGCTTCGTCTGCGGGCGTTCCCGAACGCGGATCGCAGGCATGTCTCGCGAGAGCTTCCCGGAGCTTCCGCAAATGCCCGAATTACTGGCGGAGATCCCTCTAAGCCTCCTTTCGCAGATGATCTCGCACACCATCTTCGCGATATCCGCGGAGGAATCGCGCTTCACTCTCAATGGCGCGCTGCTGATTCTCAACGATAAAGGGCTAGTCATGGTTGCGACGGATGGTCACCGGCTGGCTTTGGTGGAGAGGCAAGTCGGTCTTCCGAGTCTCACCGCTCCATTTCGCGCGTTGCTGCCCAAGAAGGCGATGAACGAGATCCAGAAATTGGCCGGCGACGATTCAAGCAAGCAGATCGAATTCTCCGGGAACGAGAATCACTTATTCTTTCGCGTCGATAAGCGCCTATTGCTCAGCCGCAAGCTGACCGGCAATTTTCCCGACTATGAGCGCGTGCTGCCCAAGGAGCATCCCCATGTTTTAGTCATTCAACGGGATGAATTGAAAGCGGCCATTGAGCGCGTAGCTCAATTTGCCGACGAGCGCTCGCGCGCGATCCGGGTCCAGATGCTGAAAGGCGAGTTGAAAATTCATTCGTCGATTTCCGAGACCGGTGAAAGTGAAGAAACCATCCCGGTGGATTATTCCGGGCCGGATGTCGAGATCGGCTTCAACGCTCAATATCTGCTCGATTTCCTGCGTTCTGTCAACCAGAGCGAAGTCGAGCTTCACTTCAAAGACGCAAATAGCGCGGGTGAGCTGCGGCCGCACAGCCCTGAGAGCGCCGGACCCGCGGGCACGGTATATCGCTACGTCGTTATGCCGATGAGGATCTGAGAACTCGAGAGAAATAAATGGAAGGGCATGAACGCGCTGGACGCAGCCGCATACGTTTTGCGGTTCTTTATCGCGCTGTTGACTCTTAAAAGCATGGCTACAGTGGCTCAAAACGAACATTACGATTCAACCAGCATTAAAGTGCTGGAGGGATTGGAGGCCGTTCGGCTCCGTCCCGCAATGTATATCGGCTCTACAGGAGAAATGGGCCTGCATCACCTGGTCTATGAGGTGGTGGATAATTCCGTTGACGAAGCTTTGGCCGGTTACTGCACCGAAGTCAGCGTCACTATTCACATCGACAACTCGCTTACCGTCGTTGATAACGGCCGAGGCATTCCGGTAGATATTCACGAAGAGGAGGGTGTTTCCGCGGCACAGGTTGTTTTAACCAAGCTGCACGCCGGCGGCAAGTTCGATTCGAATTCGTATAAAGTCTCGGGCGGCCTCCACGGTGTTGGGGTTAGTTGTGTCAATGCTCTTGCCGAAACGCTGCATGTTGAGATCTGGCGGGAAAAATCGACTTGGGAGCAGGATTACGAGCGCGGCATCCCCAAAGCTCCGCTCGCCCGAACCGGAAGATCGAATAAGACCGGCACGAAGATTACCTTCCGGCCCGATCCGACCATCATGGATGCGACGGAGTTCAACTTCGACACGCTCGCTCAACGCCTGCGGCAGCTCGCATTCCTGAATAAAGGGCTGAAGATCACGCTCACCGACGAGCGCGAAGACATCCGCACCGAAGAGTTCTTTTACAGCGGCGGGATCGCTGAGTTCATCAAGCATCTTAATCGCGGTAAAGCCGTGCTGCACGAAAAGCCGATTCACTTTGAAGGAGATCGCGATCTGCCGAATGGCGGCGCGCTCACCATTGAAGTGGCGCTCCAATACAACGACTCTTATTCGGAGAACGTCTTCAGCTTCGCCAATAACATCAACACGGTGGATGGAGGCAGTCATCTCAGCGGCTTTCGTAGCGCCTTGACGCGAACCATCAACGCGGCCGCCCAGCAGAGCGGGCTTTTCAAAGATCAAAAAGAAAATCTCACGGGCGACGATGTGCGGGAAGGCCTGACGGCGGTGATCAGCGTCAAACTGCCGCAGCCGCAGTTCGAGGGCCAGACCAAGGGAAAACTGAATTCCGATATCCAGGGCCAGGTGGTTCAGCTTGTGAACGAGAAACTCGGCGAGTTTTTCGACAAGAACCCTCCGGTCATGAAAAAGATCGTCACCAAGGCGATTGATGCCGCCCGCGCAAGAGAAGCGGCGCGCCACGCTCGCGATCTCACCAGGCGCAAGGGCGCTTTGGATTCCGGAGGCCTGCCGGGCAAGCTCTATGACTGCCAGGAACGCGATCCGGACCGCTGCGAACTTTTTCTGGTCGAAGGCGAATCGGCAGGGGGAACGGCGAAGTCGGGCCGCGACCGCCGCTACCAGGCGATTCTTCCTTTAAAGGGCAAGATTCTCAATGTCGAAAAGGCCCGTTACGACAAAATGCTCGCCCATGAAGAGATTCGGAACATGATCACCGCTATCGGAACCGGTATCGGCAGGGGTGAAGATTTCGAGATGGCGAAGCTCCGGTACGGCAAGATCATCATCATGACCGACGCCGATGTGGATGGCTCGCACATTCGCACGTTGCTTCTCACTTTCTTTTTTCGTCACATGCAGGAGCTGATTACGCGCGGTAAGCTCTTCGTCGCTCAACCGCCGCTCTATCGAATCAAGAAAGGCAAAAGCGAGAAGTACATCAAAGACGATAAGGAATTTACTCGCGAGATCTTGCGCCGCGCGACAGAAAACTTGACGGTCGAGCTTGCCACCGGCGATGGCGCCGGGGCAGCGAAGATGGAAGGCGCTGAATTGCGCGGCTTTCTGATGTCGCTCGACGAGCTGGATCAAATCTGGCGGCGTTTGGAGCGGCGCATGCGTGACGCGCGAGTGGTCGAAGTACTTTCAGACGTGACTCTTCCGATCGATACCAAAGCCGACCTGCAGAATGAGGAAAGCGTAGGAATTCTTGCCGAGCGGCTGAAGCAGGCCAAGCTCGAGGTCACAATCGAGCGCGAAGAAGAACATTCGGCTTGGATGGTCAGCTATAAAGATCCCACCAATGCCAAGCGTTTCATCAACACCGAATTCATGTCGATGCCTGAGTTCCGCCGCTTGCGCTTTTTGATCAAGCAGGTGGCCCGCTGGAACAAGCCGCCATTCACGATCATTAAAGATTCGCAGCGCGATGTCGTCGAGAATTGGCGTGATTTGCTCTCCACCGTGAAGAACGAAGGCACCCGGGAAGTGAACATCCAACGCTACAAGGGACTCGGAGAAATGAACGCTGAGCAGCTCTGGTCGACAACTATGAACGCGGACACGCGAACTCTCCTGCAGGTGGATCTAAAAGACTTCGCGGAAACCGAGACTATCTTTTCAACGCTGATGGGCGAGGATGTTGAAAACCGGCGTCACTTCATCGAAGAGAACGCCCTGGACGTTCGGAATCTGGACGTTTAGATCCAACTGCGAGTGAGCCGTTCAGGCATTCGAGCCTGATGTTGTGTCTCGCGTTCACGAGATCCCAACGGCGGCTTGGATCGATCTGAGAGGTAAAAATCGGATCCTTATCCAGAATGTCCAGCGCCGTGGTTTCGAAGCAGACGGGCCCTCGGGCAGGATACACGAGGCCCGTGTAGGCCCGGCTGCTCGCGACGTTTATCGGAGACCAAAATCGCCCCGGTGCAAAATATTCCAAATACCAATCGTCCGGATCCAGCACCCTGTAATAGATATTTGCTTGCTTCGGTAACTGTCTATCGATGGTTTCCGCTAAGACTAGGACCGGATCGGCGCTGGCGTGAGAGTGCGGATAAATGAAAGCGGCAAAGTTCCATGCTCCTATGGCGAGCGCGAGAGCCAGGAACGCTCTTCTCCTTTCCAGAAGCCGCGTTCTTTTCGCGATGGCGAGACCGGCCAGCAGCACAATCGAAGGCCATACGAACAACTTATGAAACGCGCTACCGGGATCCCAGGAGCCGAGGAAGACGGCGTAACTGAGCAGCCAAACCCACAAGACAGGCTCAGCTCGGCGATCCACGCGCGTCTGTGAATCGAATTGAGGGCGGCGAAGCGAAAGAACAGCCCAGACCAGTGTGCCTAATGCGATCGCCAGTGAAAGGCAGACCGTCACGGAAAAGTAGTCACGGATCAGAGCCAGTTTCCCGCCAACGAAAAGTTTGAGATAGCTGCTGAGATAAGAACTCACGATCTGGCGTACGGAATGAGTGAATCCGGAATCCGAGGCGTAACTGGTCACCCATGCAAAGAGAGTGGGATATGCGGCGTGGTTCGCGTAAACATAGGCGAGCAGATAGACGCCGCCAACCACCGATCCGGTGCCGGCCATGTAGGCGATCGAAGTCCACCATCGCGCCCGTTTAGATCGCTCGGAATCCCATGCAATGGCCGCCAGCACGGGGACGTAGGTGAACACAGCAAGCTCGTGGAATAACATCGCGGTCGTGTGACACGCAGCCGCCGCAACCAGATTAGGCCGGTTCTCAAACAGGAATGACATCGTGAGTATAAGAAGAAACACGGAAACGATATAGCTGTCCGCGTCTGTCGAAAATTTCCACCAGGTGGCCCCCGTGGCGAACAGCAACCAGCAGAACGCCGCAACCAGGGAACAGCCGGTTAGACGCTTGGCAAGAACATCGAGCGCGTATCCCGCCATCGTGCTCAAGGCCGCGTTGAAGATCTGAAGGATTGTGATAGCCCGGGCATGCAATCCAAAAATCGACGCTGCGGAATAAAGAACGTAGCCGAATGCCGAATACACCAGATGATTCGGATGAAATAAGATCGCCGCCGGGAGCTCGCCGCGTCGCACACTTTCTATCTGGAGCGCAAACAAGACGCCGTCCCAGTAATAGGTACGGGTAAGAAAAAGTAAATACAGAACGGGAATGCCGATTGCCAAAACCGCCGGCCACCGTTTGAGAGGCATGCCTGGGCTAATCGCCCCGCCGCTCCAGAACCGAGCGAGCCAGATAAAGAGGCCGCTGCTTCGCTTCCGCATAAGTGCGGCCGACATATTCGCCCACAATGCCGATGCTGATGATCTGAAGGCCTCCCAGGAAAAGAATTCCGATGAACGATATCGTCCACCCCGCCACCCATTTGTGGGTAAACAGCCGCACCACCAACGCATAGATGATGCCGATGACGGAGAGAGCGGCAGAGACGAACCCCACAAGTGCGAGCAATCGAAGAGGCACCGTGGAGAAAGATGCGATCCCGTCCAATGCCAGATTGATCATCTTCTTCAGCGGATATTTCGTCTTACCCGCGATTCGCGCGGCGCGCGGGTACTTAATTCCACACTGGCGAAAGCCGATCCAGCTGCACATGCCTCGAAGTAATCGCTGCCGCTCCGGCATGCTCTTGATTGCCTCGACGGCCTTTCTATCCAGAAGGCGAAAATCGCCCGTGTCCGGCGGAATCGGAACGTCGGAGAGCGCGTTAATCAATCGATAAAAAAGTTTCGCGGTCCATAGCTTAAAACCGGTTTCGCCCTCCCGCGTTTCACGCACGCCATAAACCACTTCATAACCCTGCTCCCACATTTCGAGCATCCGCGAGATGAGTTCCGGCGGATCCTGAAGATCGGCATCCATAATCACGACCACGCCGCCTTTAGCGATGTCTAAACCCGCCGTCACCGCGTTCTGGTGGCCGAAATTTCTGGATAGCTCTACCACCGTGACGTTCGAATCGCCCGCATGAATGGCGCGCAATTCGGATAGTGTGGAATCGCGCGAGCCATCGTCGACGTAGACTATCTCGTACCAGGCGCCCAATCCGCTAAGCACGGCGCTGAGCCGCTTATGACACTCCAGGACCGCGCCGCTTTCATTGAAGCAGGGCACGATTACGCTGATGTTCGGTCTTGCGCTGTGCATTATGGCCCTTCTATGCGGGTAAACTGAAATGGCAATGAGGCGTTCTTCTCTTTCACTTTTCTTGTCCTTTCTTGGAGTGCTGACCAGCTTTCAATATCAAGTATTATTCGCGCAGGACGCTCGCCCCAAACCGGCCCCGGACGCGTCGGTATTGAAAATCATCGTAATCGCCGGGCAGGGCGCGGTGAACACGTTGAAGAGCAAGGCGGCGGTACAACCCATTATCGAGGTGCGGGATAAGAACAACTTGCCGGTGCCTGGCGCGGTGGTGAATTTTACAGCGCCGAGGCTCGGCCCCAGCGCAACATTTTCGAACGGCGGCCGGACTCAGTCGCTCGTTTCCGATACAAACGGGCGAGTTGCGATTCTTGGCATGGCCCCCGACGGCGCCGGCACATTCAAGTTGACCGTTACCGCGAGCTATGACCGCCATTTTGCGACTGCGGAGATTGCGCAGACCAATCAAGGACGCGCGCAAGGCGCCGGGCTTTCCAGAGGCGCGCTGGCGGGGATTCTTGCCGGCGTGGGCGCCGCCGCTGCAGTCGGCATCACCTTGGGCCTCCGAGGTTCATCATCGGGCACGCAGGCATCCTCGATTGGCGTTGGTAACCCCGTCGTGGGGGCTCCCCATTAGCCACCAATGCCTGCCGTTCGCGTAAATCGCAAGGCAGCGGGCCGCATAGATTCGGGGCATCCGTGGATTTTTTCGAGCGACATCCTTGACCGCGGAGACGCGCAGCCCGGCGATGCAGTTCGCGTCATCGATCATAAAGGCCGCGCTCTCGGCACCGCGCACTATAGCTCCACTTCTCAGATTGCTCTGCGGCTGCTCAGCAGGCAAATAGAATCCATCGATCGAAAATTTCTTCTCGCGAGAATGGAAAGGGCTCTCGCCTATCGCAAGCGCGTAGTTTCGGATTCAGATGCTTACCGGCTGGTTCACGCTGAAGGGGATCTTCTTCCCGCTCTGATTGTCGATCGATACAGCGATTGGCTGGTTGTGCAACTTCTCGATCAAGGAATGGATCGCCTCGCGCCGGAGATCACTGGCGCGCTGGATGAGCTGCTCAAGCCGAAAGGAATAGTAGCGCGCAACGACGTGCCGGTTCGAGTCAAAGAAAATTTGCCCGAGGAGACTCGCGTATGGACCGGCGAGCTTCCGCAGTTTGTGCAAATCCGCATGAACGGCCTCAGTTGGCAGGCAGATCTTCTCAGCGGACAGAAGACAGGAGTTTTTCTGGATCAGCGCGAAAACTACTTGGCCGCGCGGGGCTACGCAACCGGGCGAGCGCTCGATTGCTTTGCGGGAACGGGTGGATTTGCATTGCACCTGGCGTCTGTTTGCGAGTCGGTGGAAGCGATTGACAGTTCCGCATCCGCGCTTGAAATTGCAAGAGCCAACGCGAATGGAAACAGCTTGGCAAACGTCTCCTTTCATGAAGCCAACGTGCTCGAGTATTTACCCGGCCTGGTGAGCGCAAGACGGACTTTCGAGATCGTCATCGTGGATCCCCCGGCCTTCACGAAATCCAGATCGGCATTGGAAGGCGCGGCTCGGGGGTACAAAGAAATCAACCTGCGCGCGTTGCGGCTCTTGCAGCGCGGTGGAATTTTGGTGACCTGCTCCTGTTCGCACCACATGAGCGAAGCCCGTTTTTTGGAGGTAATCGCAGCCGCCGCGCTCGACTGCGGCAAGCAATTGCGCGTCTTAGAACGTCGCACGCAGGCACGGGACCACCCAATTCTCCTCACCGTCCTTGAGACACATTACTTGAAGTGCCTGATTTTGGAAGTGCTCTAGAGCCCCGGGTGAGCATTAGTGTTGAACATACGAAATCACGGGCGCTGCCTGAGAACGCGCCGGATGTTCCGCTTTCCGTGCAGCACGGCGATGATTTGCAGCGGGGCCGTGTCTGGCCGGTAAACAACGGTGTAGTTGGGATAGCGGCTCAGTGTCCAGAAACGGAGCGTCCGCAGCGTGAGGTCAGGTCGGGTATGGCCGCGCAACGGGCCTTCGGCGAGAAAGGCGCAAGCATCATAGATCGCCTGTTCTACGAGGTCGGCTGCGGGTTCGCTGTTCTCCGCGATGTAAACCCAAATATCGAAAATATCGGCTTTCGCAAGAGGCGTGAGAATATAGGCGCTCACTGACCGGGCGAACGCCCTTCACGCCAGTTCTCCTTCATTGCCTCGATGTCGCGGCGGGCCTGTGTGCCGTCGATAAGCTGGCCGCGTTCGGCTTGTTGATAGCCTTCCTCAATGTGGGCGGATAATGCGCGGCGTTCCTCGTCGGTCCAGCTTTCTTCCGCGTCCTGCGCTTCGAGCGCACCGCGCAACACGTCTTCCGCGTTCCTATATGCGCCGCTGGAAAGCCGCTTGTGAATCAGGGTCTCAAGGTCGGGCGGGACGTTCAATTGCATGGCCGTGTCTCCATTCTCGCTTTCATCGTAGCCTCTTACGGCGTTCGGCGCGCCGTGTTTGCAGTCGCTTACCGAGCCGCGACCGCAAGGAAGCGGTCTAACGTAGATAGGTTTACGACAAGCTCCTAAAGCACGATTCGGGAATCCCCGTCTCTCCGCGTCACGTGCTGACGATCAAGATACTCCAGCAGAGGTATCGCGTATTTGCGTGAGATCTGCGTCCACTCCTTAAACTCAGGAACCGAGAATTTGCGTCCCCTATGGGTGGCAAGCAGGTTGCGTATCCCCGTGATCGCATCTGCGTGAAAAATCAGATCGTCAGAGACGCGGACCAGCTTCCGATCCTTTATCAGTGCCTCCAACAGCCCGCGCGACTTCCTGACATCGCTCCCGGCCGATTTCAATACCTCGCTCGCCGCCGGAGGCGTGAGGCCCAATTCCCGGAACGTCTGCTCCATTCGGAGGAGCGCCTGGGTCTCTTGCCCGCTGAGCTGCGCCTTATGAGTCACCAGAGAGACAATGTCGCCCTGCACTCGGATTGCAAGGAAGCCGTTGAAGATCAATGCGGCGAGATTCGGCTCCACTCCCAATCGAGCGGCAGCGACCGGCGCGCCCCCTAACGAAGGGTTCTTCCGATGGAACGCCTCCAAAAATTCGAGCAGCTTCCGACGCCTTTCCTCAATCCACGTTGTTGTCACGACACGCTGAGCCGCCTCCGCAAGCACCAGTTGCGAACTTCTCTGGATCACGGCTCGAAGTGCTTCTAACGGTGTCCCGGTGAACCGGACGAGATCTCGCAGCCGCGCTCCGCTTGCACTCTCTCGTACAAGAATTTCAACTCTCGTTGTGGGATCGGCTTCGGCGAGCGATTCCAAGCGGGCGACAGTCCGGGCGCGATTGATGCGCGCTCGAGGAAAAGCGTCAATGACCCGGCCGCCGGCGATGGTCTGAGAGGGAGACGGGCTGCGAAGGACAAAGCGATCGTCCGGTAAAACCAGAACCGGCTCCGATAGCCACAATCGAGCGAGAGTCTGCGACGCTGTTTGCCCGGCCGCAAGAACTTTCAACCAGGCAGACACCTCAGATGTTCCGATGTACAACGCGCACTGCTCGCGCGCCGTCGGTATGCGGGAACGATCCAGCCAATCCACCTCGACATCCATGAGCTTAGTCGCTTCCAATCCGTCAGGATGGGTCAGAACGAACCCGCGCCGAATGTCCGAGTTATCGATTCCAACGAGATTGACGGCTGTGCGTTGGCCGGCAACGGCAACTTCAACCTGTTGCCCGTGTACTTGAAGACCTCTGATGCGCGCCTCTTCTTTGGAGGGGTGCAGTTGCACGGAATCGCCGGCCCGCAGCCTCCCGTTCCAGAGCGTGCCGGTGACAACCGTTCCAAAGCCTTTCAATGCAAAACTGCGATCGATGGGGAGACGCGCTAAACCGGAATCGTCACGCGGCTCGCTCTGATCGGCCAATCGCACCAGCTCACTTTTCAGTTCACTTAGCCCTTCGCCGCTGACCGCGCTAACGGTCACCAGCGGCGCGTTTTCGAGAAATGAGTTTTCGCATAACGCCCGCGCGTCCCGGCGCGCCGCTTCAAGCTGCTCCGCGCTTGCCGCATCGATCTTCGTGATAACTATGATTCCGCGCTCGATTTTGAGGAATCGGCATATCTCGAAATGTTCGCGCGTTTGCGGCTTCACCGATTCATCGGCGGCCACGATTAACATAACAGCTTCAATGCCGCCCACTCCGGCCAGCATGTTCCGAATGAAGCGCTCGTGGCCCGGAACGTCGATAAAGCTGATGCGGCGTCCATCCGGCAAGGCAAGATTAGCAAATCCCAGATCGATGGAGATACCTCGCTTTTTCTCTTCCGCAAGGCGATCCGTATCGATTCCGGTTAGAGCGCGGACCAGAGATGTTTTTCCGTGATCGATGTGGCCGGCAGTTCCGATGACGAGTCCCCGCTGGCCCTTCATATTACTATCTGACATGAATGACTAAGAATCGCCTCGAAGAATTGCGAAAGCGCCACGCGAGGGCTGAAAAAGGTGGAGGCGCGGAGCGGAACGCAAGGCAACATCAGGAAGGCAAGCTCTCCGCCCGCGAGCGAATTGAGTTACTGCTGGACGAAAACAGCTTCGAAGAGTTGGACAAGCTGGTCCGTCATCGATGCCACAACTTCGGCATGCAGAACAGTGTCATCGACGGCGACGGGTTTGTCACCGGCTACGGCCTGATCCATGGCCGCGACGTATTCGTCTTTGCGCAGGACTTCACGGTTTTCGGCGGCTCGCTCTCCGAAGCCAACGCGCAAAAGATCGTCAAATTGATGGATCTGGCCTTGAAGACGGGAGCTCCTATTATCGGTTTGAATGATTCCGGAGGGGCCCGGATTCAAGAGGGTGTGGTGTCTCTCGCCGGATATGCAGATATTTTCCTGCGCAACACCATCGCCAGCGGAGTAGTGCCGCAGATTTCAGCGATCATGGGCCCCTGCGCCGGGGGTGCGGTGTATTCCCCCGCGCTCACTGATTTCGTTTTCATGGTGGACCGCACCAGCCACATGTTCGTCACCGGTCCCGACGTAATCAAGACTGTCACCCATGAAGACGTAAGCAAGGAAGATCTCGGCGGCGCGATGACCCACACCGCCACCAGCGGCGTGGCGCAGTTCCTTGCTGCCGACGACGAAGATTGCTTGCGCCGCATTCGCGAATTGATGCGATTTCTGCCCCAGAACAACCTCGATGGCGTGCCGTATGAAAAAAGCAAAGATCCGGAAGACCGCGCCGATCCGGAATTAGACACGTTGATACCGGCGGAATCGAACAAACCCTACGACATCAAAGATGTGATCTGCCGCGTCATCGACGACGAATATTTTTTCGAGGTTGGGGAACATTTCGCGAGAAACATCGTCGTCGGGTTCGCTCGGATGGGAGGCGAGGCCATCGGAGTCGTCGCGAATCAACCCGCCCATCTAGCCGGATGTCTCGACATCAACTCGTCTACCAAGGCCGCGCGCTTTGTGAGGTTCTGCGACGCTTTTCAGATTCCCATCCTGACCTTTGAAGACGTCCCGGGTTTCTTGCCCGGAACGGCTCAGGAGTTCGGCGGCATCATCCGTCACGGCGCGAAGTTGCTTTACGCCTACGCCGAAGCGACGGTCCCCAAGATCACTGTCATCACGCGCAAGGCCTATGGAGGAGCCTATTGCGTCATGGGCTCAAAGCACTTGCGGACCGACGTGAACTTCGCCTATCCGACAGCCGAGATCGCGGTCATGGGTCCGGAAGGCGCGGTAAACATCCTGTACCGGCGCGAGCTGCAGGAATCCGCCGACCCGGAAGAAAGCCGCCAGGCAAAGATTGAAGAGTATCGAGACCGCTTCGCGAGTCCATTTGTTGCAGCCGAGCGCGGTTACGTCGATGATGTGATCGAGCCGCACGAGACCCGGGCCAAGGTCATTCGCGCGCTCCGGATGCTGAGAAACAAAACAGACACTATGCCAAAAAAGAAGCACGGAAATATTCCGCTGTAGCGCCTTCCTACTCGCCGGATTCGCTCCCGACTTTCAGAACAGCCAGAAAAGCCTCCTGCGGAATATCCACGCGCCCTACCCGCTTCATTCTCCGCTTGCCCTCTTTTTGCTTCTCGAGCAATTTGCGTTTGCGAGTGATGTCGCCGCCGTAACATTTCGCCAAAACGTTTTTGCGCATTGCGGAAATCGTCTCTCTCGCAATGATCTTCGTTCCAATTGCAGCCTGAAGAGCGACTTCGAACATCTGCCGCGGAATCAGCTTCCGCAAACGCTCGATCAGAATCTTGCCCCGCTCATAGGCAAAATCCCGGTGAACGATCATCGAGAGTGCATCCACCGGCTCTCCCGCGACTAGAACATCCAGCTTCACCATTGGCGAGACGCGATAACCCGCCAGATGATAATCGAGCGAAGCATAGCCCCGCGACGCCGATTTCAAGCGATCGTAAAAGTCGAGCACGATCTCGTTCAGCGGCAGTTCATAAAGCAAAAGCACGCGTCCGCTGCCAATGTACTCGAATTTCTTTTGAGCGCCGCGCTTCTCTTCGAGCAGCTTCAAGATCTCGCCAATATATTCTTCGCGCGTGATCACTGTCGCATCGATGATCGGTTCTTCCGTCTGCTCGATAGCGGAAGGCTCTGGAAACTTTTGCGGATTATTGACCTCGATGATCTCTTCCGCGGTAGTGGTCACGCGATAACGGACGCCCGGAGCCGTCGTGATGAGATCAATCTGAAATTCGCGTTCGAGACGTTCCTGCACGATTTCCAGGTGCAACAAACCCAAGAACCCGCAGCGAAATCCAAACCCCAGAGCCATCGAGCTCTCCGGCTCGAAACTAAATGCGCTGTCATTCAAGCGAAGCTTCTCCAGCGCGTCGCGAAGCAAGCCGTGCTCGTGCGATTCCACCGGATACAGTCCCGCGAAGACCATCGGCTTGACTTCCTGAAAGCCCGGCAGCGGCTCGTCGGCCGGATTCGCATCGTCGGTAATGGTGTCGCCAATTTGCGCATCTGAAACTGTTTTGATATTGGCGAACATGAAACCCACTTCTCCGGCGCTTAGCTCGTCGCAGGCAATTGGTTTGGGCGATTGGAATCCCAGGCCGTCTACTTCGTGCATCTTCCCGTTCGACCATAACCGAATCTTTTGCCCTTTGCGCAATACGCCATCCACCACGCGCGTCAGGATGATCACGCCGCGATAAGAATCGAACCAGGAATCGAATATGAGGGCGCGAAGTGGAGCATCCGGGTTGCCCTTTGGCGGCGGGATGCGCTCGACGACGGCTTCCAAAGTTTCTTTGATGCCGATCCCGTTCTTTGCGCTCGCCAGGATCGCATCGCTTGCATCCAGCCCAATCACCTGCTCAATCTGCTCCCGAACTCGTTCCGGCTCGGCGGACGGCAGGTCGATTTTGTTGATCACCGGAACGATTTCCAGGTCGAGATTCAGCGCCAGATATGTGTTCGCGAGCGTCTGCGCTTCCACCCCTTGAGAGGCGTCCACCACAAGTAGAGCTCCCTCGCAAGCCTGCAAGCTGCGGGAAACCTCGTAGGTGAAATCCACGTGCCCGGGCGTATCGATTAAGTTCAGCTCGTACATATTCCCGTCACGCGCTTTGTAGTTCAGGCGAACAGCATGAGCCTTAATCGTGATCCCGCGCTCGCGCTCCAGATCCATTGTGTCGAGCACCTGTTCCATCATTTCGCGCTGCGCGAGCGCGCCGGTCTCTTCGAGTAATCGATCGGCCAGCGTGGATTTCCCGTGGTCGATATGCGCAATGATGGAGAAATTGCGTATGAAGCGGTAATCCATGAATGCGCTAGACTAAACGGGGTAAAACCGAATTATCCCATTGCGCGCCTCGCTCTCCGCGCGCCGGCTCCGTTTCATGGCCTATCAAACCTTTCAAGGCTCGCTCGATGCCTCCGATTTGCGTATCGGTGTAGTAGTTAGCCGCTTCAATGAGTTCATTACCGAACAATTGGGAAAAGGCGCGCTTGAGATGCTCGAGAAGCACGGATGCCCGCATGAAAATATCAGCTTCGTGAAAGTGCCTGGAGCGTGGGAGCTGCCGATCGCGGCAAAGCTTCTGGCTTCGCATTGTGACGCGATCATCGCGCTGGGAGCGGTAGTGCGCGGCGATACGCCCCACTTCGAATACATAGCTGGAGCCGCAGCCGACGGCTTGAGCCGCGTGAGCCTCGAGACCGGCGTCCCGATTGCTTTCGGCGTCCTTACGACTGACGATATGCAGCAGGCGATGGACCGCGCCGGAGGCAAGAGCGGAAACAAGGGCTGCGACGCGGCGGAAGTGGCGATCGAGCTCGCGAATCTGATCAAGCAACTGAAGGAGACCCGCTAGCCATGGCCGCGCGACATAGATCGCGTAAGCGGGCGCTGCAGGTGTTGTTCGAGTGGGACATGCGCGGCGAATCGATAGACGGCGCAATCTCGCATTACTACGACACGCTCTATTCAGAAGAAAGCGAGAAGAAGCCGAAACCGGACAAGTTCATGGAAGAGCTGGCTCGCGGGACGGTGGCCAAGTCGGAGGAGATCGATAAAGAGATCGCGGCGAAATCGGAGCACTGGCGCCTGGAACGCATGGCCGTGGTTGACCGTAACATTCTTCGGCTGGCAATCTATGAGCTGGGCCAACAGGCAGTGCCTCCGCCCGTCGTGATTGATGAAGCCATCGAGCTCGCGCGTCAATTCTCGAATGATGAGTCGCTGCCCTTCATCAACGGCCTGCTCGATGCGATACGTCGGCAGACGCCGGCAGCGGCCGGTTCATCACTTCCCGATACAAAACGTGGAGAAAATGCGGTTCAAAATGTCGTCGGCAGTGGTGGCGCCGGTCACGGCGTCGACGGGCCGGAGTGCGGCGTACAAATCGAGTAGAAGCATCTCGTGGGGAATCTGAAACTCAACTGCTTTCCGCGCATTATCCAGCGCCTCCAAGCTTTCTCTGAGCAACGAATCATGCCGAATATTCGTGATGCTGCCACTTTCGGGAGCGGCGAGCCCTTCCGGCGCTAAGCGGTCGAGAATCGCGTCTCTCAGGCCCGGGATGCCTTCGCCGGTGATCGCCGATACCGGCAACAGGCCGGGAATTCCGGTTAGACGACGGCCCAGATCACACTTGTTGCCAACCCATACAGGTTTTCGATCCCTCAGCTTGTCGATGAGCGCTTGATCTTCCTCCGTCAGCTCGGCTGACACATCCACTACCAGCAGCGTCAGATCGGCGTCAGCCATAGCCTGATAGCTGCGTTCGATTCCAAGCGTCTCGACCATGTCCTTCCCATCGCGTATCCCCGCCGTGTCCACCAGCCTCACGGGAATGCCTTCCATCGAAGTCGCTTCAGAGACCGTGTCGCGAGTGGTTCCTGGAATGTCAGTGACAATCGCGCGGTCCTGCTCGAGCAGACGGTTGAACAAGCTGCTCTTACCCACGTTCGGCCGCCCGGCGATGGCAAGCGTGAATCCGTGATACACCAGCTTGCCTGCTCCGAAGCTGGCAGCCAGCTCTTCAATGCCTCGCCGAATTGGCGCGAGGCGCCGCAGAATTTCCTCTGGAGGAGCAACGCTGATATCGTCTTCAGCGAAATCGATTCCCGCTTCCAACAGCGCGATCAGCTCCAGCATCTGCTCCTTGATCGGTCGGATGCGCCGCGAAACAGACCCTTCCATCTGCTGTGCGGCAACCCGGGCCTGATAGAGCGTCGTCGCATCGATCAAGTCCCGAACGGCTTCCGCCCGGGGAAGATCGATGCGCCCGTTGATATAAGCGCGGAGAGTGAACTCACCCGGCTCGGCGATTCGCGCGCCTGCCTCGACAGCCCTTTCCACGCACAATCGCAATACGACCGGAGCGCCATGGCAGGAAATCTCCACGACGTCTTCCGCGGTGTACGAGCGCGGCGATTCAAAAAATGAGACGACTACGTGATCGACAACCGCGCCTTCAGCGTCCACCAGCGCAGCTATTTCGCTGGTCCAGGTGCGCCAGCGCGGGTCGCCTGCAAAGCGCAAAATCAGATTGGCAATCCTGCGGCTGTCCGCTCCCGAAAGCCGTACAACGCCGAGACCGCCGCGCCCGATCGGAGTGGAAATGGCGACGATCGTGTCGCGCGGATTCATCCAAAACTAGCGATTGGGACTGACGACTCTGTCCCAAGCGTCACAGTCTCGACTTGCAATGGAATTCTCATCGCGCGTGGACAGAGCCGTCTGTCCCTGCACATGCTAGCGATACCGCCGCGACAGGCCACTAGCGCCCTCGGCCTCCACGGGGCGGACGGCTTCCACCACGCGGATAACCCTCTCGATTTCCATCTCCGCCGCGCCGCGCATCTCCGCCGCGAAACCCGGTCCCACGGCTCCCATGATGAGGTCCGTGAGGCGCCAATGGTGGAGCGGGAGGAGTCGGCATATCCCCCGGAATGATCACCACCGCGCGCGCTGGCCCGATGCCCACACTCTCGCTGCGCAGATCCTTCTCGCCCCTCAGCGCGATATGGATGATTCTCCTCTCGCGGCTGCTCATGGGATTGAAGTGGAACGGCACGCGCGTGCGCTTCACTTTTTCAGCCGCCGCCAAAGCGCTCATCCGAAGTTCTTCCACTCGCAAGAGCCGGTAATCGTTCGCGTCGAATGAGATCAGCGAGTGGTCCTCGGCAGGCAGATGCAGCGCTTCCATCGATAGGTGCTCTAAGGCCAGCAGCAGCTCTGCCCGGTTGGTCAGCAACAATTCGACATCGCCTCCCGAAAACCTGACTGTAACCTCCGGATTCTCTACTTCCGGATGCGGGTTCTCGGCCGCGCGCAACTCGTACGAAAGTTCAAGCCCGGCATGCTCCAGCACCGGCTTAAGGAACTGATCCAGCCTCGGCCTCAGCGACTCCACAGTGTATTTCATGCAGATTATTTCTTCGGCGATTTCTTAACCGGCGCTTTGGTTGGAGGCGGCGCAGCCGGAGGGACAGTATGCGGCATGAACCTGTTGATTATGAGCTGCTGAACGATCCCAACCACATTGCCGGTTAACCAATATAGTACAAGTCCGGCAGATGCGTAGTAGAACATGAATCCGAAGAACAGCGGCATGAACATCATCATTTTCTGCTGGTTCGGATCCACGCCGGCGGCGGGCGTAAGCTTCTGCGAAAAGAATTGGGTCGCGATCAAAATGATGGGCAGCAGGTGGATGGGCAGCGACTCAGGAGAGGATAAATCGGCGACCCACAGCCAGGGCGCATGGCGCAGCTCGATGGCGATGCTGAGCACGCGATAAAAAGCGTAGAAGAAGGGCAGTTGCACCAGCATGGGCAGGCATCCGCCCACTGGATTTACGCCCTCTTTCTTGTAGAGCGCCATCACTTCCTGGTTCTGCTCGGCCTTCTTTGGATCGCGAATGCTGATGTTCTTGTACTTTGCGTTAATGGCCTGAATTTGCGGCTGCAGCTTCTGCATCTTGCGCGCCGATTTCAAGCTGGTCAGGCGGAAAGGAAAGAGAGCCAGGTTGATAATCAACGTCACCAGAATGATGGCCCAGCCGTAATTGTTGGTCCAGTGATCGTGAACCCAGTTCAGCCAGAGAAAGAGTGGCTTCGCTATGACGCCGAAGAATCCCCAATCCACGATCTGCCCGAGCTTGGGATTCACCTGCCGCAGAATGTCGATGTCCTTAGGACCCACGAAAAGCGAAAAATCGTTTTGCGCGCCCGTAGAAATTCCATCCCCGACATAAGACACGGATTTCTCTTCATTGGGAAGCTTCACCTCATCGCTGTAAGTGCGAATCTCCAGTGAGGATGAATCCGCCGGGAGCGCCACCGCGGCAAAGAAGTTATCCTCCAAGCCGCCGAATGTGTAATTTCCGCTATCGGTAATCGGGCCGTTCTTGGCGTCTTTGGTAGTCTTCGTGATTAGCTTGCCGGCGCTCGCGTCGTATCGCACCGTGTGCTCAGTCGCGGCAGCGTTACGGACTTTTTGATCTCCGAAGCCGCCCCGCCACATCAGCAGATGCGGTATGGGAGTGTTGTTTTCGACCACCGACGACTTGATTTCCGCGAGGTAGCTGTCTTTATTGAACAGGAACGACTTCCGAACGGAGGTTTTTCCGTCGGAGTACTCATACTCAACGCCCGTGCCGCCGCCGGAAACTTTGGGTTGGTAAAGCACGGCGTTTGGATCAAACGTGAGCTTTTGGCCTGTGACTTCGATACTGAACGGGAGAGGAACGTCCTTCGCTGAAGTGTCGATCACCTGCAGCGGTTTCCCCGCTTCGTCGTGGAAGCGCTTGAGGACCCAGCTTTTGATCGCCGCGCCGCGATTCGTAAACACGATGTGATAGAGCGTCGTGTCGATGTCATTCGTTACTTCCGATGCGGCTTGAATCTGGCCGGCTGTCGTCGCTGTCCGCGGCGCCGTCTCGACAGCGGCAGCCGCTGCCACAGGTTTTTCCGCCAGTTTCGCTGCTGCTTTGTCGTTTGCCGGCGCAACGGGTTTTGGTCCCGGCGCTGGTTTAAACAGATACTGAAACCCCAGCAGCACCAGCATCATCAGCGCCAGCGCTATGGGAAGACGCTTCTCGAGCGATGGCGGCTGGGTTACAGTGCCGGGCGTATTAGGCATATCAGTTCAGGCATATCAATCCGATTTCAGTCAATCCGATTTCGATTTCATCCTTCAGCGGACCGGGTCGAATCCGCCCTCATGGAAAGGGTGGCAACGGCCCAGCCGCCGCAGGCCCATCCACGATCCCTTCACAGCCCCATACTTTTGAATCGCTTCCGCCATGTATTCAGAGCAGGTCGGATAAAACCGGCAAGCGGAAGGCAAGAGGGGTGAAACGAGCCATTTGTATCCCTTCAGGACGGCAATCATCACTGTCTGCATCGCGCAAAAATCCGGCCTACCTCACGGCAGAGATCCTCAAACGGCGCTTCCAAAACACTGCGCCTCGGGTTGAACACGACAGTCCAGTTGCTGGGCAGAGCTTCCAGTTGCGCGCGTACGGCTTCCCTCATGCGGCGCTTCAGGCGATTTCGCACTACCGCTTTACCCAGAGCGCGTGGAACCGTAAAGCCGAAACGCGAAGGCCCCGGCTCGCCCGCCATGGGCAAGCAGAATGCGGCAAAGTAGCGGCTGGTCATTCGGACACCGGTTTGATATATGGCGCGGAACTCAGACGACCGGACGACGCGCCTTGACTTGGGTAGCGACAGCGGAGCAAATCAAATCGGCCGCGATTACTTCGCGCCGCGAACAGCCGGTTCATCGCTGACGGTCAGCTTATGGCGCCCTTTCGCCCGTCGCCGAGCCAGCACAGCGCGGCCGTCCGCAGTCTTCATGCGCGTCCGAAACCCATGAGTTTTCGCCCGATGACGGTTGTTCGGCTGAAAGGTACGTTTTGGCATTGCAAATCCTTAGTCTCTAATGTTTTCGGGAGCGGACACGCCCACTGAACCCAAGCAACTAGTATAAGTCATTGCTGACGGCACCCTCACTATCGGCCCACCATTCTTTGTTCAACATTTCCCCCAAATCGGTCAAACCAAAGAGGTACAAAAATGACAGATCCCAAGTTCAACGAACTGCCCATAGACGCCGAAGGCGATTTTAACGAGGCTGCCGAAGGCTCTCTCACCGATGAGCAACGCGCGGAGCGCCTCAAGAAACGAAGGGGCCTGAGCATCAACGACACCATCGCGGTCGATGCGAATATGTCAGTGGGTGCCAGAGGCGTAGAGACCTCGGGAGTTCGGACCGGAGCGGGTGCCGGGGCCGGATCGACTTATTTGACGCCGGCTGAGCCTGGCGAGTCTCCGGCTCCCACCATAGCTCCCGAGCCGCGCAAATCCGGCACCACCCCGAGCGTCCCGGCCGCAAAGAAGGAGTAGGGCTTGCCCTAGCCGTGCCGCAGCAGCGCCACCACGTCGTCGACCGTGATCACCCCTATCAACCGCTCACGCTCGTCGACGACAGGTAGGCTCAGCAGGTTGTATTTGTCGAACATCTCGGCGACACGATCTTGTTTCTCGTCGGACTGAACATACAGCAGAGGGTCCGAGGCAAGATCCTTCAGAGGCGTGTCGCCCGAGGCGAAGAACAGCTTCGCCAGCGGAACAGCGAAACGCAAGCGGCTCTCCGCGTCAACCAGGAAGATGCTGTGCAGATCTTCAACCACTTCCTCGCTCTTCCTCAGCTCGTCCATGGCTTGAACAACCGTCGCGTCTTCTGGCAGCGCCAAATATCCGGGGTCCATCAACCCGCCGGCGGAATCATCGCGAAAATCCAATAGTTCTTCGACTTCTTCCTTTTCTTCCGGCTGCATCTCATCCAGAATCTGCTCCGATTTCTCTTCTTCGAGCTCGTTCAGCAGATCGGCCGCTTCAGAAGGCTCCATCTCCTCGAGAATGTCCGCAGCTTTGCCGGTCTTCAATGATTCGAGGATTCGGGTCTGGATGCCGGGCTCAACCTCCGTGAGCAGCTCCGCGGCGACATCGTTGTCCATCGTGTCGAAAATCGCCCGCCGATCTTCATGCCCCAAATCCTCCACGATATCCGCCAGATCCGCCGGGTGCATGTTCTCGAGCAGCTTATTCGAAATGTTCAGCCGAACGCGCCGCTGCGGATCGGCCTCCAGAATGTTGCAAAACTCCCAACGAATCGAGTTCGGCGCAATGCGTCTTTGCAGCGCCCGGATTCTCGCGGGCGAGACAATGCCTCTCAGCACCCGCCGCAGAATCGAGCGCAGACCGACATCCACTTCCAGGATATGGAGAACTTCCTGCCCGCCTTCACATTCCTTGAGGAAAGTGACGTCATTGACGCGAACCACTTTGCGCCCTTGCGCGTCGATAATCTGCTGATCCAGCAGGTCGCGCACCATGCGCAGCATGTACTCATCCGAGTGATACGGGGTCAAGCGCTCATCTTTCAGATGAATTCCATCCGCGCTGACGGCCTGAATCTGGTCGTATCGGATGCTCAGCCATCCCGGCCCGGCGCCGACCAGATAGCGATCCACGCGAACAGGATCAATGAGTGGAACAAGCGCGGCATCGCGCAGCGTTCCGATGCGGCGACCCTTCAGGTCGTAGACCTTCGCGCCCAGCAGTTCGGTTAGATAGACTACCTCTTCTTCCATCACCCCAATTCCGCGCTGAGAGCCTTTCGCTCTATTTGAGAATAACCGTTGCGCGCGCATACTAAACTGAGGATTCCCACGGTTTTTTATCCCGGCATTTCCAGTGAGCGTCTCCACACAGCTCGCACAACCAGTCAGCCCTTCGACTAAGTTGACGGTCAGGAGTTTCTTCGCGCGCAAGGGGATACTGTCGCGCTCGCATCCGAATTACGAATACCGGCAAGGCCAGCTCGAAATGGCGGAGGCCGTGGAATCCGCCTTTGCCGAGCGCCGCCACCTGATTGTCGAAGCCGGCACCGGCACCGGCAAAACCCTCGCCTATCTGGTTCCGTCCATCCTCTCCGGGAAACGCGTCGTAATCTCAACCGGGACAAAAAACCTCCAAGAGCAGTTGTTCTTCAAAGATCTGCCGTTCTTGCAATCGCTTTTCGACCGTCCTTTGGCCGTTTGCTACATGAAAGGCCGCTCCAACTATCTTTGCCGCCAAAAGCTCTACGATGCCGAGCGCGAGCCGGTGCTTTCCGGTCTCGCCGAAATGACGGATTTCCAAATCATCCGCGAATGGGAAAAGACGACCCAAACCGGAGATCGCAGCCAATTGCGCGAGTTGCCCGAAACCAGCAGCACGTGGTGGAAGCTTGACGCGAGAAGCGATCTATGCGCGGGTCAGAAATGCAAGCAATTTGACCGCTGTTTTATAACGGAAATGCACCGCCGCGCCGCCGAAAGCGACATCATCGTCGTCAATCACCACCTCTTCTTTGCCGATCTGGCGGTCCGCGAAGAGGGGTTCGGCGCCATTCTTCCCGACTATGCAGCCGTTGTTTTCGACGAGGCGCACGAGATTGAAGATGTCGCCGGACAGTACTTCGGAATGAGCGTGAGCAATCTTCAGGTCCAGGAGCTCATTAAAGACACCGCGGCCATCTCGCGGCGCAAGCTCTTCGCCACGCCGGAGCTGGACCGCGCTTTGATTCACCTCGGCGATCGCACCGAAGAATTCTTCGCTCTCTTCCCTCAAGAAGGCCGGCACGGCTTTCGCGATCACGAAGAGTTTCTAGCCGAGCACGGAGAAGGGTATGGCGAGTTGCAGCTTGCGTTGGAAGGTTTCTGCGCTAGGCTCGAGCTCGTCCAGGGCGCGATTGAAGAAACGCTTCCATTGGTGCGCCGTGCCAGGCTCATTCAGCAAGGTCTTCAATTTTGGATGAATTCCGGCGATGCGTCGTATGTCTATTGGGTGGAGCGGCGCGGCCGTGGCCTGTACCTTCAGGCCACGCCCATAGACGTTTCAGGCGCTCTTGCGACTCGGCTTTTCGATCGCGTTGAGTCAGTCATTTTGACCTCCGCGACGCTGACCGTATCGGGCGAGTTCGAATATTCTAAAACGCGATTGGGCCTCCAAAACTCGAGGACCCTGCAGGTTGATAGCCAATACGACTTCAAAAAACAAGTGTTGCTCTACGTTCCGCCTCATCTGCCTGATCCCAGGCAGCCGGATTTCACGCGCCGCGCCGCCGATGAAATTGAGCAGGTATTAGACGCCTCGCGCGGGCGCGCCTTCGTGCTGTTCACCAGTTACCAGCAGATGAGGCAGGTTTACGAGCTGCTTAGAAATCGCCTCGAGTATCCAATGTTATTGCAGGGAGATGCCCCGCGAAATGCTTTGCTGGAAGCGTTCCGCGCGACGCCTGGGGCGGTTCTGTTTGCGACCTCCAGCTTTTGGCAGGGCGTGGACGTTCAGGGTGAGCAGCTCAGTTGCGTGATTATCGATCGCCTTCCGTTTGCCGTTCCCACCGACCCGGTCGTCGCAGCGCGTGCCGACGCAATCCGCCAGAGCGGGGGGAACGCATTCTACGAGTATCAAGTTCCGCAAGCCGCGCTCGCCCTGAAGCAGGGTTTTGGGCGCCTGATTCGCGGAACCAGCGATCGAGGCGTGCTCGTACTGCTGGATAATAGGATCACGAAGCTTCCCTACGGAAGAGTTTTCTTCGACAGCCTGCCTGCTTACAGGTTCACCACCAAAGCCGGCGACGTACAACAATTCTTTAATGTTTGAGATCTACGTAGAGCACACCTTCGCCGCCGGCCACGCGTTGCGGAATTACCACGGCAAATGCGAAAACGTGCATGGCCACAACTATCGCGTGCAAGTGGGCATAGAAGGTCCTGCGCTGGATGACAACGGCCTGCTGTACGATTTCGCAGAATTGAAGAAGCGCCTTCGCGAAACCAGCGAATATCTGGATCACCAGTTCATCAACGATCTGAAACCCTTTGATCGGCTCAACCCTTCAGCCGAGAACATCGCCAAGTTTATCTGCGAAGAAATTCAGAAAGATCTCAAGACCGCCTTGGTTTCCTACGTTCGTGTCTGGGAGACGGACACCTCCTGCGCGACGTACAGGCCCGTGCTGAACCGCGCACGTCAGTAAGCGGCGGGTTACGGCTGTTCCTTCCGAGCCGCGCACGTCAGTAAGCGGAGGGTTACGGCTTTCGCCACTCGCCGTTAGCGGCCGAAAAACGTAGCGTTCTTCTGAGTGAAATCAGCCCACTTGTCGGGCAGATCGTCGGCCGCAAAAATCGCGGAGACGGGGCAAACCGGCACGCACGCGCCGCAATCGATGCATTCCACCGGGTCGATATACAGCATCTCTTCCCCCGCGAACTTCTCCTCGTCTTTCTTAGGGTGGATGCAGTCTACCGGGCAGGCGTCTACACAGGCGCTGTCTTTCACACCGATGCACGGTTCTGCGATTACGTAGGCCATCTCAACTTTAAGGATTAGCACACCGCGCCGGCAGCCGCAAAGCTGGTTCAGCGAGTGGCCAATTTCGTGGACTGAAGCGGAAATTTTGTCCTCCACCCGTCACCCAAGCTCTTCCCGCCTGGTAGAAGAAAAGAAGTCTAATGTAGGTATATATCCCGGCGCTATAGGCCCCGAAAGGAGTTGCGTGCTCGCTCATGGCTAAGCCGTTCCTCGGAGTAATGATCCTTTTCAGCACATTCTCTCAATCGTCGCCAACCGCCATTGAAGAGTTCGCGCACTTACGTGAACAAGCGGATGCAGCACGCCAGTCCGGCAATAAGCAGGCACGGCTCACTGCTGTTCTCGAAATCCGGAAGTTTCTGAACGGCGCACCGGATGCGATCGAAGCTGCAGCCCAAGCCTACACCGAAGCAGGAGATACCCAGCACGCACTCACAGCCCTGAGCCAGTTTGCGGATCTTGGACAGGCTGATGAAAGCTTGATTAGCGGCCAGGCCAAAATCTTTGCCGCTCTCGATCGGCTTCCGCAATACCATCTCATTCTCAAGCGCTTTGCCGAGAACGAAACGGCCATATCTCGGGCAGAGACGGCCCTCGCCTTACCCGATCCAAACCTCCTCGCGGAAGACATCGACTATGACCCGCAATCAAAATCTTTTCTGATCACTAGCGTTCTCGAGAAAAAGATCATCCGCATCACTCCTCAGGGAAAGGCGATGGATTTTGCCCAATCGCCGAGCCATTGGCCCATGCTCGCCATTAAGGTGGATGCCGCTCGCAACCTGGTATGGGCGACGGAAGTGGCTATGGACGGCTTCACCGCCGCTCCAAAGTCAGACTGGGGGCGCTCCGCTGTCCTCTGCTTCAACCTCGGTACCGGGGCCTTGCTTCATCGCATCGAAAGTTCGGCGCATTCTGCCTTAGGTGACATGGTCCTCACTCGCGCAGGCGACCCCATCGTCAGCGATGGAGGTGGCGGAGGTGTCTACCGGGTTGAGGAAGATCGATTGCAACGAATTGACGGAGGCGACTTCATCTCGCCTCAAACACCTGCTA
>JBAUUG010000288.1:0-16225 GCA_049582585.1 Bryobacteraceae bacterium | reverse complement strand
CGCGCAAACCAACAACACTCCGTACGGATTGCAGGCAGGCATTTTCACGAGAGATTTGACGCGTGCGTTCTCTACCGCGAGGAAGCTGCAGTTCGGAGGCGTGCTGATCAACGACGTGCCGGCTTATCGAATGGATCACATGCCTTACGGGGGCAGTAAGCAGAGCGGCATCGGGCGCGAAGGTCCGCGTTACGCCATTGAAGAAATGACGGAGTTGAAACTGATCTGCTGGAAAGTATAAGGCCCACTCGGCGCAACCTACTCTTTTGATCCCGTATGTTCATCTACGAATTTCATCAGCTCTTCCGGCCTGACTCTCACTTCCACGAAAGTGGCATCGGCATGATCGAGAGAAGCGATGAGCAGGTGCAATTCTTTTCCGTGCACTTGGGAGTAGATGTTTGTCGATTCCCCGTTTCGCGCACGGACGCGCACCATGGGTTTCCAATTGCCGCCCACTGCGGAATCGGTTATCTCGTTAAAACGGCGGGATTCCAGATTCGGATGTTCAAACACCGCCAGGTTCAACTCGCTCGTGCCCCCGGGGTGCCCAACCGACACGGCGAACCGCACCAACCCGAACATTGGAATATGAGCCGGTTTCGCGCCGCTTTCACGTGAAAACTCGCGAACCACCCAGTCGAACTCGCTTGCCGGCAAGGCGATCGGCAGCACCAGGGATAGCCCGATAAGGGCGAGAAGACGCTGCATGGCTATTCGCCGCCTCCGGTATCGCCTTCATCCTTGCTCTGTTGTTTGTCTCCGTTACCCTTTTCCTTGTGAGGCTTGGCCGATTTCTCCTTGTCCATTTTCGGGATACCGAAATGCCCGCCGAGTTCGCTCAATTCTTCCGGATTGATCGGCCCATCCACGTGCACGATGGTCAGCTCTTTCGGTTCAGCGTCGATCACGAGAAGGCCTGCCACGCGGTCGCCGTCTCTCTTTAGATACACTTCAGAGTTCTCGCCGTTTACGGACCTAACGCCTACGATCCTCGACCAACCCGGTGCCTTCAATTGAGATCGAATGGCCTCCACATCGCTCATCGAATACTGGCCTTCCTTATCGAACTCAAAACTGCGAACATAAACACCCTTAAGTCTGGAGACCAGCTTTTTCACTTGGGCTTCGTCGGGGTCGTCCTTTGAGAGGAACCCGCTGGCGAGTTGAAGCATCGAAGCATCCAGCGTCACGTCGACAGATTCCTTCGCGCGCTCGGAAAGCTTTTCCAGATTCACGGGCATCTTGATGTCTTGCGGAAGTGCCGGCATAGCCAGCGCCATCGCCATCACAAACCCGAACACATTTCTTTTCATTGCGTCACCTCCGCTCTTTCTATGTAGAAAACATGATGTTGTGCGCGATGCATCTCCGATCCCGCGATGCGCATGGCAATCAACAATTTCTCTTTGGCCGCTTCCCCGCGCGCCGCGTGCTCGCGCCGCTGGTAGATCGCCCCTCCGCTCATTAGCAGAAGAGCCGCTGTTACCGGGACCAGCCGCCATGTCCAGGGGCCACGAAACCAGACCCAACCTCGATTCGTCTGCATCCGGCCAGACTCATTCGCCACCCTTCCAAGCACGCGGGCCCCGAAATCCTCCGGCGGCTCGCATCGCGCCATCGCTCTCTTCAGTTGTTCTTCAAAATCCCTCATACGCCTATTCCATTTCCTAGCCGGTGCGCGGTTTTCGCCCGCAGTAATTCAAGCCCTCGAAAGATTTGAGTTTTCACCGTCGCCACTTTCATGCCCAAAACTTTCGCGATTTCTTCCAGCTCCAAATCCTCTTGATACCGGAGCACGATCACCATGCGCTGCTTCTCGGGCAGCGATGCGACCATTCGCTCCAGATAAGAGGAAAGAAACGAATCGTGGACGCGCTCGAGAACGCTCGGCTCGCCCGTCTCTTCCAGACTTGTTTCCGGCCTGGCTTTTCGCTTCCTTACGAAATCGATCGCGCGATGGCTGGTCACTCTACGCAGCCAAAACAGAATATGTTGAGGCGATTCCATCGACGCCCAGCTTCGATGCAGCTCCAGGAAAACCTCCTGCGCCAGCTCTTCCGCCAGAGAGCGGTCGCGCAAAAAGTGCCAGAGGATGCTGTACACCATCGCCTTATGCGTTTCCACAACGTCCGGGAAAGCTGGCAGGCTCGCATCCCGTTCTATGAGTACTGCGCCGGATGTGATCGTCGCTACCAAATCGCTGGCCTTCATTACGTATTACGAAGAAAAAAGGGCTGGCGACTCAAAAAATCAGGTTTATGTGCGGAGCATCGGCCCGAATGGCCATCTCTCTGGTTTCGATTGCCCGAAAAGCTCTTCCCGGCGGAAGAGGTGACGATGCGCTCGGTGGGTTCGAGGGTTCACCCCCACGCTGGCAAAGGCGGCCAGCTCCCCCACTTAGGTGATTGTGGATTGCACCCGAGCAGCGTCGAGGTGAAGAAGACGAACTCTGACTCCGTGCTCAACCAGACGAACGGCTTGGCCGCGTTCCGAAGCTGTATCACAACATTTTCGATGGAGCCGATGAAGCTGAGATCCGACAGGAGTTTCAGAGCCGGCGGAGAGAGTGGAATTTGAATC
Source organism: Bryobacteraceae bacterium (assembly GCA_049582585.1). GTDB lineage: Bacteria > Acidobacteriota > Terriglobia > Bryobacterales > Bryobacteraceae > Bog-105. The sequence continues at coordinate 13,642 of JBAUUG010000288.1, read as the reverse complement.
CGGCTTTCCGCCCATTGATCATTCCATTGGGAGACTGAAGAAGTTGGCGCAATCGGCTGGACTCGAACCAGCGACGTTATGCTCCGGAGGCAAATGGTCTAGCCAATCGTTACGTTTTAGTATGAAGTACTCTCAGTTATGGAGGCGGCGGGAGTTGAACCCGCGTCCGAGAAAGCCCGCCGTGCAAAGACTACGTGTGTATCCGGTCCTCAATTTTCAGCGACTCCCTAAAGAACCGGCAAAAGCGGGAATCGCCTAGTCCGATTGATCTCAGCCCCGCGGCTACGGACCGAAGCCGGGGACCTATCCTGCAAAATGACGCTCGATGGCTAACGCGCAGGCTCGTCAACCGAAGCGGCAACCTAATTAATTAGGCAGCGTATGCAAACTGCGTATTGGCAGTTGTTGTTTTCCGATCGTTTTACGGGAGCTCGGAACCCGACACGCCTTCACACAACGATTCGATCCCGTCGAACCCGTTGCGCCCCCATATTGGTGAGGATCTAATTCCAGTTTACCAGTTATATTGCATCGGCCTTTCTCAAAATGTTCCAATAAGATATTCGCGAACATGCAGAGCACCGTCGCTGCTCCCACCGCAACGCCCGTCGTTAAGACCGAGCAATATGAAGAGCACGGAAGGATATTCCACGTGGTGCTGCTGGATGACGATGAGCACACCTATGACTACGTCATCGAGATGCTGCAGAAGCTGTTTGTTTTACCGCGGGATGTAGCTTTCCAGCACGCCGTGGAAGTGGATACAACGGGGCGAACCATCGTCATCACATGCGAACGCCCGCAAGCTGAATTCGCCCGGGACCAGATCCATGCATACGGCGCGGACCCGCGCATGCCGAAGTCGAAGGGCTCCATGTCAGCGGTGCTGGTGCCGGTGGGCAACACGGCGCTGGTCTAATCCTCTGAAGCGAGCGTCGGGAAGGTGCTGGAGATGTGATCGTGCCAGGTTAGGGCGTCCTCATCGACCAGAGCCCAAATGAGCCCTATCCCGGCGGCTAAGAAACTGATGAGAGCGCCAAAAAGACGCTGGTAGCGGCGCGCGTGAGACGGCGGATTTCCATCAAAATCCACTAGACGCAATCCGGCGCAACGCATTCCAACCGTATCATGAGCCACGAAGGTCCACAGGAATTTATAAAACAGCGGAACGGTGAGTAGCGCGGCCGCGAGCCAAGGAACGGTGTGCTTGTCGAGCGAGATTTGCCCGCCCAGGTACTTGAAGATGACTACGCCGAAGGAGCAGGCGAGAGTGATCAGAAGCGCGTCCACGAGCGCCGCCTTCATTCTCAAGCCGGGCGGTGCCACCAAAGCATCGCAAACGATGCTCGAACGCGGAGGAGCGAGAACGGCTTCTTCCCCGAAGAAGTCCAGGCGCCGCTGATCGGCGGAACGGGTTTTACGCGTGCGTGCGTGGCGTACCTCTACTTTCTCCGTTTTCAGAGGCGCCGGCCGGGACAAATCAGCCGCGCGGGCCCGAATCGCTTCCCGTTCAGCTTGCGTGGTCAAAGAATCGAAGGAGATTACGCGCGGATCGGGTCCGGACGGGTGAAACAAGGCCTGCTGGCCCGGCTTCGGCGATGCTTCCGCGGACATAGGAGCGCGCTGTACGCTTGCAGTTTGCGGCGCTACGTCGTAATCGTATGCGGGCGCGGTGGCCGCCGCTGCGATCGGGTATGTTTCAGGAGAAATACGAGAAGGTGTCGCTCGGACGCGACGACCGCAACGGCGGCACCGGTGATCGTCGTCTAAAATCCAAGTCTGACAATGTTGGCAAGTCATCAGGCACTGGTTGCAATCATGCTCGGTCGGCCGCGAAAGAGGTTGCGGCTATATCGCTCGGCATGCTACGGTTTTCGGTTGAAGCCTTCTTCCGCGCTGCAGTTCCCCCCAGCTTCTGTATGTAACAGAAATTTTAACGTTTGTCTAGAACATTTCAATGCCAAGTTGTTCTTTTTATTGGCGGCTGCGATTTCTGGAGCCGCTCCCGCGGTTTTAGCCCAGGCTCAGGCGCATCCCCTGAAGGCCGACTTGCCCGGTCAGAATGAGATCCGGCTGTGGGGAGTGGTCCAGGATTCGAACGATGAATGGCGTTACCTCAAAGGCGCGGCCAAGATCGAAACAAGCGACATGGACTTGTCGGCCGATCAAATCGACTACAATTCGGACACTCACTGGGCTTACGCGCGCGGACACCTGCATCTAGAGCATTTCGCGACGGGCGATAAGCTGGATGCCGATCACGGCGAATACAATCTGAAGTCTCAAGTGGGGAAGTTCTATGTCGTTGACGGCACCTCGCCGGCGAAGGTGATGACCAACCCTGGCGTTCTCACGACAACCAACCCGTTCTACTTCAAGGCGCAATGGGTGGACCGAATCAAGGACCGCTACATCCTTCACCAGGGCTTCATCACCGACTGTAAGATGCCGAAGCCCTGGTGGACGTTCGATGCTCCAGTGTTCGATGTCATCCCTGGAGAGCGGGCGATCGGGCGTCGCACGATTTTTCGGCTGAGGCATGTGCCGGTTCTGTATCTGCCTTTTTTTTACCGGCCGCTGGGGAAGAATCCGCGTCATAGCGGGTTCTTGACGCCGAATATCGGTCACAGCTCGTTGTTTGGCTTCATGATCGGCGCGGGCTATTACTGGGCCATGAGCAGGAGTTATGACATGGCCGGCACGGTGCAATACTTTACCGCGCGAGGTCCTGCATTCCGGTATGATTTCCGTGGCAAACCGAACGAGGTCACCGACTTCAACGTAAATCTCTATGGAGTGGACGACCAGGGAAACGCCCAGAACGTAAAACAGGGCGGAAGTGAGGTGGAGGTCACCGGCCGAACGCAAATTTTAGGTTTCACGGGCGTGCTGGATTATAACTATCTGAGCTCCTATCTTTTCCGCGAGGCATTTTCGTATGGGTTCTCGAGCTCGATCGTGTCTCAGAATAATTCCAGCGGCTTTCTGCAACGCCACTTCAAAGACGATGCGTACACGCTGACTTTCTCCGGGCAACGCAACCAGGTATACGAGTCAGTGACGCAGCTTAATCAGGCTCCCGACGAGGTCGTCATTCAGAAACTGCCTTCGGTCGAATTCCTTGGACGCGATCAGGAAATTGCAAGCGGCCCTTTGCCGATCTGGTTTTCCTTCGATGCAAGCGGCGCCTTGTTTAGCCGCAGCGAACCGACCGGCGCAGACACGGAGAATGGCGGGCCTCCGGCTGAGGTGTTTAACAGCGGCCAGTTGGGCCGGATCGTGGCCGAGCCGCGCGTCATGACGGAATTCGATTTCAGAGGCTTCTCGTTAAACCCGAGCATCACGTTCGGCGCAACCGATTACACAAATTCCTACGCGGAAAACACCACGACGTACACGCCGGTCACGAGCTGCGGCGGTTATAGCGAATGCGCGCCGAACCCCACCACTACGGTCCGTCTTGCCAATTCCAATCTGTTTCGCAAGGACGCCGATTTCGTGCTTGATCTCAGGCTGCCGACCATCGAAAGGGTTTTCGTACCGCCGAAATGGCTGCACCTTGGCCCAAAAGTGAAACATGTCATCGAGGCGGAAGCCGTGTATGAATATGTCACAGGCATCAATGAGTTCCAACAGATTATTCATTTCGATGCAACGGACATCCTGTCGAACACGAATCAGCTCACTCTATTCCTGACAAACCGGCTTTATAGAAAAGACAAGAATGGAAACGTCAGTGAGATTTTAACCTGGCGGCTGGCGCAGGCCCGCTATTTCGATCCGACGTTCGGCGGGGCGGTTCTTCCCGGCCAACGCAACGTGGTTCTAGCTACCAACGAGCTGACTGCCTTCACCTTCCTCGATGGTGCGCGTAATTATTCCCCGATCAATTCATTGTTGAGTGTGAGCCCTTACGGTTTTCTGTCATTCGAGTGGCGCATGGATTACGATCCCCTTCGTCACAAGTTCATAGATCAAAGCGCGAGCGCCAGCGCGCGGCATGGGAAGTATTCCGCTTCTGTTTCGGACACAGCGATCACGACCAATCCTTTGCTCGTGCCGGACGCGAACCAGATCGGCTTCGGGGGAGCGTACGGCAACGGAAATCGCCGGGGATGGAACCTTGCCGGTCAAGTTTTTTACGATTTGCTCTTGGACAGAAGGCTGTTCGACCTGGTCCAAACCACCTACAACACCGATTGCTGCGGCTTCGGTTTCGAGCTGCGCAATTACAACCTGGGAATCAGGAATGAGAACCAGTACCTGTTCTCATTCTCGGTGGCGAACATCGGCACCTTTGGGAGCTTGCAGAAGCAGACCCGCATCTTTTAAGAGCGCGCAAAACGGAGTGCGGCGCGAAACAGTTCCCGACCCACTGGCGGTGCGCGCCGCACCCTTTGCGCTTGTAAAGGGCGCGCGTAAAGGGGCGCGCGCTATTCTGTTCGGCGCGCAGGGAAGGCTCGATCGAGCAACGTTGCAAAATCGCGGGTTTTATGGCTGACGGATTCTTTTAGGGCGTTCAGGTCACGCTCTACTGCGCGGAGGCGATCGGCCAGATGAAGACACGCGAGAACCGCGGTTCGAGTGGCATCCAGGTTGCCGCCGCGTCGAGCGATGGATGACATCAATTCATCGATCTCGCGCGCGAGTTCTTCCGTGTCGCCCGGATCGCCTGCCGTCGAAACGTTGTAAGACTGGTTGAATATGGTAACCCGCACCGTCTGCTTGGGTGTGTCCGGTGCGTCCATTGGAAGCGTCCCTTCAGCTTGCGCTTAGCAGATCCAGTTGGCTGAGGAGCTTCTCAATTCGAGATTTCACCTGCTTCCGCTCACCGCGCAACCCATCGAGCTCCGTCCTGGTGGAATCCAGCTCCGTCTGCATGGTTGCGAGCTTTTGCTGAAGCTGATCATTCTCCTGGCGGAGATTCGTGACAACCTGGACCGCGCGCGTGATGCGCTCCTCCAGGCTTGCCAGGGTGTCGAGGCCTTCTTGGACGGATTCCATAGCTATTCAGAACAATTATCGATTACTGCACTTGCGGCTGCCGGGCTTCTTTTGCTTTTGCCACCAAAGCAGTGAAACCCGTGGAATCGTTGATGGCGATGTCGGCGAGAATTTTCCTGTTCAGGCCGATTCCGGCATGTTTTAGGCCGCTGATGAACCTGCTGTAGGAGATGCCGGCGGCGCGGCATGCGGCGTTAATGCGCACGATCCACAGAGAGCGGAAGTCGCGTTTCTTCAGGCGGCGGCCGACGTAGCCGTACCGCAGCGCCTTTTCGACCGCCTCTTGCGCAGCGCGATTTAACTTTGACTTGGTGAGGAAGTAACCCTTCGCGAGGCGCAGGGTTTTGTGGCGATAGTCTCGCCGGCTGGTACCTCTTTTTACTCTCGGCACGTTTGCTCCTTAGATGAATTTGAAAAATGAGAGGCGGCAGGCACGTGCGGCGCGCTGCTCCTGCTCGTTCGTTTTGTTTCGTCTCCTAATAAGGAAGCATGGTCCGCAGCTTGGCTTGATCGGTCTCATCGGCGACCACCCCCTGACGGAGCTTGCGCTTTCGGGAGCGCGGCTTAGACGTCAAGATATGCCGGGCCTTGGCGTGATGCCGCATTACTTTGCCGGTCCCGGTTTTCTTGAAACGCTTGGACGCACCTTTATGCGTCTTTATTTTGGGCATGATCTGGCTTGCGAACTACTAGCGTTAGTGTAACATTCCAACACGCGCTGAAAGACGGCTATTGATTGTCCTGATATTCCTCGAGCCACGCCATCTGGATCGCCTCCAATTTGCCTTCAGTAGATGCCGTCGGATCGTCTTTAAAATCCGGAAGCTCGGTGATCCATTTGTGCAGGTCTGTATATCGGATGTTGGTGGGGTCGATGTCAGGATGCGCTTCGTGCAAACTGAGCGCGATATCTTCGGTATGGTTCCAGGTGAGTCCAGGCATGATGCCTCCGGTTTTATTGTATTTTCGTGCCTTTCAAGGCGCCTCGAACGGCGGTGTTCACCATGTTCTCGGCGAGCTTGAGAGTCGCCTGGTTTAGCGCTTCGATCTTTTCAGTGATGGCGTGGTGATCATCCCCGTGATAGACGCTTTCGACGTCCCGCTTGGCGGATTCAATGGCGCTTTGCTCGGCGGCTGTCAGGATATGCCATGCCTCGTTTCTTTGCGCCTTCTCGGTAGCGGCGAGTATATTGTCCGCCTCCACCCGAGCTTCGCGTACCTGGCGCTCGCGCATATCCTGTTCGGCTCTTTCGAAAGACTCGCGGATCATGGCCTCAACCTGCTCTTCAGTCAAGCCGTAGGATGGCTTGACCTCGACGCTATGCTCCTTTCCGGTGCGGGCATCGCGGGCCGTGACGTTCAGGATTCCATTCGCATCGATGAGGAACCGAACTTCGATTCGAGCCATGCCGGCGGGGAGGGGCTGGATATCTTTCAGATCGAAGCGGGCGAGGCTGCGGCAATCCTTCGCCAGCTCGCGCTCGCCCTGCAAGACATGGATCAGCACGTTCCGCTGGCCTTCCACGGCAGTCGTAAAAGATTCAGTTGCGCTGGCGGGGATGGTGGAATTGCGATGGATCAGCTTTGAAACCACTCCGCCCATGGTTTCTATGCCGAGCGAAAGCGGCGTCACATCGAGCAGCAGCTTGTCTTCGACATCGCCGGCCAATATGCCTGCCTGGACGGCCGCGCCGAGCGCAACCACTTCGTCCGGATTCAACTCGGTATGCGGCTTCGCTTTGAACAACCGCTCGACTGCAGCGCGAACCAGAGGAATGCGCGTGGAACCACCGACGAGCACGACCTCATCGATTTGCTCGGGCGTTAGTTTCGCGTCGCCGAGACAAGCGCGGCAAGGTTCGAGAGTTCGTTCGACAATCGGCGCTACCAGCCGTTCAAAAAGCTCGCGGTCGATGACGCGCCGATACTGCTTGCCTTTGTAGCTGAGCTCAATCGTCGATTGGGGAACGAAGGACAATTCTTCCTTGGCCCTGATGACGGCGCGACGCAACCGCTGTACGCCTTCGGAATCGAGCGAAAGATCTTCCTGCCATTCCGATTGGACATCTTCCAGCGCAATCCGCAGCAGAAGATTGTCGATGTCGTCTCCGCCCAGGTGCGTATCGCCGTTCGTAGCAAGAACTTCAAAAATGCCTTCGTGCAGACGCAAGATCGAGATGTCGAAAGTGCCGCCTCCGAAGTCATATACCGCGATCACGCCATCCTGGCGCTTATCGAGACCGTAGGCGAGCGATGCGGCGGTGGGCTCATTCACCAGACGCAAAACATCCAATCCAGCCAGCCGGCCCGCATCCTTGGTAGCCTGCCTCTGCGCGTCATTGAAGTACGCGGGAACGGTGATAACGGCTTCTGTGATGGGCATTCCGAGCGCCGCTTCCGCGTTATCTTTCAATTGACGCAACACGGCCGCAGAGATCTCGGGCGGACTCAAAGTTTGATCGCCCAACTTGAGTTTGATGACCGATTCGCTGTCTTCCGCGATACGGAAAGGAAAGAGCTTCAGCTCATCTTTGACGTCGGCAACACCGCGCCCCATCAGGCGCTTGACGGAATAGACGGTTCGCTCGGGGCTGGTCAGCAGCAATTCTCGCGCGGGCTCGCCGGCGAGCAGTTTGCCGGCTGCGGTGAGTGAGACTACGCTGGGAACTATTTTTCGGCCTTCGGGGTCTTCGATGATGCGCGGCCCGGTCAGCTCCAGCACGGCAATCAGGCTGTTGGTAGTTCCTAAGTCGATGCCGACGATCTTGGATTTGCGGCTTTCGCCGAAATCAATTTGAAAGGTCCCCATATTTAGAGGCGGTCGTCGACGCGCTCGGCGGAAACGAACGCCGGATTCAATGCCCGGTCTACATCGCGGATCAGATTTTCGATATAGCGGCGACGGTTCAGAATGCCTCGAATTTCATGCAGCGCCTGCTTCGCCGTTTCGCTTTGGGATTCGGAGGCGTCGTATTTGGCAAACAGCGTTTCCAGCTCACGGTCGACGGCCGCCCGCAAATTTTCGAAATTTGCCTTTGCTGTTTCGAGTTGCGAGCGCGCCGATTCGTCGCCGCCTTTGAGTTCTTCGAGCATCATGTTCAGCTCGAAGACTTCTTCCAAAAGCTCCGGAGGGACGTCTTTCGAGCGCTGCTCGCCGATAGGGAATCCTTCTTCTTTCAGAAGATATTCGGCGCGTCTAACCGGATCTTTGAGCGTGCGATAGCCATCGTTGAGGATGGCGGTTGCTTCCAGCGCTTCCAATTGCTCGTTCGCGCTCTTGCGGCTGAAACGATCAGGGTGCCATTGACGGCTCAGCTCGTAGAAGCGCGTCTGCAAGACGTCGTTGTCGAGGCGGAGCTTGCGATCGATGCCGAAGAATTCGTAGAAGTTTTTAGAGAGTGTTGGCATGATTAAGAACCACCGGCTCAGCAAACACATTTTGAGCCGCGCGCGTCAGCAAGCGGTTTCGGTTTACGCGGAGAAGGAGGTGCCGCAGCCGCAGCTTTTGGTCGCGTGCGGATTGTGGAAAACGAAGCCCGACTGGATTAACGAGTCTTGCCAATCGAGAGTCATGCCGTCGAGGAACAGCATGCTCTTTGGATCGACGAATACCTTGACGCCTTCGAATTCAAAGACATGATCCTTGGGCCGCGGCTCGGCTGCGAATTTGAATTGATAACTCAATCCCGAGCAGCCGCCGCCTAGAACGCCGAGGCGCAGGCCTCCCGAAACACCTTCGCGCGCGAATGCCTCCCGGATCTTTTGAACCGCTTTCGGCGTGACCTCAACCGGCATTAGTTTACAGCAACGGGCTCAGTCTGCTGTGTGACCGCGAGGTGCTTTTTCTTGTAATCGCCAATAGCGGCTTTGATCGCGTCCTCGGCGAGAACCGAGCAGTGAATCTTGACCGGGGGCAGAGAAAGCTCATTGACGATATCGGTATTCTTGATTTCAAGCGCCTGATCGACCGTCTTGCCTTTCAACCATTCGGTGGCAAGAGACGAGCTCGCGATTGCACTGCCGCAACCGAAGGTCTTGAACTTGGCGTCTTCAATGACGCCGGTACGCGGATCTACCTTCACTTGGAGCTTCATGACGTCGCCGCATTCCGGGGCGCCCACCATGCCCGTCCCCACGTCAGGACTGCTCTTGTCTAGAGAACCCACGTTCCGCGGGTGATTGTAATGATCTAGAACTTTGTCGGAGTAAGCCATGCTTTTATTTTCCTCTTCCTTACGTAAATTTAGTGCGCCGTCCAAACCATCTTAGAAAGGTCTACGCCTTCTTTTGCCATTTCATAAAGCGGAGACAGCTCCCGGAGCTTGCGAACGACATCGACGACTTTGTCGCCGACGTAGTCGACTTCTTCTTCGGTGTTGAAGCGTCCGATGCCGAAGCGAATCGACGAGTGCGCCAAGTCGTCGCCCGCGCCGAGAGCCTTCAGCACATAGCTGGGCTCGAGAGTCGCCGAGGTACACGCGGATCCGCTCGAGACCGCGATATCGTTGATTCCCATCAGCAGGCTCTCGCCTTCGACGTAGGCAAAACTGATGTTGAGGTTATGCGGCAGGCGATACTCGACGGAGCCGTTGATGTAGACCTCATCCAACTCGGACATCAGCTTATCCTTTAGCTTGTCGCGAAAGAAACTCAAGCGCCTCGATTCCTCGGGCATTTCGTTCCTCGAGATCTCACAAGCCGACCCGAGACCCACGATGCCCGGCACATTCAAGGTTCCGGAGCGCATGCCGCGTTCGTGGCCGCCGCCGTCGATCTGCGCCGTAATCTGTACCCTGGGGTTCCTGCGGCGAACATAGAGCGCGCCCACGCCTTTCGGCCCGTAGAGCTTGTGGGCGGTGAGGGAAAGAACGTCAATGCCGTCGGCGATCACATTCACCGGAACCTTGCCCACGGCCTGCACGGCGTCGCTGTGGAACAGCACGCCCTTTTCCTTGGCGATCTTGCCAATTTCTTTCATTGGCTGCAGGACTCCGATCTCGTTATTGGCGTACATGATCGAGATCAGGATCGTCTTGTCCGTGATGGCGTCGCGCAGTTGGTCAAGATCGATCAGGCCATTCTGCTTGACCGGAAGATAGGTCACCCGGCTCCCATCTTTTTCCAGGCGCTTGCAGGTATCGAGCACCGCCTTATGCTCGATGACTTGGGTGATGATATGATTGCCCCGCTCGGCATACATCTCGGCGATACCTTTGATGGCGAGGTTGTTCGATTCAGTCGCGCCGCTGGTAAAAACAATCTCCTTGGGAGTGGCGCCGATTAGGTCCGCAATCTGTTTCCGGGCTTTTTCGGTGGCTTCTTCGGCTTCCCACCCGAAGCTGTGGTTCCGTGACGCGGCATTTCCAAACACGTTCGTGAAGTAGGGCTTCATGGCTTCGAACACGCGAGGGTCTACCGGCGTGGTCGCGTGATTATCCATGTAAATCGGCAATTTCATACTGGTCATTTCCTTAGAAAACTTTGAGCTTCGAGAGATTTCGGGGTGTTTTGGAGGGCCACTAGGGGGCTCGCGAGGAAGGCCCTGGGCTGGTCTTCAGAATCCTGCAACATGTCTTCGATGCTGACACTATCGAGAAGTCGCAGGATGGCCTCGTGAATGCGCTTAAGAGGCCGCCTCACGGTGCATCGGGCGGCGTGATCGCAATACGCCGAGTCGGTGAAGCAGTTGGCAAGAACGATAGGCCCATCAATTGCGCGGATCACTTCCAAGGCTGAGATGAAACGCGGGTCCCGGGCCAGCCGATAACCCCCATTGGTTCCGTAAGCCGAGACTAGAAATCCTGCCTTTCCCAGCTTTTGCAAAAGTTTAGATAACACCGGAAGCGGGATACCGCAGGTGTCGGCGACTTCCTTAGCGCTGACCGCCTCACCTGTCTCGCGTTGACGGGACGCGAAATGTTTGAGAGCAATCAGGCTGTAATCCGCCTTTTTTGTAAGCCTAAGCATTAGTGTCCGCTGGATTTAAGACCAACGCGGTCTGACTTCATTATGACATGCTGGGCAAGGAGAATGGATGGGTTTTTATGTCTTCCGAAATCAGCGGGTTGACGTGCTACACTCGGTACTCGCACGCTTCCTTGAACATCTCGAGTGATCCGCCTCTTTCGCGTCTTTATTCCTACTAGCGTTCTTGCGCTCCTGATTTCAGAGATCGTTATAGTCCTGGCGTGCTATTCCGTAGCCTCGCTGTTCACGCTCTACGAAGATCCATTCTTCTATCTGTTCGTGGAAGGCAACTATTGGAAAATCCTGGTGGTCACGTGCTGCATCATTCTGGGCTTGTATTTCCAGGACCTCTACACCGATCTGCGCATCACGGTGCGCGTACTCCTGGTGCAGCAGGTGTGCCTGGCGGTAGGATGCGCGCTGTTGATCATGGCCTTTCTGGGGTATCTGAAGCCGGAATTCCTATTGGGCAGATGGCTGATGGTGGGCGGGAGCTTCGGAGTCATCGTTCTGCTGCCGGCTTGGCGCATTTTTTATTGGAACTATATTGTCGTTGCACTGCGGTCGGAACGAGTGTTGTTGTTAGGGAACTCCAGCATTCTTGGCGAAGTGATCTCGAGGCTGGTGGAGAAGCCGGAATTCGGATACTCGATTCTGGGGTATTTGAGAGAAGACGAATCCGCGGGGTTCGCAGTCCCTTGTCTCGGCACCTTGGCGGATGTCCGCAAGGTATGCGAGGAATACAAACCGACCAGGATCATTGTGGGGATGGCGGAACGCAGGAATCGGTTGCCGGTGCAAGACCTGCTCGAGATCCGCTTTGGCGGAGTAGTGATCGAAGACGCGGCGGACACTTATGAGATGGCTATGCGGCGCGTTTGCAGCCGCAAGATTCAGCCTTCTCAGCTGATTTTTTCCTCGATGCTGGGGCCGCGGCCGCATGCCATTGCGATCAAGAATTTCTTTTCTTTTCTAATCGGCATTTTCGGACTGGCCGTGTTCTCGCCTTTCATGCTGATTACGGCGCTGGTGGTGAAGCTGTCGTCGAGAGGGCCGGTCTTTTACCGGCAACGCCGGGTGGGAGCAAATGGGGAGATATTCACGCTGTATAAGTTCCGCTCGATGTACACCGATGCCGAAGCCCACACGGGCGCGGTTTGGGCCTCGATTGACGACCCGCGTATTACGGGCGCCGGCCGCTGGCTTCGCAAGCTGCGGCTGGATGAGCTGCCTCAGTTTTGGAATGTCGTGAAGGGCGATATGGCGATTGTCGGTCCCCGGCCCGAGCGTCCCGAATTCGTGGATTTTTTGACTCAGCAGATCCCCTACTATCGCCAGCGGCTAGCGGTAAAGCCGGGTATCACAGGGTGGGCGCAAATCAACCATAAGTACGGGGATACGGAGCTCGATGCGATGATCAAGCTGGAGTACGATCTTTACTACATAAAGAACGTAGCGATCGCGCTCGATTTCTACATCATCTTTCACACCATTAAGGTGATGCTGCTGAGCCGCGGATCGCAGTAAAGCAGTGTTGAACAAATTACAACGTGCGTAGGCATAATACTTTTCCTCGATCAGCCGCTTTGCGGCCGATGAGGTTAAGGGGGGTGCTAATCCCATGTTCGAGTTTTTCAGTAAGCTGTTCAGCACGGATTTCATGCCGCATGTATACTGCCTGCGCCAACCAGCCATTGTTTGGCTGCATGTTTGCTCCGACGCTCTGATCGCGTTCTCGTACTTTTTGATTCCGGCCGGTCTGATTTACTTGGTTCGGCGAAGGCGGGACCTAAGTTTTTCATGGATGTTTCTGCTCTTCGGGGTATTCATTCTGTCGTGCGGGTCGACGCACTTGATGGCGATTTGGACTCTGTGGCACCCGGCCTATCGGCTGGAGGGCTTGATCAAGGCGATTACGGCAGCGGCGTCCCTTCCAACGGCATTTCTGTTGCTGCTGCTGATACCGAAGGCGCTTACCATCGCCAGCCCGGAGCGGTTGCGTCAGCTGAACGCAGCGCTCGAAGCGGAAGTGACCGAACATCGCAATACCGGGCGGCGGTTACGTGAAAGCGAACAGCGATACTGGTCGCTGTTCGAAGACAGTCCTCTCCCGAAGGTGGTTTTCGACACCGAAACGCTGGCATTTATAGCCGTGAACGCGGCTGCGGAAGATTTGTTCGGCTACACTCGCGAGGAGTTCCTGCACATGACGCTGCGGGATGTTCGGCCTCCCGAGGAAGTGCCGGCGCTGATGGAGTTCTTAAGCGCCGTCGATTCCGACGGCGGCTCGACGAACACGTTTGCCGGCCGGCGTAAGAACGGGAAACCCATCAAGATATCGGCGCGGCTGAGACCCATCGAGTTCGGCGGCCGCAGTGCGTACATTTCCCAAATGACCGATGTCAGTGAACACGAGCGCCTGGAGTCGAGAGTCCGGCATTCGCAGAAGATGGAAGCCGTGGGAAGTCTCGCGGGAGGAATCGCGCACGATTTTAACAACCTGCTGACCGTCATTCTGGGCTACAGCGACGGGATTCTCGGTAAATTAGAGGATGCCGACGCGATACGCGACAAAGTGTCGGAAATTCAAGCCGCGGGCCGGCGCGCCGCCAGCTTGACCCGCCAGCTGCTGGCATTTAGCCGAAAGCAGACTCTCAGGCCGCAAATCCTC
>JBAUUG010000287.1:0-11529 GCA_049582585.1 Bryobacteraceae bacterium | reverse complement strand
AGTGGTGGCGCCGTCATGGCAGCTCTTCTAGCGTTGTCGCATCCCTTGTTAATTTCTCCGGGCCAGGCCGATTTGCCGGCTTAGATTGTTTGGGCGCACGCCGTTTCGGCTCCAGGCTCGCGTCTTGTAGTTTGCGGCCTAACGCATCATCGGCTGCAATTGAGGCAAGATCGTTCTCAAGTCTCAGTGCTTGTAGCACTCTTGCATAAATGCCCAACGCCACCGCAGGATCTCCGCGCTCCACGCGGTACAGCGTCTTGCGGGTAATTCCGACGCGTTGGGCCACCGTCTCGGATGAATAGCCGCGCCGAAGGCGAGCTTTCTTGATATTTTCGCCAATGCCAGCGATGAGGCGGGCTAGCCGCGGGAGGATGGACGGGAGCCGTCGCGCCATAACAAGTCATATCTTACACCGAAACGGGCCAATGTGGGTAGTTTATGACCCATTATAAGGAGCTGTGGTCGAGGAACTCAATCTCCCCTTGTCAGCTATAGGCTACGACCTTATCGGCGAACCCCGCGCGATGTCTACCTAGGGGGCAGTTATTTGAGGTCCTCGACCTCACGTCTTGCCCCACCTTCCGGTGCGGAGTCATCGGCGTCAAGAGGCCGGAGGTTATCGCGGATGATCGTGGCGAGCTTCGATGTGTCGCCCCGGAATGACTCGATGGAGGCCTGCAGCATATCTGTAAGGCTCACGTTTTCCCAGGCGATGTAATAGCCGGTCGCGTGCGCTAGATGGCTAAGAAACTCGCGCTGAGCTCTGCCGTTGCCTTCGCGGAAGGGATGCAGCGCATTGAGTTCACCAAGGTAATACGCGGCGCGGTCGCTAAATGCGGCAGGGCTGAGTCCGGCGAGGTGCTTTTCCGCCGTTAGCTGGTTGAAAATCGGCGCGGCGGCACTGGCGATGTGGCCATGATGAGCAAAGCGGTGGCCGCCCTTGCTGATGTCAACAGTTCGCAACTGTCCGGCCCATTCGTACACGTCGCCGAACAAGTGCCGGTGAATGGCTTCGAGGTGGGCAAGATCAAAGCGGCCTTTGAGGGGTGTTTCGAAAAGTTCGCGGGACCGCTCCGCTACGAAATCCGCCTCGGTTGTTTCAAGCAACGCCTCATCGGTGATGCCGAGGCGGTTTTTTAAAACACCGGATTCCGGGTCAATGTAATGGTCATTGCCCGAGTATTTGGGCATGCTTCAGCCGGGCGTGAATGTTGCGGATTACGTCATCCGAGCGGATTTCTCCCTGCGCGGCGCGTTGCATGTCTTCAATCGTGGCTTCCGAAACCTTCAGGCCCTCAAGCTCCTGCTGCGCAATCGCGTGAGCCACAGCCCGCATGTTGCGTTGGATTTCCTGTTTGCTCAGGGGCGTGCTCGTCATCGATCCTCCGGGATAGCCTTCAATCAATAGCATACCGGGAATAGAATCCCGCCGATGCGCCAATCCAGTCCAGGTTCTTGTTGAAAT
The DNA here is from genome assembly GCA_049582585.1 of Bryobacteraceae bacterium. Classification (GTDB taxonomy): domain Bacteria; phylum Acidobacteriota; class Terriglobia; order Bryobacterales; family Bryobacteraceae; genus Bog-105. The sequence goes on along the minus strand of JBAUUG010000287.1, from coordinate 10,064 downwards.
CGACACCCATCATCTTGCCGCGTCCGGTGCGAATGATCGTAGTAACCGGTTTCAGCCAGCCATCCCAGACGTACATGATCCGAATTTCGGCTTTGGTCATCCCGCTGGGCGTAGCTATCGTCGGAACAAAGTCCATCTTGCGTTGCAGAATGTAGTTCGAGCATTGACTTTCGGGAATCGCGGAGATTTCTTCTTTGGATGGCCCGATGATTACGCCCAGTCCGGCAAAAGAGTAGAGCGGCTTAAGAACGTATCGATCCAGGTCCTCCGGCAGCTCTTTCATTTCGCTCAGAAACCAGGTCTCCGGAACGCTCGCGTGCTGAAACCACGGGAGAGAAAATTTGCTCAGCCGAAAAAACCAGTTCGGGTGACCCGCCCATTCGACATCTAAATCGTCGGTGAAGTGAAAATCCGGAGTGATGCCTTTCCTCAGCAACTCGTCCGCGATGACCCGGTTATAGATCCGCTTGATTTCGACGTCGTCCAGATAGAGTTTGCGGCCCTGTTTTCTGATCTGAGTGATGCAGGCAATTCTAATTCCGAGCATCTTCTGGGTGAGCAGAAAGTCAGCGAGCGTCTTTTGCTCGTAGGGCGCTATTTCGAGCAGGACTACCTGCTCAGGCGCATGCCCCCCCAGAATGATGCGCCGGAGAAGTTCTGTATAGCTTTCTTCATTCAGCCCATCGAGGAAGGTTGTCAGGTGCGCATTCAGCGTCTCATTCAATCGATAAACACGCTGGTATTGCTCGGCGAGCGCGGGCTGGAAGGCGTAGAGGGAAGGAAACCCTTGTATCTCAACCAGCTTCGGCTCGAGAGCGCCATCCGGTTCGCGGACCAGCCCGAAATCGGCTTGCACGAAGAGCGGATGCTCGGGTTCATTCGGCACGTTGAATTGCGGCGGAATAGCTGAATCCGATGCGGCGCGGTATCCCGGATTGGATGCGAGTTGCCCGTACAGTTCCTGCCCGTACCGCACCATTTTGTCCAGCAGTGGTTGAGGTAAAAAGACCGGCGTTTCGCTTAGGCGGAACCCAATGTGCGTGCCCGCGGCTTCATCGATCCGCGCAAGAAATTCGGAATACAGCTCGGGGGACCACCGCTCGTTGAATCGCCGGCGAAATTCGGGTATCACGGCAGCCCTTCGCCTAAACCAAAAACTGGCCGCCGCTCATGATCTGCTGGTCATCCGCCCAAATATCAAACTTTCTTCCAACCACGTCGATATGGGTGGAAGAAGTCCATTGGGCCCCGGTGTGCGCGCCGTAGGGATCTCCAAAAGCCATGTGTACACCGGGTATTTTTTCATCCTGCAAGATATTCCCGACTACGTCGCGCAGTGCCAGATTCGTGCCTATGGCAAATTCACCCACTCTGTCGCTGTTCTCATCGCGGTGCGTGTAGCGCCAGAATTCCTGTTCCAATTCTTTGTTGGTTGAACAAGCTGCCGTGAGCCGGTTTCGTTCTACTTTAAGCGTCAAAGGCGTGCTCTTCAGATCCCCGTATTTCGAGCAGAGGTAATCGCCAACCACGCCATCCACGATAAAAGTGCCATTCACTTCGAGAGGTGAGGTGAATGTCTCGCCGCCAGGCAGATTCCCCCACTTTTCCCGGCTGATAATGCCGCTCGTCTTGATCCATTTGTAATCTGACGTCAATTCCGCGCGAATGTCGGTTCCGGCCTGAGTGACTGCCCGGATGGATTGTGCCTTGTTCACTATGTTCATGACTCGCGCGGTCAATTCATCCACCTTCAAGAAATCGGCCCGCATGCCCTCGAGCATGATTTTCTTTTCAATGTTGACCATGTGAGCATGCCGCAGCTTCTTGCGGTTCACCACCTCGCACATCTGCATGCGCGTCTTCAGCTCATTCGCCTGCGCCTGAACCGCGAAGATACTCACCTGGCTCGAGCTCATGTCGTCCAGAATGATCTGCGGCATGTCCGTCAAGGGTCGCGGAGCAATATCTTCGAGAACAAAAGCTCGGTAAGGGCAGCCGCAGGCATTGAGCTCAGCAACCAGACTGGCGGCAATTTCTTCACACGCGAGATCCGCGATGAGCGTCACTTTTTCAGAAGGCTGCACCTTCAGGCACACAAATACTGCATTGTGCGCGCCCGGCTTCAGCTCGGGATCGAAATTCCTATGGTTCAGATCGGTGCTCATCTTGCGGCGCCGGCGCCCACCACTTCACTAGAGAGACCAGCCCCCGTCTCATACACGATGTAATCCATGACCTTCGCTAAATCTCCTGTCTCCTGGAAGATCCGCAGCTGGCGATCCGCTCCCGTGCCGTTTTCGAGAATCCTATGGATATAGTTGATCTCCTGCCGCGAATCGAGTTCATCGACGACATCATCGATGAAGTGCAGATACTCGTAAATAAGGTCACGCACAGGAACCTCGGTCTGCTTGCCGAAATCGATCAGCTTTCCATCCAGCCCGTAGCGCGCGGCGCGCCATTTGTTTTCCATGATCAAAGCGCGCCGGTATAGCCGGAAGCCTTGGTTTGCCGCATGCAACTTATAGAGCTTGGCTATTGTCGCTTGAATCAGCGCCGCTATGGCAAGCGTCTCATCCACCCTCATCGGAACGTCACAGATGCGAAATTCCAGGGTCGGGAAATTGGGATGCGGCCGAATATCCCACCAGATCTTCTTCGCGTTGTCGATGCAATTCGTTTTCACCAGCAGGTTGACGAAACTCTCATACTCGCCGTAGCTCGGGAAGTAATCGGGAATGTTGGTTCGCGGAAATTTATCGAAAACTTTGCAGCGGTACGATTTTAAGCCGGTATCCATGCCCAGCCAAAACGGAGAATTGGTGGAGAGCGCGAGAATGTGCGGCAGGAAGTAGCGGGCCGCGTTCATCAAATGAATGCCGGTTTCGCGGTCTTCGACGCCGATATGGACATGCAGGCCGAAGATCAGGTTCGCGCGCGCCACCATTTTCAGATCCTGCACGATGGTGAAATATCGCTCGTCCGGATAGATATCCTGCTTGCGCCAGTCGGCGAAAGGGTGGGTCGCCGCTGACGCCAGCCGCAGACCGTTTTGCGATGCCAGATTGACAATCTGTGTTCGCAGCGCCTTCAACTCCTTCGCCGCGTCTTTGATGTCTTTACAAATCCCGGTGCCCACCTCGACCACGGATTGGTGCATCTCCGCTTTGACGGCCTCCTTGAGCAGCATCTTTCCTTTGGCGATAATCTCGGAATCGATGTGCGAGCGCAGATCGCGTGTTTCAGGATCGATGGTCTGGTATTCTTCTTCGATACCAATGGTCAGACTAGGTCTCATGCGTGTGCCTTATTGCCAAAATGCCGGGACGCAGGTGTCCGTCCCTACCTCTTAGCTGTCCTACCTTTTAGCCGCCGTCGTTTTTGCTGGTCCGCCCTTCAAGAAATGGCTCCAGTGGTACTGCGTTTGGGGCTGTTCATCGCTGAGCGCCTTGTCAATCGCCATTTGAGCCACGTTTTCGATCACCCACTCGAAATTCGCCTCGCCTACCGAATGAACGTCCGCATCGGGAGCGGGGTTCAAGAAGTCAATCGCGTACGGAATACCATTCTCGACTGCAAATTCAACGGTGTTGAAGTCGTAGCCCAAGGCTCGACACAGGGTCAGCGCATCTTGAACTACGCGATTATGCAGCTCCTCGGAGCTCGCGGCGCCGTCTTTCACATATCGCAGGTGGTGCGGCTGTTTCGGATCGTACTTCATAACGCGCACTTTTTCCTGCCCAACGACATAGCATCGAAAATACTCGTCAAATTCAACCGCGGTCTGTAGAGTCATACAGATCGTGTCGGTCTGATCGTAAGCGGCGAAGAGCTCCTCCGGCGAGTTCACCTTGAACACGTGCTTCCACCCGCCGCCGCTGAACGGCTTAAGAAATGCCGGAAATCCAATGTACTCATAGACTTCCTGCCAGTTCAGCGGATACGCCAGGTTCCGCATGGATTGAACAGTTGTGCCGGGGGGGTGTGATTTGTGCGGCAATACCACCGTTTTCGGTACCGCCACGCCCAATTTGCTCGCCAGCGCATAGTTGAAGAATTTATCGTCCGCGCTCCACCAAAAGGGATTATTTATGACGATGGTTCCGGTCAGGACCGCGTTCTTCAAATAAGCGCGATAGAACTCTATGTCTTGCGAGATGCGGTCGATTATGACTCGATACCCGCTCGGCTCCGCCATCTTGACCGCGCCGATTCGAATGTGCTCAGCGGTGACATCCCGAACCTTCTTGCTGTTCACCCGGTCGACCAGCGCCGGTGGAAACGTATTCTCCATCCCGTAGATGATCCCGATCTTAGGCATCCGTTTACCTTTCCTCTCGCGGCGTCATTCAAAAAACTTTGCCGCCATGCGTTGCCACAACGGCCAATCGTGGCGCTCGCCGCCGGTCCACACATCCAGCCAGTGCGGAATGCCTTTCCGGCCCAGCAATTGCGCCATTAGAAAATTCGCGCCCAGGCAAATATCGTGATCTCCGGCGGCCAATACTAGTTTCATCTTTTGGTACCGCTCCAGGAACCAGGGATCGTTCATGTTCGGAACGTAATCCACCGGATTGTTGAAGTAGAAATCGTTGTCGTAATATCCGTCCATGAAAGATCGCATATCGAATGCGCCGCTCATAGTGACACAGCTAGCGGTCACATCCGGATGTTTCAGCGCAAAATTGAGTGCATGGTACGCCCCCAAACTACAGCCCGTAGTACAAATGCGGTCTCCCCCGTTGACTCCTTTGATCAACGGCAGCACCTCGTAAATGATGTAGGATTCGTAGGCGTTGTGCCGCATCACCCGGTCGTGGGGGTGAATGCCGCGGTTGTACCAGCTTTCCGAGTCGACGCTATCCACGCAAAAAACCTGTAGATGTCCGGCATTGATCTTCTGCCAGATAGAGTGGATCATTTGCCGGTCTTCATATTCGAAAAAACGGCCTTGAGAACTGGGGAACACAAGTACTGGCAACCCGGTGTGACCATACACCAGCATTTCCATATTGCGGCCCAGCCTGTGGCTGTACCAGTTGTGATATTCGCGGCGCATAATCTCAGGGCGTAACCGCTTCTATCTTAATCGCACGGCTCCAGTCGTTCGGGTTCGGCACTCTGGTTGCATTGCAAATTGGACCGGAAGTCTGCAACTCCCGGTGCGGGGATTTGATCTAAGCGCTAGATAGTAGAAGGCTGGTAAGTCAATTGCAAACGAAAATCTTAGCTTTTTTGGCCGCAACGATCCTTTCCCCCGTTGGGGCTCTCGCCGCCTCAGCCAATGACTCTGAAAACGACTCAACCGGCTCCTCGGCGAGAATCGTCAGCAAATATATACAGGCGACTGAAGCTTGCGACGTGTTTCGCAACGCTTCGATGGAAGTCGACATAAACGCCGCGATTCCAAAACTAAAGCAACATGGCCGTCTGCGGGCGCTCCGTAAGGTCTCTGAAGTGGGAAGAATCAGCTATCGAGTGATCGGCTTCCAAGGCGATAATTCGGTCAAGATTCAGGTGATTGCCCGCTATTTGCAGGCTGAGCAGCAGGGCCAGGGCGACCGAAGCTTAGCCATTACGCCTGCGAACTACCGATTTAAGTTCAAGGGTGAGAAGGGAATCTATGGCCGGGATGCTTTTGTCTTTCAGCTCTCTCCGAAAAAAAAGAAGGTGGGACTCTTCAAAGGCGAGATCTGGCTGGACACTCGTACTTTCCTGCCTATGTTTGAAAAGGGCCGTTTCGTTAAAAACCCTACTATCTTCTTTAAAAAGATCGAGTTTGAGAGGGCCTATGCGGTCGAAACAGGTGTCGCGATTCCGCAGTACATGAGCAGCGTCATCGATACTCACCTGATCGGTAAGGTGGGGCTGGATATCTACTACTCGAACTTTGTCCCGCTGAAGGCCGGGATTACGCTGTACGCCCCCGTCTACCCTCCGGCGAGCTTTGAAGAGTTGAGTCTGGCCCTCAAAACAAAGTAACCTAAAGGTTAAGCGTAAGGGAGTCCATGAAAACACTTTTTCTGAACCCTCCTTCTTTCGAGGGGTTTGATGGCGGCGCAGGTTCGCGCTGGCCGGCCGCTCGCGAAATTGAATCGTACTGGTACCCGGTGTGGCTTTGCTATCCGGCCGGAATGATTCCCGAAAGCAAAGTACTGGACGCGCCGCCGCATAAGGTATCGATTGATCAGACGGTCGCAATGGCATCGGACTTTGAGCTTCTGGTGCTCTTCACTTCCACCCCGGGCTTTCACGTCGACGTGAAGATCGCGGAAATGATGAAGGACGTCAACCCGAAGCTGCGGGTCGCATTCGTCGGGCCTCACGTCACGGTCAAGCCCGAAGAGAGCCTGCGCGCGTCGAAGGCTATCGATTTCGTGATCAAGCGCGAATTCGATTATCAGATTCGAGATTTCGCCATGGGCAAGCCCCTTGACGAGATTCCCGGAGCCGTATTCAGAAAAAATGGCGGCTTCCAGAACAATGCGGAGGGTGGCGTCATTGAAGATCTCGACGCGCTGCCCTGGGTAACCAAGGTCTATAAGCGCGACTTGGATTTCCGGCGCTATAACGTCCCGTTTCTCCTGAATCCGTACGTCTCGTTCTATACCACTAGAGGATGTCCGGCTCAGTGCACCTTTTGCCTGTGGCCGCAAACCCACTCCGGCCATCGCTGGCGCCTGCGTTCTTCTGATGACATCGTCAAGGAATGCCGCTGGACACTCGAGAACTTCCCCGGCCTGAAGGAAATCTTTTTCGACGACGACACCTTCAATTATCAGAAGGCGCGCACGATTGAGCTTTGCAACAAGCTCAAGGATCTGAAGTTCACCTGGAGTTGCACCTCGCGCGTAACCACCGATTACGACACGCTGAAGGCGATGAAGGATGCCGGTTGCCGGTTGCTGATCGTGGGTTATGAATCGGGCGATCAACAGATCCTGAAGAACATCAAGAAGGGCGCGACCATCGACATGGCCCGCCGGTTCACCGCCAACTGCAAAAAACTTGGCCTTACAATACACGGCGATTTTATCGTTGGCTTGCCCGGCGAGACTAGGGACACCATTCGCAAGAGCATCAACTTCGCCAAAGAGCTGGATGTCGAAACCATTCAGGTGTCGCTGGGTCATCCGTTTCCCGGCACTGAGTTCTACGATCACGTGAAGAAAAACGGGCTTATCACGATTGACGAGGTGATGGCCGACGAGGCCGGCCACCAGTTGCCGAACTATGAATACCCGGGACTCGACAAAGGAGAGCTGGTCGAGTGGGTAGAGCGGTTCTATGGCGAGTTTTACTTCAGGCCGAAGGTGGCGTTCCGGCTGATCAGAAAAGCAATGTTCGACAACTCGGAGCGCCGCCGGCTCTACAAAGAGGCGCGCGAATATCTGGCGCTTCGTTCCAAGCGCAAGCTGTTCGTTAAAGAGCAGAAGGAACAAAAAGAGCAGTCTGCGGTTCTCAGTGCAGGAGATTGATCTGGCAGCAGGAGACAGCTCGGCGCTCGCCATTTGCGATCGCCGCGAAGCGATAGAGCGAGCACGTACGTCAACCGCGAAAACGCTTGCCTTGGTTAGTGCCGTTGTGCTCCTGAATGCGCTCGGCAATCTTTCTCTTGCTTGGGGCATGAGGCATATCGCGGAATCCGTTTCCATCAATCCGCTGGATTATTTGCGAGCCATGCTGAACCCCTTTGTGGCTCTCGGCATCGCACTCCTCATCTTGTGGCTGCTTACGCGAATGGCCCTGCTGAGTTGGGCTGATTTGAGTTTTGTGTTGCCGCTCACCAGCTTGGGCTACGTTCTGGCGGCGGTATTCGGATGCGTGTTCCTGAATGAGTCGGTGACCCCAATCCATTGGACCGGAACTCTGCTGATATTCGCAGGCACCGCGCTGGTCGGGACCACCAGGCAGCGCACCTCAATCTGCGGAGCTTCTGAATGAAGTGGCTGTTGCTCTCCATCATCGTTTTCGCCACGGTTCTTAGCGATTTGCTGCAGAGCTATGAAATGAAGCGAAGCGGCGAGCAGAGCGTGAACGCGCGAGGACTCGGGCGCTTGCTGGCCATGATCGTCAGACGGAAATATTTGTTCCTGGCGATTGTCTGCATGGCCGTCTCGTTCTTCAGTTTTATGGCCCTGGTGCAAACTGCCCCGCTCAGCTTTGCGGTTCCAGCTTCGGCGGCGACCTTTGTGCTTGAAACCGTTTTAGCCAAGTTCGTCCTGAACGAAGCTGTCGGAAAACGGCGCGCTGCGGGAGCTTTGCTCGTATTGAGCGGCGTCTTGCTGCTCGCCAGATAGCGCGGCTTGCGCCTGTTCTGGTTCCTTTTCATTCCGGCCGCGCTCTATCAACTTCTGGCTATTATCGGTGCATTGCGGCATCTGCTCGCTAACACTTCCGAGCCGCGACCGTCAGGGAGCGGTGACGCCTTCCGCTATCCCGGCGTTTCCGTATTGAAGCCCCTCCGTGGGCTCGACCCGAATACTTACGAAGCCTTCGTTTCGCAAGCTAGGCAAGATTATCCGAGCTTTGAAATTCTGTTCGGAGCCCAGAACGCGGATGATTCAGCGGTCCCCGAAGTGCGCCGCTTGCAGCGCGAATTTCCGAACGTCGCCATCCATCTGTTTATCGGCGCTCTTCCGGCGCCGAACGGCAAAGTGGGCGTGCTGATGGAACTCGCGCGTCATGCACAGTATCCGGTTTGGGTGGTCAACGACAGTGATGTTCGAGTGGGTCCAACCTACCTGTCCACCGTTATCGCTCCGCTCGCGAGGCCCGAGATTGGCCTGGTGACGTGCCTGTATCGAGCCAAAGCGCATAACTTGCCCGCCGCGTGGGAATCGCTTGGCATAGCGACGGATTTCATGCCGAGCACGCTGGTCGCACAGCTCATCGGGGTTCGTGAGTTCGGTTTGGGCTCGACTCTTGCGTTTCGCGCCGCTGACTTGGAACGCGCCGGCGGCTTTGCCGCAATAGCCGATTACCTCGCGGACGATTATCAGCTCGCCAAGCACATCACTGAGCTTCAAAGACGCGCTATGCTCTCGACCTATGTAGTCGAGATTGCGCTCGCTGATTCCACCTGGCCCGGAGTCTGGCGTCACCAACTCCGCTGGGCGCGCACCATTCGCCTGACCAAAGGCGCCGTCTACGCCGGACTCCCCATAGCTCAGGCAGGCGTGTGGGCTGTGGCGGCCCTTCTGTGTGGGGCCGGGATTCCGGCCGCGATCCTGGCGAGCTTCCGTATTGTGTCCGCTCTGCTCAACGGCTGGTTCGTGCTGCGCAGTCCTGCCGGAGCGGCCTTCTGTTGGCTTGCGCCCCTCTGGGACCTGTACGCTTTTGCCGTCTGGATGGCATCTTACGCGGGAAACCAAGTTCGCTGGCGGGACCGGGTCTTGTCAATCGATCCGTGCGGGCGCATTCGAGGCTCGTTGTGACTCGATGAGAATGTCTACAGCCGACAAACATCGAAGAAATTCGTTCCTCTGAGCGGGTCGGTCAAATTAAGCAATGGGCCGCTTTGCTTAATCTTTCGATGGAATGCCCGGCTGAGCCCCATAAAGATCTGGAGAATGAGAGCCGTACTATAGGCAGGTGGGTAATGTCCTAAATCTGCGTTGCTGCTGATATGACCGCAGACCATTCTTCACTATTTGACGAGATTCAAATTACAGCGGCTTCATGAGGCGTGCCGTACTTGAGGGTCCAGTCTGAAAAACTCGTGGTCAGATGGGTGGAAATAACTATAAAGATTTATCCTAAGCCTGTTCGGTTGGGTGCCATTCCTAGGCGGCCCGTCTACCGATCACGGTTTGCGCAAAAACAGTATGGCCAATCGCTTCAATGCGATTGCCGAATTACTACACGATAACTTCGGGGGTGGCCTGAACATACTCGCATACGAAAGGACGGTCATGAGCTTATATACAAAAGCACATAACGCCGATGAGCGCAGTAGCGAGTGTTCGGGAGCTTTAAGCACACGTTTTCACAGGGGCCACAAATCATGCGCCTAGATGGCTTCACCCAAGTGATACAATGCGCAGATTGTTCCTGCTATGGAC
>JBAUUG010000286.1:0-2813 GCA_049582585.1 Bryobacteraceae bacterium | reverse complement strand
GGATGTGATCCGCGTGAACTGCGTCGATACCACCAATCACATCATTTATCTCGCAGGCCCAACCAAGGCCGGCAATGGAACCAATTTCAATTTTATGGGGCCGACGGTTGGGCATCGTTTCATCATCGAGAATAGCTACGATGCCTTCACCGCAGCACAAACTGCAGGACAGGTGGGAATCTGGTTCCTCGATAGGCACCTGGGCGCAGGCAATTGGGTGCTGAATTACCTCGCCAATTCTGGCGAGAATCCTGCAACGGATACGATCATCATCCCGCAACTACCCCAGACGGGAACTCAGTTCCCGGCTGGAGGTCAATACCCGCTTCTTGTGAGTGGTGTGGCACAGAATGACTACATCGGCGGTAGCCTGGTCTGGGCCACCGGCCTGCAGTATGTGACCTTCAACGGCATTACGTTTGACACCGACAACTTCTATCCAAATTACGCGCTATCTGCCGACAACTACCAGAGCGGCTTCAACAATGATCTGAATGGCGAAATGCCAGCTCCTCAAGCTATCGATTGCGAGAACTGTCAGTTCGTCATCTTCAACGGCGTAACCGTGCGCCACACATCCGCATCGGGCATTCTCGCGGGTGCGACGCAAGCGACGAGCCTATGTTCGACGAATGCTCCGCCGACAAGTTCTTCGTTTTGCGATCTGATCGAAAACTCGCTGTTCTACGACATCGGCGATAGCGGCGTTCGTATCGGTCACTATCCGAAGAGCAGCGATTCCACAGCAGTGGTACAGGATGTACTCGTGCAGAATAACCGCGTGCAGGGGTTCTCGCGGGTGTTGGCGGATGGCGAGGGTATCACTGAAGCGAACGGCTATTACAACCAGATCCTGAACAACACAATTAACGACGGCTATCATGCGGGCGTCTCGATTTGCTACGACTCGTGTGGCCACAATTCCTCAGGGACAAGCCAGGACGGCAACAATGTCGTCGTAAATAACAATCTGATCTCGAACCTCATGCAGGGGATCACTTCCGATGGCGGCTCACTCTACTTCAATGTCGGTGGCTCAAATGGATCAGCCACGGGCGACCAAATCTACGGAAACGTTGTTTATGACACCACCGATTCTTACATCATCGACGTCCTGGGCAGCAATAAGGTCTCTGGTTCTGGTTACGGCGGCGAAGGGATTTATCTCGATGCGCAAACCGCCAACGCAGATGTTGAAAACAACGTGGTCTTCAACGTGGACGGTAACGCGATCCACGTCACGCAAGGTTTGGCTTCTCAATCCGAGAATCCGAATCTTTTTGAGAACAACATTTTTGCGTTTGGAAACGCCGGCATATTCACCGAAGACAGTCCATGGGCTGCGAACGGCTGCCCCGGCTCCGGAGGGCAAATTCTCGAAGTGAAGCTCATCGACAATCTGTTTGCCTTCGATGTGAAGAGTGGACAATCTCAGACTGGTAGAACGGTGTTTAGTGCAATTCAGGGCTGTAAGGACTCGTGCATCAGTTCGACTGGAGCCGCGTCCTACTCCGATTACCAACTCTTCCAGGGCAACGCCTATTGGAATTTCGCCGAATCTTTTGGAACGGTTTCCAATGCGTTTTCAGTTCTGAAGAATCAGGGAGCGGGAGGCCTTACCAGCACCAATGCTTGTGTCACCGGGGCCAGTAACATGCAGAACCTGACTTTCGACACTCTGCCCGATAGCTGGCAGACCGGTAGCGTCCCGGTGCTGATGGATGAAGACTCTGGAGGAACGGCGAGTGTCGATCCGCAGACCAAGAATTCGAACTTCCCAACGTCGGGGACATCAGCCAATGTTCCCTCGGACTTCACCATTAATAATCCGACCGGACTCGGTGGGTTCAGCCCCACGGGAACGAATGCGGCGATAAGTGGTGCGGGAAGTACCGTCGGGGCGCCGACCGCAACCTGCAGCACGATCACTCCGGCTGTGAATGTGTGTCCGACTTATCCGACTTTTGTGTACGGGAGCGGGACTCTTATCTTCTGATGCGCAACCCGCTGAAGCGGTCGTGAGGGTTAGACGAATCCGTTTGATCGCCGTGAAACGCCATTGTTGGAAACCACGGGGAAGCCTGTGAGAGACAACGATCGGTGCTTCTGTGGCGAGTGGCCTACTACGCTCCGCGCCCGTACCAGGCGCCATCCATAAGTGTGGCCTCGTAGAACTTCTCGTTGGCCAGACTTTTCGGGAACTCAGTTCGACAAGCAAGTCGGTCGCGTCGCAGCCCAATCCACATTCAGAAGATACTGGTTTGACTCGACAGGTTCTTTATATCGAGAACCGGGGCGAATTGCAATTTGCCTGATACACAAGCTTCCGCACCCGCACTTCGGTATGATGTTTGCCATCGAGTTGTTAAATCTTCCCCGATCAAGAAAGTGAGCCCCATGGCGGACCTATGTGCGGTACTAGCGCAGTTGAAAGAAGAACGTGCAAAGTTAGATCGAGCAATCGATGCGCTCAGTGGCATTACAGGAAAAGCTGGCGGAGGACGCACGAGACGAAAGCTTTCTGCGGATGCGCGTGAAAGGATCGCCGCAGCTCAACGTGCCCGGTGGAAGAAGTTCAAGGCGAAGAAAGGTTAACGAATAGCGAGATCAGACGGGCATGCCGGTGGCGTGCCCTTTTTTTGGCGCGCGTCCATCGCCCGATACCCACTGTTTCGGCCTTGAACGTGGATGATAGATTGGTCGTCGCTTTGCAGATGCTACGCGTGTCTTGCGATATTGAAACATGCGCAGAGAGCGGTCTCTGTGGCGGAGGACAGTTCGGCCAGAGTCTGTCCAAGTGGGATGGTTAGGCC
>JBAUUG010000285.1:0-1856 GCA_049582585.1 Bryobacteraceae bacterium | reverse complement strand
GGTTTTGAAGTAAGAAGGTTCGCGAAATCGAGAGGAAAGCGAGGCTTAAAGATGGTAGACGATTTGAAATTCCTGATCGAAGAAGAAGTGCAGCTTGGCACCAAGATTAAGGTGGTCGGCGTGGGGGGCGGCGGCTCAAATGCGGTGGCGCGCATGCTGCAGGAAGGCCTGAAGGGCGTCGATTTCTACATATTGAACACGGATAAGCAGTCGCTCGGCGCGTCGCCGGTGGCGAACCGGCTGGCAATCGGGAAGAAATTGACGAACGGTCTCGGAGCAGGCGCGGATCCCTCGGTGGGGCGTCAGGCGGCGCTCGAAGATACCGAACAGATTATTGAGATTCTGGAAGGCGCCGATATGGTGTTTGTCACAGCGGGACTCGGAGGCGGCACCGGCACCGGTGCCGCTCCCGTTGTGGCTTCGCTCGCCAAGGAGTTGAACGCGCTTACGGTAGCGGTGGTGACCAAGCCGTTCGCCTTCGAGGGGCCGCGCAGGATGAAGCAAGCCGAGCGCGGGCTGGCCGAGCTCGCCGCGAGCTGCGACACCCTGATCAGCATTCCCAACGAGAAACTGCTCGGCTTGGCTCCCAAGGGCACGAGTTTTTTCGAGGCCTTTCGATTAGCCGACGACGTGCTGCGTCAGGCTGTGCAGGGCATCGCCGATATCATTACCACTCCTGGACTGATCAACCGCGACTTCTCCGACATTCGAACCATTATGTCGGGCATGGGCTACGCCATGATGGGAACCGCGATTTCGGCCGGAGAGAATGCGCCCGTCGAGGCGGCGCGCAAGGCGATCAACAGTCCGCTAATGGAAGAAGGGGGCGTGCTGGGCGCTCGCGGGGTGTTGATCAATATCACCGCCTCGAGCCACCTGGGAATTCACGATGTGAATGAAGCCTGCAACCTGATTCGCGCCGCAACCGAGAATGACGACGTGCAGATTAATTTCGGGATCGTGCTGGATGAGAATATGGGACGCAACGTGAAGATCACGGTGATCGCGACAGGCTTTCAGCGCGACACCCTTCCTGAGATTGATCGGCGCAATCCGCATTTCCCGTTTACACATGCCACTACTCCGGAGTTTCCTGCGACAGCGGCCCGTCACGCCGAGCCGGAAGAGCCGGCGGTTGCGCAGAATGGTTCGCCCGAGCCGGTTATTCAGGAGCTGCCGCCGGTGAATGATTACGATACTCCGGCGTTCTTGCGGAAGCAGAGAAAGATGGTGCAGTAAGCGTGTGTGTTTCGGGACCTTAGTCGCGATGGCATGGCGACGCTTGAATTAGTTGTTCCTGGCGAGAACTATCTGCCGGGTTATTTGGATGCTCTCCGGCGAGGATGGTCGTCGGATACCATACGCGCCGCAGAAGCCGCAGCAGAAGAAATTGCCGAGATTGAAGAGGATCCCGCGCGCTTCATTGCTTTAAGAGCTGACGATCGTGAGGCGAAAGGTGGTCCCGTCAAGTTGCCGGATGGGTCAACGGTCGAGCGGCTCCCCGGTTTTAATCGATGGCTATGGGATAGCGAATTTTGTGGAAGTATAGGTTTTCGATGGCAGCCCGGTACGCCTGAACTACCGCCGCACGTTCTGGGGCACATCGGTTACTCCGTTGTACCGTGGAAACGGGGCCGAGGATACGCGACCAAAGCGCTTGCACTTATGTTGAACGAGGTGCGCGCCGAGGGACTTCCCTACGTCCAATTGACGGCCGATTCCGACAATCTCGCCTCACAGAAGGCGATCCTTGCAAATGGAGGCACGCTGATCGAAGAATTCCGCAAACCTCCGCAATATGGTTCCGCTCGAGGCTGTCTGCGTTATCGCATCATGCTTTCTCAGTAATCAGACAC
>JBAUUG010000284.1:0-10244 GCA_049582585.1 Bryobacteraceae bacterium | reverse complement strand
TGGATACACCGGTCATGCATGCCCCCGAACGGCCCAGATTTTCAAAATCGCAAAAAGCTAGCCCGGCAAAAAGGCGTCAAGCAATTCTGCGCAGGAGTTTCAAGAGCAGAGTCACCGTCGGCTTACTCATCGGGGTGATCATGGGTATCTGCGCGCTTCCCCTGACGCGGTCCGGCCCCCCGCCCTACCGGGGCATTCCACCCAGCACGAATTATCCGCTCACGGACAAGACACTGCTGAAATATCGCGACACGCAAAATAAGGATGCGATTCGGGACCACATCTGGAAACTATATAGCGACTTGACTCAGGGCGAGGGAAGCCGTGTTCCGCTTTGGGAGACCTGGTACAACGCCAAAGAAGTTCTGGCTGGTAAACGAACTCGGAACCTCAGTCCGCAGGAATTGCAGCAACCTATGCAACTTCTCCAGCGTTCCGGCGCACTGGAGCCGAAGCTGCTCACTATTCCTCTATTGAGAACAACCGTCGTTTACAACCAGGAGCTAACCGATTACGTATTGAGGAAACGACTTTGGAAGGCCAAAAAGATTGGAGACCTCAATCATCAATTCGGCTCTGGTCCAGGCAGTAAGCCTATCGAACAGCGCAGTATTCCAGCGGTTCCGAACACCGCTGTCGCGCTCAAACTAATCTGGATGCTGGTCACCAGCAACTATGGCGACGTCGGTATTTGGGATGCGGACCCCGATATGTGCCCAGGGATCCCGCACGAACCCGGGGATGACGATCACAGGGTGCTCGTCAAAGCCTGTGTCCAGCCGGACGACCCGAACCAGGATGCGCAGCCCTGTGGTGGTCCTCTGCCGCAAAATCAAGTATCTCTTTCGGATTTCCATCATTCCCAGCTATCGCCCGATGAGCTCAAACTGCTGCTCCAATCTGACCAGCTCAAGCTGTTTGACAAATCTATCGGAAGCTCGCTGACGGTCGCGCCCGCGGGTCAGGTTTACAAAGTTTTGGTAGGTTTTCATCTGGCGACGAGAGAGATTCCGGACTGGGTTTGGGCAACTTTCTGGTGGCATCCCCACCGGTGTAAACGGGGCTCGCAAGATTTCTCGGCAGGCCGATCGCAGGCACTCAAGACACCGTGGCGCAACTATGTGATGGATGCAACCCTTAGCATGGAAACCCCCCACGAACCAGTCACAAACGACCCCAAGCGATGCTTTAATCCCTATCTTGAGGCGCCTTTGCCCGGCGGAATAGCCTCGAACTGTATGAGGTGCCACCGTCAAGCGGCTTATCCCGTAGGCTGCATGGATGTTCGATCGGGACAGCTTTCGGACAACAACCTCGACTATTTCTCGAATGTCACAAAGACCGACTATCTGTGGACGCTGGCAATCGGTATTCATAAAAGCGGATTCAACGATCACTTCGTCCCCAAGTGTCCAAGCGATGCCCCTGTCTATCAGTGTGGCCCCAGAAACGAAGCCAATCCGCTTACTAAATAGATAGCTTCATGTCGGTCTTTTTTAAAAGTTACCCGCCGCGAATGATACAGACCGAGCCATTGCTCAGTATCGAGATTGCGTGGGCACGAGTCGCAGTTGCAGCCGGCCTCTTAGCAACGCTCGCCCTGGTAGGAGGAGTCGAGTACCATATCGGCATAGAAAAAGTTGGTGACGCGCTGTTTAACTGGACGGAGCGCATTTGCCTGCTCTTCGTTGGGCTCTTTATAGGTGAAGCGCTAGCCCGAATAAACGCCAGTTGACGCCCGGGCTGGCGGAAGCCGTCACAAAACAGCTTGCTTGCGCGTGCGGTTGTGTGCGTTCAACAGCTTGTACAGAAACTCTCTTTGTCTTCCGTCATTGGTTGAGGCACCGAAATCCGCGGGCCGGGTGTCCTCTTTTCCTCTCATTCCGCGCAAATATAGGTGAGCGCGCTGCTCATGCCGGACGAAATCAGATCTACCAGGGCCGAGTTAGAACCGGAGCTGCGGATCGTGCAGATTGAGCTGAAGACACCCCTGCGACGCCTCGCGGCGCGAGCGAAGTCGAAATCGGCATTCCGATTTGCCGCGGCGAACGGCGAGGAGATGACAGGATTGCACCGCGTGCTGAACGATCATGCCGTTAGCGCAGTGCACGCCAGCTTCCGGATGCGCCATCCTGGGCAGCGGCGACGACGGTCTCAAACTGAGAGGGATCACCTTAGCCGGTTCATCGATCTGCATTTTGCCCGTGATGCAGATATAGACACAATCGTTCGCAATCTGCGCGCGTTGCCGGAAATGGAGCAGGCGGTCGAGGTACGGACGGTTGTGCTTTCCGCGTTTCCAGCCGACCCTCTGATTGGCACCAGCGATCGGCTGGCGTTCGAGCCGGTTACGAATCGGCAGTTCCAATGGTACGTTTTCCGGTGCGGCGTGGATCGCGCATGGGCGCGCGTGTCGGGAAGCGGCGTTGTGATCGCAGACGTGGATGGGGGATTCTTTCTCGATCACGAGGATCTGGCGCCGAATATCGAATTGGAACATGTTTTCAATGCTGTTGACGGTTCAAAAGATGTTACGGCAGGGCAACAAGATCATGGGACGGCCGTGCTGGGGCTTGCGGCGGCTGCGAGTAACACGTTGGGGATTGCCGGAGTAGCGTTCTCCGCGAAGCTGTGGCCTATTCAGTACGACGCGGCCAATGGCGCACCGCTGCCCGGGTTGCCACTGGTGAACGCGATTGATTGGGTTACCGGCGAAGATTCGGGCGGTCGCCGGGTAGTAATCAATATTGAAGCTCAGTTTGCCGGGACGCTAAGCAATTGCGAGCAGATTCCCGCCGTGAACGCGGCCATTCGCCTCGCCATCGCCAAGGGGTTCGTGGTTTGCGTCGCTGCAGGCAACGGCGACCGCGATGCCGGTCTAGCGGATGACGGAACGGCGATTACGGCCAGCGGTTCCATTCTGGTGGGGGCAACGGACTTTGATCCGGTCGTGAATCCACGGGCTACTTCAGGAGGGCAGGCAAGCAATTGGGGGCCTCGCGTAGTGGTGAGCGCGCCGGGCGACGCTAGCCATGACGTTACATGCGGCGACCTTTCAAACACTGACTATCGGAATGATTTCGGCGGGACATCGGGTGCAGCGGCTAAAGTCGCTGGTGCGCTTGCACTGATGCTGGAGGCGAATCCGCTCCTGACACATGAAGAGGCGAAGTCAGTCCTGGTCGGGACGGGATCTCCCTTGAATACCGACAAGCCGATCGGCGTGTTTCTGAACGCGGACGCCGCAGTCGCGGCCGCATTCCAATTAAGGGCAATGTGAGTCTTTAGGAGAAAGTATGAGAGATAAGAATTTCAAGAAAATGATCGTTGTATTTGCCGCGCTTGGGTTCGTCGGCATATCGCTGGCACAGACACCACAAGCGGCTACCAGTCCGAGTCCATCCCCGGCAGCGCCTGCCGCGCCGGCTGCCAGCAGCGGAAGCTATTCGATCGAATCCGAGATCTTTGCTTATAAGTCGCTGCGCACGAACAGCATCGCAATCTCGAGTGAGGTTGCATCACTGCTGGGCATCGCAAAGGGCGGCCGCGCCGACGCGCAGACACCGGGCGTGGTCGTGGTACCTTCGATTTCGGCTATTCTGCCAACCTTTCAGGTGTGGCGCTCGAACGTACTGGTTCTTCAGACGTTTATCAGGCAGTCTCACGCGGTTCTGGAGGGCTCGAACGGATGTCCTGTCATACTTAGCGCCGCCTCGGAACTCCCAAACTTCCCAACCGATGTTACCGCGGTGAGCCAGGGCGTTGCCGTTATTCAGAGCATCCTCGCATTGTTCTCAACCAGCCAAAGCGTGAACGAGTTTACGGGCACCATTCAAGATCAGGCCCTCATCTCAGCCGTGGGGCGGAAATTGCGGGCGAGAAATGTCAAGATTCTCATCCCAGACGTTCTTGCGCCGTGGACTATTGCCAATATAGGTGAGGATAATTTCCCATTCATCGCATTAGTGGCGAAATTGATCGACGCTCATAGCAAACTGCAGGACAGCTACCAGTGCAACCAACTCGCTGTTACGGCGGGATCTCAACTGCAGCAGGCCGAGACCGCACGCGAGAAAGATTACGCGAAACTAGCCGGCTCGAGTTTGAAGCCAGCAGAGATACAGGGCGTTGTGGATGATATACGCGCTCAAAAGGCCCAAATCGATTTTCTGAGGCCGAGGATCGGTCTCTCCGCTGCCGATATGACGGCGATTCAGAACGATGAGAACACTATTACGGCAGCAGGGCGGACTTTGGCCGACGTCACGTCCGTCGCCGCAGCGAAGGCCGATGCTCTGAAGGCTATCAGGAGCCGGGATGCTGACATCAGCAGCCATGAAAACCCAACCATCATTAAGGTGACATTGAAAGCGGCCAAAGTACAGAGTCTGGTGAACGGAATTGAGGCGTACCTAGCCGGCTTGACCGGAGGGGCTGTGAATTTTACGGCACCCGCGGCTTCTTCAGTTCCCAGTCCCGCTACCTTGTCATCATTGGGCACGCAGACGCCAGCACCGACCGCGACGCCCGCTGGAACGAGCGCCGCCGGTCCCACACCCGCGGTTTCCTCAGCGAATTCGGGTACACCGCCGATCATAACGATTCTACAGGTCGACGGGCTGGCACGGCAGATGGGATTCCGAATCAATGATCCGGATGCCTCGGGGAGCGACAAGCCGAGCTTAGGGTTCGATAATCTCAATGCCTGGCGAATTCTCTGGCTGAAGTCTATGGAATCGGGCGGCGCTATCATCACGGAGACCAGTATTTTTGGAAGCCATCCGCGCTTCGGCGGTGGCGCGGTGTCCGCTTACGCGTTGTTCACGCTCGATGGAGCGCTGGTCTGCTCCGGCAATGCGGCAGCCTACGGGGGATACGTCAAGGCCAAGGATTTCACCAGGAATGCCAACGTCGAGCCGGTGGCCATGCTCGAGATTGCAGGCGCCTGCAGCGCTGATAAACCCTGAGCTTCATCCGCGGTCAGTTGATTGTCTCAAACGCGAACGCAACGCGATCACTTGATCCTTAGTGTTCGGAGGCTCACGACCCGCGTGCGTTATCTGCCGCTCTCGCGAAAACGGGAGGCCAGTTCCGCTCTGTCTTCCAACGGCCGGAAGTACCTAGAGTGAACTTGACTGATATAAGTGAATCGTGCTGTAAATCGCGAATAGTCTCAAAGCGTAGAAAATCTGCAGTAACGATCTATGCACCGACCATTTGGAAGAATGCACCGCATGCCGGACCAGTAATCGGCATGGGGACGTGTGCCAAAGATTAGTCTAGACCGGTCTTGAAAGACGCCGCTGCCGTGCTCTGTTACCAGTGAGACATAGACCTCCTGGTCATACGCGAAGCCGCCCGAGAACGGAGTCTAGTGTGGTTCGAGACTCTTTTACGCCGGCGAGCAGAGTGCCTCCGAAGTATCCTGCGCCATATACAGGAAGGACGATTGCCGCTAAGAACAACGGATGAGCTGGGCCCAAAGACCCCAAAAGGTTTTTGATCGAGTAACACAGAGCCGCAGCCAAGAAAGCGATGAACCAAAGTTTCAGCGTGAACTCGCTCGAGAGCGGCGTTTTTCCGATGCGCTTGCCGAGCGAATGGCGCAACAGAGCGAACTCCACCCACCCGGCGATACCGGCCGATGCGGTGAGTCCGGCAATGCCCCACTTCTGATCGATCCCGAGCCAATGCGGCATCTGCAGCGCGAACAGGAATCCTAGACCCGTGGTCAGCAACACCCGAATTACCGCAAAGCGGAGCGGAGTTCGCGTGTCCAGCAGAGCGTAGAAAGCGGACGAATAAAGGCGTCCTAACGATGTCGCGAGGAGACCTACGGCGGAGCCGGCCAGCACGGACCATACGTATACTGCATCCTGATGATGGAAGTGGCCGGATTGGTAAAGCGCGGCGGTTAGCACATCACCCAAAACGAGAAATGCCACCGCCGAGGGAATG
The DNA here is from genome assembly GCA_049582585.1 of Bryobacteraceae bacterium. Taxonomy (GTDB): domain Bacteria; phylum Acidobacteriota; class Terriglobia; order Bryobacterales; family Bryobacteraceae; genus Bog-105. Next base: position 4,286 of record JBAUUG010000284.1, on the reverse strand, counting down.
ATGAAGAACGCAATGCGCCGCAATCCAGTGGAAAGGCGGCGTCGAAGAAGGGTTGCGATTTCGTCTTGAGTGCCGACCGCGCTCGATAAGGCCGGAAGTTCCGCAGCCGAAACGGACATGCTGAATAAGCTGATGGGCAGGATTGAGATCACTTGTCCATACCCGAGAGCGGCGACGGCGCCGCTAGGCAGCCAACTGGCAATCATCGAATCGATATAGGCGCTGATCTGCACCACGCCGCGGCTGAGAAAGATGGGGCCGAAGTTGCGGATGACGGAACGGACATGCTCCGATGTGACCTCAAATGCCGGACGGAAGCCGGGCAAGAATTGCAGCACTCGGGGAACCTGAAGCAGAAACTGGAGGGCGCTGCCCAGCACGAAGGCCCAGGCGAGGTCTAAAGCCAACCGATCTTGAGGCGAATGAGGTCCATAAGCGAGGAGCGCCAGAATCATGCAGATGTTCACGGCGACCGGCGCCGTGTAGGAGAGCAAAAAACGGCGATGACTGTTCAGAACACCCAGGCACCAAGCGCTCATGACCAGCAAGCCGGTGCCGGGAAACAGAATCCGAACGATGTGAATGGTCAACGCGCGCTCGTCGCCTTTGAAGCCCGGCGCGATCAGATCAATGAGAATTGGAGTGAGTGAGATGCCTGCAACGACCAGCACCGAACAGACCACCGAGAGGATTCCGAAAACCGCAGCGGCGACGTGCTCCGCTTCTTCAGCTTTGTCGAGCGCGCGTAATTTGGAGTAAACAGTAACGAAAGATGCCGAAAGGACGCCTTCGCCGAAGAGATTATTCAGCAGATTTGGAATACGAATGGCGGCTCGAAAGGCATCGGCTACAACAGAGACGCCGAAGAAATGGCCGATGACGCGCTCGCGAATGAGTCCTGTAAGACGGCTGAGGAGGATGCCAAGCGCGACCAGAGAGGATCCGCCGAGCGGCGCCTGCGGTCTGCGGACTAATCGAGGACTGACATCGGGAGAAACCGGAGAAAACGAGGGTTCGGTTTGCAGAGTATGAGTGGGCGCAGGCGCTGGGCGCGAAATGCGGATGCGAACTTGCAAGTGCGGGGTACTGTTTGAGAGTAACAATTCTCGCGCATTCAACTGCCGGGTTAGCGCATCCAAATGATGATTACGAGGTTTGTGATGAAATTTAGAATCGTGACTTGCTGCTGGCTTCTGTGGGGCGGCATGTGGGTGAACCGGGCAGCGGCTCAGGAGCCGACTCCGAAGCCGGCCCAGCCTGTCCAAAGCAAGCCTCCGGCTATGCCCAATCCGGAGAAGATGGACGTTCTGAAGCAGCTGAGCACGTCCTTTGAAGAGATTTCACAGCGTTCGGGAAGAGCGGTGGTGCAAATCTTCGTGCGGAGCTATGTGACGGGGGAGAGCTCGGCTACGAGTGGTGAATTGCTGACAGCGGAAGACAGCAGCGGTTCGGGCATTATCATGACGCCGGACGGCTATATTCTGACGAATGCTCATGTGGTGAGGAACGCGCACAGCGTCAAGGTGCAGTTGAATGTCCGGGCGGAGGCGGAGGCGCGGGAGCAAGGCGACAAATCTTTCAACCGGCCGATCGCGGGCACGCTGGTGGGCGAGGACCGGGACAGCGATCTGGCGGTGATTAAGATTGACAGGAAGAACTTGCCCTATCTCGTTTTTGGCGATTCGGACGAGCTGAAGCAGGGTCAAATTGTGTTGGCGCTGGGCAATCCGCTGGGATTGGACAATTCGGTGAGCTTGGGGGTAGTGAGTGCGATCGGAAGGCAAGTGAGGCCCGATAATCCGATGGTTTATATTCAGACGGATGCGCCTATCAATCCCGGCAATAGCGGAGGGCCGCTGGTGGATGCGGATGGGCGCGTGGTGGGGATCAATACTTTTATCCTGACGCAATCGGGCGGGAGCGAAGGCCTTGGGTTTGCTATTCCCGGCAACATCGCCCGGCAGGTCTATACGCAATTGAAGACGCAAGGGCATGTGCATCGCGCGCAGCTTGGATTGGTGGGGGAAACCATCACGCCGCAGATGGCGGAGGGGCTTTCGCTCGAGACGGACCATGGCATTATTGTTTCCGATCTAGAGCCGGACGGCGCCGCGAATCGCGCCGGGGTAGAGATTGACGACATTATCGTCGCCTTAAACGGCAAACGGATGGCCAGCCTACACCAACTCGAAGCAAATGTTTACAGGCTTACGCCCGGTACTAAAGTGACACTGCGCCTAGAACGCGGAGAGGAACAGCTCGAACTGCCGGTGGTGACGGAAGAGCAATCGGGAGAAGAGCTGGATGCATTAGCGGATATGGTGGATCCGGTGAAGAACGTGGTGCCTCAACTGGGAATCGTGGGATTGGATATCACCAAACCGGTGCTGCAGCTAATGCCCGAGCTGCGTCGGCCGGCTGGAGTAGTGGTGGCGGCGCGAAAGGCAAACGCCCCCTATTCGGGACCGCCGCTCGAGACCGGAGACGTGATTTACGCGGTCAACCGGCGAGTCATAGGCAGCGTGGATCAATTGCGCTCTGTACTCGATGCGATGAAATCCGGAGAGCCCGCTGTTTTGCTGATTGAGCGTGATGGGCACTTGATTTATGTGCCGCTGGAGTTGGATTGAGCGAAATGAATCCAGCTCCGATCTCAAGCTTCATCAAGCATCATTTCCGCCATTTCAACGCCGCCACGCTGGTGGAAGCGGCGGAAGGCTACGCCGCTCATCTGAAAAAAGGCGGCAAAATGTTCCTCACGCTGGCGGGGGCGATGAGCACGGCTGAATTAGGAATCTCGCTCGCCGAAATGATTCGGCAAGACAAGATACATGGAATTTGCTGCACGGGAGCCAATCTCGAGGAAGATGTTTTCAACCTGGTCGCGCACCAGTTCTATGAGCGCGTTCCGCATTGGCGCGATTTAAGGCCGGAAGACGAACAGGCGCTGCTCGAGCGACACATGAATCGCGTGACCGATACATGCATTCCAGAAGGCGAGGCGATGCGGCGAATCGAAAGCGTCATTCTGCGCGAATGGACAGCGGCCGACAAAAAGGCCGAGCGATGTTTCCCTCACGAATTTTTTTTTCGTATTCTGCAATCGCCGGAATTGGGAAAGAGTTTTCAGATCGATGTTAAAAATAGCTGGTTGTACGCGGCGATGGAGCGGAATTTGCCGATGTTCGTGCCAGGCTGGGAAGATTCCACGCTGGGGAACATGTACGCGGGCCATTGCATCTCAGGGGACGTTCAAAACGTGCACACGGTGCGAACAGGGATTGAATACATGATCTCGCTGGCGGAGTGGTACACGAATACCTCGCGAGAATCGTCCATCGGATTCTTTCAGGTGGGGGGTGGTATTGCCGGTGATTTTCCGATCTGTGTAGTCCCGATGCTGCGGCAAGATCTGGAGCGGAGAGAAACGCCGCTGTGGGGTTACTTCTGCCAGATCAGCGACTCGACAACCAGTTATGGCTCGTACTCCGGGGCCATTCCGAATGAAAAGATCACCTGGGAGAAGCTGAGTATTGACACGCCCAAGTACGTGATTGAATCGGATGCTTCCATCGTTGCGCCACTGATATTTGCCGCCGTGCTGGGCTGGTGATTAGAGCTCGGAAAGGAGAAATGAAATGCCCAAATATATGCTGGCAGCAACGGTGCTCCTGACGGGGCTAGCCAGCGGGAGGGGTCGCGAAGCACAACAACAAAGTGCCTCTTCCGAGCCGCTCGTGATACAAGGCGGTATCACCGGGATACAGGGCGAGGTCGTGACGATGAAAACGCCGAACGCCTATCCAGGGGGAGCGGGAGGACATCCGCAGTACGTGGTTGCGGGGCCTACCTTCAAAGTTGACATTTCTCGCGCCCGTGTGTTGTTGGCGGATGGAAAGCAGGTTGATACGCGGCCGCTCGCGGTAGGCGATCGCGTGCTGATGGTTCTGAGCGGGGCGGAGTCACAGCCGCCTGCGCCGGTTAGCCCCCGAAACGTGAACCAGACGTATTTTGCGTCCATCATCGAACGCATCGCACAGAGCGAGAAAATCGTTACCCACTAGCCGCGCATCCTAAATGCCGCCCTTGTTCTGCTGCTCTTTTTCGATCTCTTTTTCGGCTTCCTTGGATGGTTTCCGATTATTGATAGCGTAATAGCTTTCCAGCGAATCAGCGGCATCCTCCAACGTTCTTGCCGTGTGTTCCGCCTGATGCGGACTGTCCACCAGGTTTTCGGGTTCGTCGTGTTCTTCTTGAGTCGGCATATCTTCTTCTTTCTCTGTTGT